>NZ_JBFUFK010000153.1:0-301 GCF_056403475.1 Rhizobium sp. P2_G9 | reverse complement strand
CCCCACAAGATTCCATGAGGGTGGATAGCGCCACGGCTTGTATCAAAGTCGTGTTTGCAATCCCAACTTTGGAGGGCCTCATGGATATGATCGCAGAGAACCCCGATCGCGCGGGCGCTATCCGCACTGATCTTGGCGCAATTTTCGTCTCATTGGAACTGTCGCGCGCCAAATGGCTGGTGACATCGCTTTTGCCGGGTGGCGGCGAGAAGCTGTCGCAGCACACAGTCAAGAGCGGCGACCTGGCAGGACTTTTGGATCGTTTGGCGACGCTGGTGGGCAAGGCGCGGGCGCGCAGCGG
>NZ_JBFUFK010000152.1:0-366 GCF_056403475.1 Rhizobium sp. P2_G9 | reverse complement strand
CACAAGAAGGCGCCGAAACAGATCGTGCTCGATCTCGATGCCACCGACGATCCGATCCACGGCGACCAGGAAGGCCGCTTCTTCCACGGCTATTACGACAGCTATTGCTATCTGCCGCTCTACATCTTCTGTGGCCGGCACCTGCTGCTCTCGAAGCTCAGGCGCGCCAATATCGATGCGGCGGCCGGCGCGGTCGAGGAAGTCGAGCGCATCGTCGGGCAAATCCGCCGCACCTGGCCGAGGACCCGCATCCTGCTGCGCGCCGATAGCGGCTTCTGCCGTGAGGCGCTGATGGCGTGGTGCGAGGCCAACAAGGTCGATTATCTGTTCGGCCTGGCCAAGAACAAGCGCCTGATCGCCGAGATC
>NZ_JBFUFK010000151.1:0-376 GCF_056403475.1 Rhizobium sp. P2_G9 | reverse complement strand
ACGAAGGGCCGCGCGCCCGGCACCGGTGTTTCCGGCAGCAGATCGAGGATTTCCCGCACGATCACCGCCTCGATGGCGAAGGTCTCGCCGGCAATGTCGAAGGTCAGGACTTCGATTTCCTCGGAATTGCTCCAGAGATTGCTGTTGATCTTGAGGGCTGCTTCACTCATCCGGCCGCGCGCAGTTGCGCCTCCTGTTGCTGACCTGCTGCCACCAGATGGGCGACATCGAGAATGAGCGCGACACTGCCATCGCCGAGGATGGTGGCACCGGAGAAGGTCGCGATATCATGGTGCAGTTTCGACATCGACTTGATCACCGTCTGGTGGTCGCCGTGCAGTTTCGACATCGACTTGATCACCGTCTGGTGGTCGCC
>NZ_JBFUFK010000150.1:0-384 GCF_056403475.1 Rhizobium sp. P2_G9 | reverse complement strand
AGGTCGCGTTCGGCCGGTGCGCGCCCATTGATCTGGCTGTAGGCCCAGATAAAGGCGAGATACTGGCCCTGCTTGTCGGTGAAGCGCGGCGCCTCTGGCAACTTTTGGTCAAGTAATTGATTCATTTTTCGATTCATCCGGAACCTCCATACCCAAAGGAGGCCTTGCGGATGAATATACGCTATCGTGTCGATCTCGACCAAGCCGAACGCGACGAACTTATGAGCCCACTGAACGCTGGCAAGCATGCGGCACGCAAGCTCAAGCGGGCGCAGATCCTGCTGGCCGCCGATGCTGGCCTGGGCGACGAGGCGATTGCCGCCACCGTGGTGGCCAGCGGCTCGACGGTCTATCGCACCAGGCGTCGCTTCGTGGAGATGGGCC
>NZ_JBFUFK010000149.1:0-402 GCF_056403475.1 Rhizobium sp. P2_G9 | reverse complement strand
ACGCCGAAATAGCGTTGYAGGTCGCGTTCGGCCGGTGCGCGCCCATTGATCTGGCTGTAGGCCCAGATAAAGGCGAGATACTGGCCCTGCTTGTCGGTGAAGCGCGGCGCCTCTGGCAACTTTTGGTCAAGTAATTGATTCATTTTTCGATTCATCCGGGACCTCCATACCCAAAGGAGGCCTTGCGGATGAATATACGCTATCGTGTCGATCTCGACCAAGCCGAACGCGACGAACTTAYGAGCCTACTGAGCGCTGGCAAGCATGCGGCACGCAAGCTCAAGCGGGCGCAGATCCTGCTGGCCGCCGATGCTGGCCTGGGCGACGAGGCGATTGCCGCCACCGTGGTGGCCAGCGGCTCGACGGTCTATCGCACCAGGCGTCGCTTCGTGGAGATGGGCC
>NZ_JBFUFK010000148.1:0-407 GCF_056403475.1 Rhizobium sp. P2_G9 | reverse complement strand
CGTCTACCAGAAGGCGCTGCTCGAATTCAAAATCGGCCAGGCGTCTGCGGGCGGCATCATCGCGGTCATCCTTGCCAACATCGTCGCCTTCTTCGCCATGCGCGCGGTCGGCAAGAACCTGGACCGATAGGAGGGCACCATGGCCAGAGCTGTTTCCACCAGACGCACCGCAGTCGTCACCGTGATTGCCTGGATCATCGCGCTGCTGATCTTCTTTCCGATCCTCTACACGATCATCACCAGCTTCAAGTCGGAGCAGGAGGCGATCCAGGGCTTCAACCTGATCCCGTCGGGCACGCTGGAAAGCTACTATGACGTCGAGAGCCAGAAGGACTATTTCACGCCCTTCCTCAATTCGGTGTTCCTCTCCGTCGGCTCGACGATCCTGGCGCTGATCATTGCCGTGC
>NZ_JBFUFK010000147.1:0-428 GCF_056403475.1 Rhizobium sp. P2_G9 | reverse complement strand
CACCATCGCCGCTGACGGCACCTGGACCTATGTCATGAACGACGCTCATGATGAGTTCAAGGCAGGCCACGACTATACCGACAGCATCACCGTCACCACSGCSGACGGCACCAGCCAGGTGATCACGGTCACYATCCACGGCACCAATGACGCGGCCCTCATCACAGGAACGAGCACCCAGGAACTGACGGAGACCGACACYGCCCAGAACACCGGCGGCAAGCTGGATGCKTCCGAYGTCGACAGATCTGCCGCCTTCGATGTGCAGACCGATGTCGATGGCAGCCATGGCTTCGGCAAGTTCTCGATCGCCGCTGACGGCACCTGGACTTATGTCATGAACGACGCCCATGATGAGTTCAAGGCGGGTCATGACTATACCGACAGCATCACCGTGACCACCGCCGACGGCACGTCCCAGGTGGGTG
>NZ_JBFUFK010000146.1:0-452 GCF_056403475.1 Rhizobium sp. P2_G9 | reverse complement strand
GACGGAGACCGACACCGCCCAGAACACCGGCGGCAAGCTGGATGCTTCCGAYGTCGACAGTTCGGCCAGCTTCGATGTGCAGACCGATGTCGATGGCAGCCACGGCTTCGGCAAGTTCTCGATCGCCGCCGACGGCACCTGGACCTATGTCATGAACGACGCCCATGACGAGTTCAAAGCGGGTCATGACTATACCGACAGCATCACGGTGACCACGGCAGATGGCACCTCACAGGTGATCACGGTCACCATCCATGGCACCAATGATGCRGCCGTGATCGGCGGCAGCAGCACSCAGGAACTGACGGAGACCGACRCYGCCCARAACACCGGCGGCAAGCTGGATGCTTCCGAYGTCGACAGTTCGGCCAGCTTCGATGTGCAGACCGATGTCGATGGCAGCCACGGCTTCGGCAAGTTCTCGATCGCCGCCGACGGCACCTGGACCTATG
>NZ_JBFUFK010000145.1:0-452 GCF_056403475.1 Rhizobium sp. P2_G9 | reverse complement strand
CTGTCGACATCGGAAGCATCMAGCTTGCCGCCRGTGTTYTGGGCAGTGTCGGTCTCCGTCAGTTCCTGGGTGCTCGTTCCTGTGATGAGGGCCGCRTCATTGGTGCCGTGAATGGTGACGGTGATCACCTGTGAGGTGCCATCCGCCGTGGTCACGGTGATGCTGTCGGTATAGTCRTGRCCYGCCTTGAACTCGTCATGGGCRTCGTTCATGACATARGTCCASGTGCCGTCGGCGGCGATSGAGAACTTGCCGAAGCCRTGGCTGCCATCGACATCCGTCTGCACATCGAAGGCGGCMGAGCTGTCGACATCGGAAGCATCAAGCTTGCCGCCGGTGTTCTGGGCGGTGTCGGTCTCCGTCAGTTCCTGGGTGCTCGTTCCTGTGATGAGGGCCGCGTCATTGGTGCCGTGGATGGTGACGGTGATCACCTGTGAGGTGCCATCCGCCGC
>NZ_JBFUFK010000144.1:0-457 GCF_056403475.1 Rhizobium sp. P2_G9 | reverse complement strand
GAATGTTCGGCCTCATGTTCCGACACCATTCGAACGGCGCGGGCGCGGACTTCAGGGGAAAATTTGTTCGTCGTCTTGCTTGTCATAGACCCTACTTCTCACGAGTTGGGGTCTCCGGCAAATCCGGCGCGGTTCACGAAGGCGAGTTCTTCCTCACCGGAGAGCGGTTTGTGGCACGCTCATGTAGGCGTGATGGTCGCTAAGGGTGATACCGATGATGGCGGCGCTCTGCGAGCCGACAGAGGCTTGACGCAGCGTACAAAAAGTGGCCCGGGTAAGATCGACCTTAGCAATAGCTAGCCCGGATATCTCACACTTGTTTTTGAATTTGCTTTCGGCGGGCGTTTTCGAGGGTTCAGCGGTGATGTCGGTGCTTGCGCGGCGGGTCAGGGGCGCGCTGCAGCATTTTGACCGTCAACGGGGCGAGCAGTGCGGGCGAGCAGTGCCGCCCGCGGCA
>NZ_JBFUFK010000143.1:0-478 GCF_056403475.1 Rhizobium sp. P2_G9 | reverse complement strand
AGGCAAAACACGATCCTGCGGCACAAAGCCTTCGCAGACCTTGCGATGGTCGACGAGTGCGCCACGACGAGACGGCGGAACGAAGACGTCGGACAAGGGTTCAGCTCAGGAGAACGGTCGGAGCGCCCCGGGCATTCCATTCGGTGGACGAGAAGCAATCAGGAGAAAAACATGGACGACGATGAGCGCATCCGCGATCGGGCCCACGCGATTTGGGAGGAAGAAGGGCGGCCGCATGGACAACATGAATCGCATTGGCATCGCGCGCTGGCCGAGCTGGGGCCGGCCAATGCGACCGAACAGGAGCCGGGGGCGACTGTCGATCCGCAATCCGTCGTGTCCATCTCCGGGATCGATCCTGCGGCCACCGAGGCTTCGACGCTCGTGAAGCGGTATCTGGCCCTTGGCGGTGTACGGAAGGCAGCAGCCGACGACAACCAGATTTCGACGCGGGTGTGGGAGGGAGAACGAGCCGCCC
>NZ_JBFUFK010000142.1:0-489 GCF_056403475.1 Rhizobium sp. P2_G9 | reverse complement strand
GTGGACGGTCGACACTGCGACGCTCTACCGCCACGTTTTCATCGCGCAGGGTAACGGTCTCGCTGACAGGCGTCTCGACGACATAGGAGCGAACGCGAACGTTGCCTGCATTGACGTCACGCTTGCCGACGCGAAGCTGTTCTTCGACGACCGGGATGACGTTTCCGTCACCCGAACGATCCGAAGCGAACGCGTCTTCAGTCATCCGGGCCGCCTGCTCGGCGGACGTAGAAAGCGGCGCGTTGGTCGAGTCGGCGGTGTATTTGTCCGCGCTCCAGCCTTCGGCGCGCCAGGAATCGGCCCACTCGTCGACATCGATCGTGCCCTCGTCGTCGAGGATGTCGACGGCCTTGTCATGCTGGGCTTCCGTGACGGCGTCCACCGTTACAAGATAGCCGCCGCGGCGCAGGCCCTCGGCGTAGACCGCGCGGTCCTCGTCGGGGAAAAAGAAGTCGCCGAGCGACGCCCAGAAGCGAAGCCGCGGCCTGC
>NZ_JBFUFK010000141.1:0-507 GCF_056403475.1 Rhizobium sp. P2_G9 | reverse complement strand
CTGCGGGCCGATGGACAAGAACCGGATATGAGGCGATGCCGATCAGGGCGAGCGGGCAACGAACCGCGAAGCTCTTGTGACCAAGGGTCGGTGGCGTAAATCCGGCGGTCGTGCAGGGAAGGAGTGCGTTCTTACCTGGGGAGATCTCGCTTTGTGCCTGAAAGGGCGACGGTGTCGAGCCGGCGCGAGAAGTCAGCAGAGGCCGTAGTAGGGAGCGCTTTGGCGCGAACGAAGGGCCGAAGGAGCGGAAGGGAAGCCACTGGTTATCGGATTTGGACGGTCTCAGATGGTCGCGTCAGCGAAGCTCGCCGATCTGGCAGGTAGGGTGAAGCCCGAGAGGCCACGGCAGCGAGAAATCAAACCCGCCGAACCAGAATAAGCAAACCCAAGCGTCGGGCCGGGAGAACTATAAGCCTGACGACTTCAACCGCTCCAACCGCCCGGTGCGGACCCGCATGCCGGGTGGTGTGGGAGGGGCGGAGCTGATTGGCTCCCCCCTATCCCGAT
>NZ_JBFUFK010000140.1:0-512 GCF_056403475.1 Rhizobium sp. P2_G9 | reverse complement strand
GGATTGGGAAAAATCCATCGAAAGCTCAACAGCATGGGCGCAAATCGCTTCAATCCGAATGCTCACAAGGCGCATCGCAAGGTATTGGATCTACGAATGAACTTTTGAATCGGGCTCTAACGTTCCAAGCCAATATTTGACGTGCTTCCATCCGTGGAAACAACGCCAACCATCCCTTGACAATCCACGGTTATTAAATCCAAGATAAATAAATCCCGGATTCTTTGGAGGGCGAAAATGAAATCCTATCTCAATGCAATGCGGCAGTATTTCACGTTTTCCGGCCGGTCTTCACGGCGGGAATTTTGGATGTTCGAGCTGTTCTATTTCATCCTTCTAAGAGCCCGATTTAAAAGTAGTTGAGCGATAACAGCAGGTTGTGATTCCCTTTTGGTGCTAAATCAAAATGGGGTTTCCGATGACCTGGACTGTTATCGCTCGGCGTGAGCATAACCGAGACGCGCTTCGTTTTCCAAGTGATTTCGAGACGCGCTTCGTTTTCCAAGTGATTT
>NZ_JBFUFK010000139.1:0-577 GCF_056403475.1 Rhizobium sp. P2_G9 | reverse complement strand
GATTTCCTTTTTCGCAAGCATTTGCGCCAACCCCGCCGTAAAGTTGGCAATCGCCCCCTTGGTCGTGGCATAGGCGAGCAGCGTCGGATTCGGTGCGTCGGAGTTAATCGATGCGGTGTTGATGATCGAAGCCCCCGCCTTCATGTGCGGCACGGCGGCCTTCACCAGGAAGAACATCGCGTGGATGTTGACCTTGAAGGTCAGTTCCCACTCGTCGTCGTCGATGTCTTCGAGTTCGTGAAAAGTCGCCTGATGGGCGGCGTTGTTGACGAGGATATCGATCCCGCCGAACTCGGCGACCGCCTTGGCGACGACGTCGCGGCAATGGGCAGCCTCCTTGAGATTGCCCGGTACAAGCACGGCTTTGCGACCTGCTTCTTCGACGAGACGCTTAGTTTCGTTGGCATCCTCATGCTCGTCGAGATAGGAAATCAAGACATCCGCACCCTCGCGGGCGTAGGCGAGTGCGACCGCCCGGCCGATGCCGCTGTCAGCTCCGGTGATGATCGCCTTCATGTCCTTGAGGCGACCGGAGCCTTTGTAGGACTTCTCCCCGTGATCGGGCACCGGGTCCATC
>NZ_JBFUFK010000138.1:0-619 GCF_056403475.1 Rhizobium sp. P2_G9 | reverse complement strand
GATCGGCGGCGCGGATTACACCTTCGACTGCACCGGCAACACCAAGGTGATGCGCCAGGCGCTCGAAGCCAGCCACCGCGGCTGGGGCAAGTCGGTGGTGATCGGCGTCGCCGGCGCCGGCCAGGAAATCTCCACCCGCCCGTTTCAGCTGGTCACGGGCCGTACCTGGATGGGCACCGCCTTCGGTGGCGCCCGCGGCCGCACCGATGTGCCCAAGATCGTCGACTGGTACATGGATGGCAAAATCCAGATCGACCCGATGATCACCCACACCATGCCGCTCGAAGACATCAACAAGGGATTCGAGCTGATGCATGGCGGCGAGAGCGTGCGCGGCGTCGTGATTTACTGAGGCGACGATCCGCGCCGGGGGAGGGGTAGTGACAGCAAACGTATACATAGCCAAGGAGACCGAAGGCGAGCCACGCGTTGCGGCCTCACCTGAGACGGTCAAGAAGATGAAGTCGCTGGGCCTCGACGTTGTGATCGAGGCGGGTGCCGGCGCGCTGTCGCGCATTCCGGATGGCGAATATGAGAAGGTCGGCGCACGGATCGGCCTGATTGCCGACGCCACTTTGGCCGATGTCGTGCTCAAGGTCCGCCGCCCCACCGCCGACGA
>NZ_JBFUFK010000137.1:0-634 GCF_056403475.1 Rhizobium sp. P2_G9 | reverse complement strand
GGAAAAATCCATCGAAAGCTCAACCGCATGGGCGCAAATCGCTTCAATCCGAATGCTCACAAGGCGCATCGCAAGGTATTGGATCTACGAATGAACTTTTGAATCGGGCTCTAATCATCGCTGCTGCCGTATCGGCGAAGAGTGCTGCAACAATTGACTCGCCGGACGGAAAGATTCAGCCGCTTATTGCCATCGTGGTCCTGATCCATTTCTTCCCGTCATGGGCTGTTCTAGTTCGCCGCATGCACGACACGAACCATTCAGGCTTCTGGATCATTGTGCCCATTGTACCGATCGTCTTCGCATTGTCGAAAGGAACGGTCGGACCCAATCGGTTCGGTGATCCGGTTGATGGATCAGTCGTTGCGCCTGTAGCTGCCAACTCTGCCGGTGGGTCCAACAAGATTGAACAGCTTGAAAAGCTGGTGCAATTGAAAACGTCCGGTGCGATATCTGAAGACGAATTCCAACGCATGAAAAGTGGRCTAGTACCTCTGCACAGAGGATTTGACGGTTTGGTTTGGCTGCAATGTTGGCAGGCAGTTGTGGTGGATGAGTAGTTCGACACTGCGTGCGATGCGTGGCTGCCTGCGGATCAGGCCGTTGCTTTCGAGCGTGAGCAGCATCTGGTGGA
>NZ_JBFUFK010000136.1:0-681 GCF_056403475.1 Rhizobium sp. P2_G9 | reverse complement strand
CGCCTGGGCGACCGTCAACGCCGAGACGCATGGCGGCAAGAAATCCGGCTCCGGCCGCGGCAAGTCAGAAAATCATGCACCCTCACGGAAGGGCGGTCATCTCGGCGGGGAAGCTTCGGCCAACCGCCCCAAGGCCGAACGTTCGGCTTCGGCGAAGAAGGCTGCCGAAACCCGCAAACGCAACGAACACCACGCGTCTCACTGATCAGACCAACGGCTCCAAGCTCCCTCGGTGTCCCTCATAGCAAGACAGGTGCCGGTGACGGGCGTTCGATGGAAGAGGCAGCGCTATGGGGCGTCGCGGGATCGCGTTTCTCCGTGACCCGACGAGCTGCGCATGCGTCCTATCAACCGCGCCGAGTTCTTTCATTTCCTCGGACAGCGCTGAACCTCAGAGGATCGGCTTGCCGCCCGTGACCGCGATGACCGCGCCGGACACATAGGTGGAGAGCGGATCGGCAAGCATTACGTAGGCGGTCGCCAGTTCGGCGGGCTGGCCCGGTCGTTTCATCGGGTAGTTGCTGCCGAATTTGCTGACCGTGTCAGCAGGCATGGTCGAAGGAATGAGCGGCGTCCAGATCGGTCCGGGGGCAACCGAGTTCACGCGGATTTCCTTTTTCGCAAGCATTTGCGCCAACCCCGCCGTAAAGTTGGCAATCGCCCCCTTGGTCGTGGCATAGG
>NZ_JBFUFK010000135.1:0-716 GCF_056403475.1 Rhizobium sp. P2_G9 | reverse complement strand
GTCTTGGAGATGCCCACGTGTTCGGGCCGCGTGCCGATCGTCGTGGCGTTGAGCGCCTGCGCCTCGGCGCCGGTCACCAGGTTCATCCTGGGCGAGCCGATGAAGCCGGCGACGAAGACATTGGCTGGCGTGTGGTAGAGTTCCATCGGCGAGCCGACCTGTTCGATGCGGCCGGCATTGAGCACGACGATCTTGTCGGCCATGGTCATGGCTTCGACCTGGTCGTGGGTGACGTAGATCATCGTCGTGCCAAGCTGATGATGCAGTTCGCTGATTTCCAGCCGCATCGTGCCGCGCAAAGCCGCGTCGAGATTGGACAAAGGTTCGTCGAACAGGAAGGCGGAGGGCTCACGGACGATCGCGCGGCCGATCGCGACGCGCTGGCGCTGACCGCCCGAGAGCTGCCCCGGCCGCCGCTCGAGGTAGTTGGTGAGGTTGAGAACGCGGGCGGCTTCATTGACCTTCTTGTCGATCTGCTCCTGCGGCATCTTCGCCATCTTCAGCGGAAAGGCGATGTTCTTCCTGACACTCATATGCGGATAGAGCGCATAGGACTGGAAGACCATGGCGAGCCGACGCTTGGCCGGCGCTTCGCTGGTCATGTCGCGTCCGTCGATCTCGATCGTGCCGGAGGTGGTGTCCTCGAGGCCGGCGATCAGGCGCAGCAATGTCGACTTGCCGCAGCCGGACGGACCGACGAAGACCACGAACTCGCC
>NZ_JBFUFK010000134.1:0-745 GCF_056403475.1 Rhizobium sp. P2_G9 | reverse complement strand
CGCAAACTGAGAGGAAAGCGGAAATAGAGCCACACAGCATGCGCGATGATCTCAGCGGGAAAGCGATGGCGGCGGTACAGCGGATCACGATTTGTCATGGCCCATGATCGCACATCGAATTCCAAATTCCGTTAAGTTGACGATGCCCTCACGTGTTCTCGCGACAGGCGAGGCCACGTATCGCCTCGATCATCTCTTCGTCGGAATAAGGCTTCCCTAGCACGATGTTGTTGCCGAGTTTGTCGGCACCATCCACGCGGCGGTCGCCGGTGGCGAAGACGATCGGCACTGACGGCCACTGTTTCCGGGCCTTGAGCGCCAACTCGAAGCCGGACATGTCGGGAAGACCGATGTCGGTGACGAGGACGTTGATAGACCCAGACAGTTGTCGCAATGCCTCCGCCGCCGATCCGGCCTCCATAGTCGATATCCCGGCGTCCTCCAGCATTTCAACCGTAACCATCAGGATGAGCGGCTCGTCTTCGCAGATGAGCACCCGGATTCGGTCGCCATCGTCCGACATTTCGTAAGCCTCCTCTTCGTCGCCTGACAACCGTCTAAGCCTCGGTCCAGGGCGACGCAACAGCGACGCTCTAAGAGCCCGATTTAAAAGTAGTTGAGCGATAACAGCAGGTTGTGATTCCCTTTTGGTGCTAAATCAAAATGGGGTTTCCGATGACCTGGACTGCTATCGCTCGGCGTGAGCATAACCGAGACGCGCTTCGTTTTCCAAGTGATTTGACGG
>NZ_JBFUFK010000133.1:0-771 GCF_056403475.1 Rhizobium sp. P2_G9 | reverse complement strand
AGCTCAGCGGATAGCGCAAATACCAGGAAACCGCCTGAATGATCAGCCACGCTTCAAACTGCCGTCCCTTGAAATCGTCCTTCGACTGGCGTTTCAGCTTTTCGGCAATGGCATTGAGAATCATGAATGATCCGACGCTCCAACAAATCGGCGCGCCTTTTCACCGGCAAATCATCAAAGCGGCGTTAACGGAGAAACTTTGCGACGGGACCTCGATGAGTTTGGCGAAGACGGCCCCGTCGACGAATGGACGCGAATCCGCGATGAAATCCATCTTCAGGTTTGCGAGCAAGGGTATAACCAAGACCTTGCGTCTTTCGTTCAATCCTACGGCTCGTCGGTCGTTGACGCGAGTCTCCTGCTGCTCCCGCTTGTCGGCTTTCTTCCTCCCGATGATCCGCGGGTGATCGGCACGGTCCAAGCGATAGAAAAGCGGCTCATGAGCGACGGCCTCCTGCTGCGCTACGAGCACGGTCGCGGTTCCGAAGCCCTGCCACCTGGACAAGGCGTTTTCCTCGCATGCAGTTTCTGGCTGGTCGGCAATTATGTGCTGATCGACCGGCTGGACGAGGCACGCACTCTTCTCGAACGGCTGCTCGGCCGCTGCAACGACGTCGGCCTCCTAGGCCGTAGACTCATAACGCGTTGATCCAGATGCGGGTAGCAATGATTTTGGCGGCGGCAAGGAAATTGGCTGGGTTCTTGTCGTAACGTGTTGCCATAGCTCGATATTGTTTGAGCTTATTGAAGAAGCGTTCGACGAGATTTCTT
>NZ_JBFUFK010000132.1:0-800 GCF_056403475.1 Rhizobium sp. P2_G9 | reverse complement strand
TCAACTTAACGGAATGTGGATATCGATGTGAGATGACGGGCGATGACAGACCGTGACCCGCTGTACCGCCGCCATCGCTTTCCCGCTGAAATTATTGCCCACGCGGTGTGGCTCTATTTCCGTTTCCCTCTCAGCTTGCGGATGGTCGAGGATATGCTGGCGGCACGAGGGATTATTGTCTCGCACCAGACGGTCCGATTGTGGGCGGAGAAATTCSGACGTGCCTTCGCCAACGAGCTCCGCCGCCGCTCTTCCGGTCGGCTCGGAGATAAGTGGCATCTCGATGAAGTCGTCGTTTCTATCCGTGGCAAGAAGCATTGGCTTTGGCGCGCTGTCGATCAGCATGGTTTCGTCCTCGACGTTCTGGTGCAAAGTCGTCGCAATGCCAAGGCAGCCAAGCGTTTGATGCGCAAACTGTTGAAGAGCCAGGGGTGCACGCCGCGGGTGATGATCACCGACAAGCTCCGGTCCTACGATGCGGCAAAGCGSGAGATCATGCCAASYGTCGAACACCGTTCGCATAARGGCTTGAAYAATCGGGCGGAGAATTCCCAYCAGCCAKTCCGGCGACGRGAACGGATCATGAARCGSTTCAAGTCRCAGCGMCATTTRCAGCGCTTCGTCTCMATCCATGATCCGATCGCCAACCTGTTCCACATCCCCCGACACGACGTCTCATCCAGCCATCATCGCGAATTGCGTTCAGAGGCAATGAACCTGTGGGCAAAGATCGCTCGGGCATGAACCGTCATAGTGCAAGCGGGCTACGACTGCCGCGTGCCCGTTAAGTTTACGATGCC
>NZ_JBFUFK010000131.1:0-856 GCF_056403475.1 Rhizobium sp. P2_G9 | reverse complement strand
TAGGCCGTAGACTCATAACGCGTTGATCCAGATGCGGGTAGCAATGATTTTGGCGGCGGCAAGGAAATTGGCTGGGTTCTTGTCGTAACGTGTTGCCATAGCTCGATATTGTTTGAGCTTATTGAAGAAGCGTTCGACGAGATTTCTTTGCCGATAGACCCATCGGCTGAAGGAAAAGCTGTCCTTGCGATTGCTTTTGGCTGGGATATTGGCCCAGGCCTTCTTTTCCTTGGCTTGTGCACGCAATGCATTGGTATCGTAAGCTTTGTCACCAAGGATGATCGTGCCCTCGCGCATAACGCTCAGCATCGGCAGTGCCATCTTGCTGTCGTGCGTCTGCCCGGCGGTCAATTCAAGAGCGACGGGACGGCCTTCGGCATCGACGACAGCATGGATCTTGGTCGTCAGCCCGCCGCGGGAACGTCCCATGCAGCCATCATCAGACCCCCCTTTTTTGCCGTTGCACCATGCTGATGCACTCGGACGCAAGATGAATCGATCATGATGATGTCGCYATCAAAGGCTTTTGAAATATCGGCCAAAATYCGATCCCAGACACCGGCTTTGCGCCATCTGACAAAGCGGTTGTAGCATGTCGTTGATGGGCCGTAGCGCTCCGGAACATCCGCCCACGGCGAACCGGTGCGGAACCGCCACAAAATCCCATTGATGGTGCGACGATCATCTACCCGTGGAACACCRCGAGGCTTATTCGGCAACAAAGGCGCGATAATATTCCATTCCAAATCAGTCAGCTCATGGCGGCGACGGGTCATCATTAGGCTCCCAAATCAATGGCAGCCTTGAATCACCGTCAAACCCAAAGGGGAAGCCCGTTTATGAGTTTACGGCCTAG
>NZ_JBFUFK010000130.1:0-861 GCF_056403475.1 Rhizobium sp. P2_G9 | reverse complement strand
CTGGAAACGGTGACCGCCGGCGACATCGCCATCGACGGACGGCGTGTCAACGACCTGGAGCCYAAGGATCGCGACATCGCCATGGTGTTCMAGAACTATGCGCTCTATCCACAGATGACGGTGGCGCAGAATATGGGCTTTGCGTTGGAACTCGCCGGCCGCAGCAAGGCGGAAATCAAGTCGGAAGTGGCGAAGGCGGCGGAAATCCTGTCACTCACSCAGCTCCTCGACCGCAAGCCGGCACAGCTTTCCGGCGGCCAGCGCCAGCGCGTCGCCATGGGCCGCGCCATCGTSCGCCATCCGAAAGTCTTCCTGTTCGACGAACCTTTGTCGAATCTCGACGCCAAATTGCGGGTGAAAATGCGGGCCGAGATCAAGGCGCTGCATCAGCGGCTGAAATCGACCATCGTCTACGTCACCCATGACCAGATCGAAGCCATGAYCATGGCCGACAGGATCGTGGTGATGAATGCCGGCCGCGTCGAGCAGATCGGCACGCCGCTCGAACTCTATGACCGCCCCGCCAACCTCTTCGTCGCCACCTTCATGGGCAGCCCGGCGATGAACATTCTGCCCGCCAGGACAACGGAAGCGGGCCTGTTGGTGGCCGGCATCGCGCCCGTCCCCGCCGTCACCGGCGTGACTGCCGCGATGGAGATTTCCTACGGCATCCGCCCGGACGACATCACCATCGGCGGTGACGGCGCAGTGCCCGCCGAGGTTCTTGTCGTCGAACCGACGGGATCGGAAACACACGTCACCGCCCGCCTGGCGGGACATGAGATCACGATCGTCTCCAAGCAGCGCTTGACTACCCAGCCCGGAGAACTGCTGGCCGTGAATTTGAATTCCGAGCGCCGG
>NZ_JBFUFK010000129.1:0-898 GCF_056403475.1 Rhizobium sp. P2_G9 | reverse complement strand
GGCAAATCCGCCGCACCTGGCCGAGGACCCGCATCCTGCTGCGCGCCGATAGCGGCTTCTGCCGTGAGGCGCTGATGGCGTGGTGCGAGGCCAACAAGGTCGATTATCTGTTCGGCCTGGCCAAGAACAAGCGCCTGATCGCCGAGATCGAGACCGAACTCGGCCAGGCTGCCGCCGAGAGCCGCCGCACCGGCAAGCCGGCGCGTCGCTTCAAGGACTTGCAGTGGTCGACGCTCGACAGCTGGAGCCGCAGGCGGCGCGTCATCGCCAAGGCCGAGGTGACCCGCGGCGACACCAATCCGCGCTTCGTCGTCACCTCGCTCAGCCGTGCCGAGGCTGCGCCGCGCTACCTCTATGAGACGCTCTACTGTGCTCGCGGCGAGATGGAGAACCGGATCAAGGAGTGCCAGGCCGATCTGTTCGCCGACCGCACATCAGCCGCCACCATGCGGGCCAATCAGCTGCGTCTGTGGTTTGCCTCGATGGCCTATGTGCTGCTCTCAGCGCTGCGCCGCATCGGGCTGCGCTTCACCCAGTTCGCGAGCGCCAGCTGCGGCAATATCCGGCTCAAACTGCTCAAGATCGGCGCCCTCGTCACCACAAGTGTCCGCCGCGTCAAGATTGCTATGGCCTCGGCCTATCCGTGGCGCGACGAGTGGGAGCTCGCATACCATTACCTCCGAACCGCYGCGGCGCGTTGACGRAACAGACAGGGCACAGTCCTCAAAACCCGTCGATCGCTCCCCGCCATTGCCGCGGGCGGCACTGCTCGCCCCGTTGACGGTCAAAATGCTGCAGCGCGCCCCTGACCCGCCGCGCAAGCACCGACATCACCGCTGAACCCTCGAAAACGCCCGCCGAAAGCAAATTCAAAAACAAGTGTGAGATATCCGGGCTA
>NZ_JBFUFK010000128.1:0-934 GCF_056403475.1 Rhizobium sp. P2_G9 | reverse complement strand
AGAGCCCGATTTAAAAGTAGTTGAGCGATAACAGCAGGTTGTGATTCCCTTTTGGTGCTAAATCAAAATGGGGTTTCCGATGACCTGGACTGYTATCGCTCGGCGTGAGCATAACCGAGACGCGCTTCGTTTTCCAAGTGATTTGACRGACCGGGAATGGGSKYTWATCGAACCRYTGATCCCACCGGCCAAGCGTGGCGGTCGCWGMCGAACGACGAAGATGCGCTCGGTCGTGGAGGCGATCCTCTATATCGCATCAAGCGGTTGCTCATGGCGGATGCTGCCGGGTGATTTCCCTCCGGTGTCGACGGTGCGCGGCTATTTCTATGCTTGGCGAAAGATGGGTTTATGGGAGGGCATCAATCAGCTTTTGGTGATGACCGCGCGAGAGATCGAAGGACGAGAAGCGCAACCCACGGCGGGGATCATCGACAGCCAAAGCGTCAAAACCACGGAAAGCGGCGGCGTTTGCGGCTATGACGCAGGAAAAAAGATCAAGGGTCGCAAGCGTCACATCGTCACCGATACGTGCGGATTTCTGATCTTCGTGCTGATCCATGGGGCCGACGTGCAGGATCGCGACGGTGCGCCCGATGTTCTCAAGGCCATCCGCTACCGTTTTCCATGGCTGCGCCATATCTTCGCCGATGGTGGCTATGCGGGCGACAAGTTGAAGTTGGCGATGCGCCGTCACGGGCAGTGGACAGTCGAAATCGTTAAGCGCTCTGACAAGGCCGCGGGCTTCGTCTTGCTGCCACGCCGATGGGTTGTCGAAAGAACATTTGCTTGGCTCGGGCGTTGCCGCCGCCTCGCCAAGGATTGGGAAAAATCCATCGAAAGCTCAACAGCATGGGCGCAAATCGCTTCAATCCGAATGCTCACAAGGCGCATCGCAAGGTATTGGATCTACGAATGAACTTTTGAATCGGGCTCT
>NZ_JBFUFK010000127.1:0-934 GCF_056403475.1 Rhizobium sp. P2_G9 | reverse complement strand
TGGGCGTCGTTCATGACATAGGTCCAGGTGCCGTCGGCGGCGATGGTGAACTTGCCGAAGCCGTGGCTGCCATCGACATCCGTCTGCACATCGAAGGCGGCAGAACTATCGACATCGGACGCATCCAGCTTGCCGCCGGTGTTCTGGGCRGTGTCGGTCTCCGTCAGTTCCTGGGTGCTGCTGCCGCCGATCACGGCCGCATCATTGGTGCCGTGGATGGTGACGGTGATCACCTGTGAGGTGCCATCYGCCGTGGTCACGGTGATGCTGTCGGTATAGTCRTGRCCYGCCTTGAACTCGTCATGGGCATCGTTCATGACGTAAGTCCAGGTGCCGTCGGCGGCGATCGAGAACTTACCGAAGCCATGGCTGCCATCGACATCCGTCTGCACATCGAAGGCGGCAGAACTATCGACGTCGGAAGCATCAAGCTTGGCGCCGGTGTTCTGCGCCACATCACTTTCAGTGAGCGACTGCGTGCTGCTGCCGCCGATCACCGCGGCATCATTGGTGCCGTGGATGGTGACGGTGATCACCTGGCTGGTGCCGTCCGCCGTGGTCACGGTGATGCTGTCGGTATAGTCATGGCCGGCTTTGAACTCGTCATGGGCRTCGTTCATGACATARGTCCAGGTGCCGTCGGCGGCGATSGWGAACTTGCCGAAGCCGTGGCTGCCATCGACATCGGTCTGCACATCGAAGTTGGCCGAACTGTCGACATCGGAAGCATCAAGCTTGCCGCCAGTGTTTTGAGCCGAATCCGTCTCCGTCAGTTCCTGGGTGCTCGTTCCTGTGATGAGGGCCGCGTCATTGGTGCCGTGRATRGTGACSGTGATCACCTGGCTGGTGCCATCYGCCGTGGTCACGGTGATGCTGTCGGTATAGTCATGGCCGGCTTTGAACTCGTCATGGGCGTCGTTCATGACATAGGTCC
>NZ_JBFUFK010000126.1:0-1079 GCF_056403475.1 Rhizobium sp. P2_G9 | reverse complement strand
ATCAGTTGATCACCGATCTCGCGGGCAAAGCCGATCTCGTGGGTGACGACGACCATGGTCATGCCGCTTTCGGCCAGATCGCGCATGACGCTCAGCACCTCGCCGACCAGTTCCGGGTCGAGCGCCGATGTCGGTTCGTCGAACAGCAGCACTTTCGGCTTCATCGCCATGGCGCGGGCAATCGCCACGCGCTGCTGCTGGCCGCCGGAGAGTTCCCTTGGATAGCGGTTGTGCTTGTCCGACAGGCCGACACGCGCCAGGAGCACGGTCGCTTCGGCGCGGGCCTGTTCCGCGGCAATGCGGCGGACCTGTACCGGCGCCTCGATCATGTTTTCCATGACGGTCATATGCGAGAACAGGTTGAAGGACTGGAAGAGCATGCCGATCTCGGCCCTGCGCTGGCAGAGCAGGTCGTCCCGGACTTCGTAGAGATTATCGCCGGCCAGGTCGTAGCCGACGAATTCGGCGTCGACCAGCAGCAGCCCGCCGCTGAGCTTCTCCAGGTGGTTGATGCAGCGCAGAAAGGTGCTCTTGCCGGAGCCGGAAGGTCCGATGATGCAGGTCACCGATCCCGTCGGCACATCCAGATCCACGCCCTTCAGCACTTCGAGGCTGCCATAGGACTTTCGCACCCCACGGGCGAAAACCATGGAATCGCGCGGGATCTGGAAGCGGGCACGGTTGGCGCTCTTGGCGTCAGACATGGCTTTGCTTCCTCCGCCAGCCCACGGCATTGCGCATGATGTCCAGCAGCATGGAATCGTCGCGCTTGTCGCTTCGCCCGAAATGCCGTTCGAGGAAATGCTGGCCGACCGACATGATGCTGACGACGGCGAGATACCAGAAGGCCACCACGATCAGCAGCGGGATGGTTTCGAAGGTACGGGCATAGATGCTCTGCGCTGAATAGAAGAGATCGTCGACGGCGATGAAGGTCACCAGCGAGGTCAGCTTGAGCACATTGATCGCATCATTGCCGGTCGGCGGCACGACGAAGCGCATCGCCTGGGGCAAGATGATGCGTCTGAGGATCTTGCGATAGGACATGCCGAGCGCGCTCGCCGCCTCGGCCTGGCCGC
>NZ_JBFUFK010000125.1:0-1080 GCF_056403475.1 Rhizobium sp. P2_G9 | reverse complement strand
CTAGTACCTCTGCACAGAGATTATGACTCTTTGGCGATTGGGTTTGGGTATGCTTTGGCAAGTTTGGCGCGGGCTTGCTCGGTTGAGAACATCCATTTGATGCGGGCTCCACTTTGATTGCGWCGGTGTTCCCAAGCGGCGACTTCGGCGATGAGGCGATCGTGGCTTTCGATGCGGCGGTTAAGACATTGGCCGCGCARSACGCCGATTTCGATCTCGACCATGTTGAGCCAACTGGCATGCTTGGGCGTGTAATGGAATTCCAGGCGTCTCAGGATACGGCGCGCCTCGYAGGCCGGCAGGGCCTGGTAGAGGGCGGCCGGTGTGTGGGTCGACAGATTGTCGAGCACGACACGGATGGTCTCGGCCCCGGGATGGTGCAGATCGACGAGATCGCGCATGCATTGGGCGAAGTCGTCGGCCGTACGCCGGGCAGTGACTTTTACCTTGCGCCAGGATCGGTGAGCATCAAGGAAGACGAACAAGTTGGCGGTGCCGTTGCGCTTGTATTCGCAGTCGTAACGCTCCAACCGGCCTGGTGCGGCTGGGATCGGCAGCCGCAYTTCGCCAATGAGTTGGGTCGGGCTTTCGTCGAAGCACACCACAGGCCGTGCCGGGTCGGGCTCTTCRGCATAGAGGTCAAGCACATCCTCCATGCGCGCGACATATTCGGCGTCGATCTTGGGGATACACCACATGTCCCTGCGCCATGGCTTGAGATCGTTTTCGACCAGGCGCCGGCGTACCGTCTCACGCGACAGCTGTTCATGCTCGGTCAGCCTGACGAACGCGTCGGCCAGCAACTGCAGTGTCCAGCGGCTGCAGCCCGGCGGTGGGCTGGAGCAGGCGGTGGCCACCAGCAGCGCTTCTTCCTTGCCGGTCAGCTTGCGCTCCGCACCAGGRCGCGCCTCTTCGCTMAGCGCCGCCTCAAGGCCCATCTCCACGAAGCGACGCCTGGTGCGATAGACCGTCGAGCCGCTGGCCACCACGGTGGCGGCAATCGCCTCGTCGCCCAGGCCAGCATCGGCGGCCAGCAGGATCTGCGCCCGCTTGAGCTTGCGTGCCGCATGCTTGCCAGCG
>NZ_JBFUFK010000124.1:0-1305 GCF_056403475.1 Rhizobium sp. P2_G9 | reverse complement strand
GCTTAGCGCCGACCCGCAGTCGCTGTTGTCTGGAACGCATGTCGATCCCGCCCGCGTCCATTCGCAATGGCAATTCTATCAGAGCCTAGAGCCGGCGTTCGTGTTGAAGCGGCTGACGGCGTCGCTGGCTCCGCCGGATACAGTACGACTTTCGATTGTCCGGGATCGCATCGTTGCCGAGGGTGAGGCTCCCGACACCTGGATAGATCGGGCGCGCGCAGCGGCCCGACAGCTTTCGGCAGGCGGACCGGAATTCGACATCTCCAAGGTTCGTGATGTGAGCCCCGAAACGCGTGCGGCGGAGCACTGGCAGGCCTATATGTCGCGACTGAGGGCCCAACCGGGCATCATCGTTGCYGAACAAAAGGTGCGCGACGGCCAATTCTACATTTCCGGCCTGAGAGACCCGCTTGGCGCCGACCCGCAGTCGCTGTTGTCTGGAACGCAGGTCGATCCCGCCCGCGTTCATTCGCAATGGCAATTCTATCAGAGCCTAGAGCCGGCGTTCGTGTTGAAGCGGCTGACGGCATCGCTGGCTCCGCCGGATACAGTACGACTTTCGATTGTCCGGGGTCGCATCGTTGCCGAGGGTGAGGCTCCCGACACCTGGATAGAYCGGGCGCGCGCAGCGGCCCGACAGCTTTCKGCAGGCGGACCGGAATTCGACATCTCCAAGGTTCGTGATGTGAGCCCCGAAACACGCGCSGCGGAGCRCTGGCAGGCCTATGTGTCGCGACTGGAGGTCCAACCGGGCATCATCGTCGCCCAACAAACGGCGAGGGGTGGACAATTCTACATTTCCGGCCTGCGAGACCCGCTTAGCGCCGACCCGCAGTCGCTGTTGTCTGGAACGCATGTCGATCCCGCCCGCGTCCATTCGCAATGGCAATTCTATCAGAGCCTAGAGCCGGCGTTCGTGTTGAAGCGGCTGACGGCGTCGCTGGCTCCGCCCAAATCTGTTCTGCTTTCGATCGTCAAGGATCGCATCGTTGCCGAGGGTGAGGCTCCCGACACCTGGATAGATCGGGCGCGCGCAGTGGCCCGACAGCTTTCGGTAGGCGGACCGGAATTCGCCATCTCCAAGGTTCGTGATGTGAGCCCCGAAGCACGCGCGGCGGAGCACTGGCAGGCCTATGTATCGCGACTGGGAACCCAGCCGGGCATCATCGTCGCCCAACAAACGGCGAGGGGTGGACAATTCTACATTTCCGGCCTGAGAGACCCGCTTGGCGCCGACCCGCAGTCGCTGTTGTCTGGAACGCATGTCGATCCCGCCCGCGTTCATTCGCAATGGCAATTCTATCA
>NZ_JBFUFK010000123.1:0-1338 GCF_056403475.1 Rhizobium sp. P2_G9 | reverse complement strand
CTCCAACTCCTTGCTGCCGATCGCAGGACGGCATCCCTATCAGTCTATGCGGAAGGCCGGCGAGCAGCGCGAAGGCTGGAGCGCGATCCGCAAGTGTGAATGCTAGCAGGCAGGCTTTGCGGTTCAATGCCGTCATTCGCCGGTGACGGSGCGCGCCAATACGCCTTTTGAGGTATGCCCGGGCAATGTCTCCATCCCTCTGGAGAACTGGGCTTCCGAGAGATCCGAGCTGATCGATAGCCGAGAAACACGCGTTCACAATCATCGAATCACTGAAAAATCACGTGTGATTCGATGGAAAAAAGCCGCGAAAATCTCTCGAATCGCCCCTGATTCATGGCCAAACGGGCACCGCCAGCTCGTAAACCAAGGCCTTTTTTAGTGGAAAAATGCAATAAATTTACAAAAAAATACGAAATCCGAACGGTTAGCGAACATCAAGCAAAACAGGCTGCCGCCACATTCTTTTTTTGCTAACGATTTCAAGCGCTAAATTAGCAGCCTCAGTAAACGTATATCAAAACATTCCATGCCTAAGTAGTATAAATACAAAAATAAGGCAACTCGGAATTAATTCAATATTTTCAAGTTCCGCACAAGGTTTTTATGCGATTTGTGGTGACAATGGGGCTGTTTTGGCAAGGGCTTTTCGGCGGAGAGCCTGCGTTGCCATCCAGATAAAACTGACTTACGGACCCCACAAGGCGGCGGTGACCTACCACGAAAGCAGTAACCCCGGATTGCTATTCTGTGGCTCTCGAACCTGTGTCGAGAGCGGCGGATATCGGCTGGGAGAAAGGCGGATGAAACCTTGAGAAGCCAATTTCACGGTGTCAGTACCGATATATCGGAGGCATCAACCTTTAGCGCAGAGCCACGGCTCTTCAGCGATGCAGTCCTGAAACGGGACGATTGGACCGAAGCGAGGGCTTCGACGAACGACATCATCGGCGGCACGAACAGCTCGGACGAGGTTTTCCGGGATGCCGCGGATCTCTCCGCAAATCACATCCATCGGCGTCATGGCGACGCTGTCGTAACCGGGACGGCAAGTTCGACGCTCGACACCAGCAGCGCAACGAACGCATCTGATCTGCAGATCAAGGCCGCCCATGTTCATGCCGATGCCAGCACTCATAACACGACCGCCCATGCAGCGAATGCGGCCGCATCCTTGGAAACGAGCGCCAGCGCTGCCTTGAGCGCCCCGACTGCCGCTGCGGCGGCGGCGGCAACAACCTATCCCGACGACACCAATACCGGCGTCGCCTCGGGAAGCAAGCTCCAGGTCTATACCGGAACCTATGTCGTCACCCAGGACAATGCCGTCATCAGCAA
>NZ_JBFUFK010000122.1:0-1424 GCF_056403475.1 Rhizobium sp. P2_G9 | reverse complement strand
CTTGGCTCGGGCGTTGCCGCCGCCTCGCCAAGGATTGGGAAAAATCCATCGAAAGCTCAACAGCATGGGCGCAAATCGCTTCAATCCGAATGCTCACAAGGCGCATCGCAAGGTATTGGATCTACGAATGAACTTTTGAATCGGGCTCTCAGGCTCATTAGAGGGACTCACCGGCAACCACTACAACTATCTTGTAGTAAGCGTTGATCTATCCCAGTGCGACTCAATAGGCAGAATAATAAGAGAAATAGGAAGCGGGTTTAAAGCAGCGTTAGCTGATAAGAGACATATAAAAGAGAAGGCGAAGGACGTTTGGGATTTTCTTTCGAAATGGGAAATCCTTGGCGTTCGATATCACAGAGACGAAATCGACATTGATGAGGGAAGTCTATCCACTGATCTTGTTAATTCAATTTCCGGTTTGATCTCCAGTTCAGGCAGCGAGTTGGATGGGGTCTTGATCTTGATTGACGAGGCTGATCGCCCACCCGAGGAAGCCCAGCTTGGTTCGTTTCTCAAGCTCTTCACGGAGAGGCTGACACGAAAGGGCTGCAACAACTGTGTTATTGGAATGGCTGGCCTTCCCAGTCTAGTGCCTAAGCTCCGTGCGAGCCACGAGTCGTCTCCACGTGTATTTGAAACGATGACACTTGAGCCTCTAGAGCCGTCCGAGAGAATTGCGGTTGTAAACGCCGGCATTAAAATCGCCAATGAAAAGAACCCCGTGAAAACACAGGTGGACGCAGACGCTGTCGAATTGATTTCTCATCTCTCTGAGGGCTATCCGCACTTTATTCAGCAGTTCTCCTACTGCGCGTTTGAGGCAGATACGAATGACATAATCTCGGTGAGTGACGTCGTGGCCGGGGCTTTTCGTGAAAATGGGGCGCTAGCGCAGCTTGGCCACAAATATTTCAATAGAATGTATTTTCAGAATGTTACCTCCGACAACTACAGGAAAGTTTTGAATGCTATGGCCTCACATGGAAACGGGTGGGTATCGCGGCAGGAGCTTATTGAGGAGTCTGGCGTTGGTGAGTATAATGTTGGAAATGCTCTGAGAGCGCTAACGGAGCGCCAAATTATCACTCAAGACGGCTCTCGGCGAGGCTTTTATTAGCTTCCTACACAGTCCTTTGCCACTTGGATTAATGCGATTAAATCCGTAGAAGAAAAGACCGGAGGTCAAGCGCAATTCCAGTTGGAGGAGAAGAATTGAGGCCTGCTTTCACACTGGACTCACCTTTGCGTACGCTGGTTCCTAGTAGGCTCCTCTAAGTTCGAGTAGCCTTGAGTAGCCCCTAGTAGCCCCCCTAGAAGCCCCCCTCGTAGCCTCGAGTAGCCTCGAGTACCTTCGAGTAGCCCCTAGTAGCCCCCCTAGAAGCCCCCCTCGTAGCCTCGAGTAGCCYCKAGTACCTTCGAGT
>NZ_JBFUFK010000121.1:0-1429 GCF_056403475.1 Rhizobium sp. P2_G9 | reverse complement strand
CGTCTGCACATCAAAGGCGGCCGAGCTRTCGACATCGGAMGCATCMAGCTTGCCGCCGGTGTTCTGGGCGGTGTCGGTCTCCGTCAGTTCCTGGGTGCTGCTGCCGCCGATCACGGCTGCATCATTGGTGCCGTGGATAGTGACGGTGATCACCTGGCTGGTGCCATCCGCTGTGGTGACAGTGATGCTGTCGGTATAGTCATGACCCGCCTTGAACTCGTCATGGGCATCGTTCATGACATAGGTCCAGGTACCATCGGCAGCGATGGAGAACTTGCCGAAACCGTGGCTGCCATCGACATCCGTCTGCACATCGAAGGCGGCAGAGCTGTCGACGTCGGAAGCATCCAGCTTGCCGCCGGTGTTCTGGGCGGTGTCGCTCTCCGTCAGTTCCTGGGTGCTGCTGCCGCCGATCACGGCCGCGTCATTGGTGCCGTGAATGGTGACGGTGATCACCTGTGAGGTGCCATCCGCCGTGGTCACCGTGATGCTGTCGGTATAGTCATGCCCCGCCTTGAACTCGTCATGGGCGTCGTTCATGACATAGGTCCAGGTACCATCGGCGGCGATCGAGAACTTACCGAAGCCATGGCTGCCATCGACATCCGTCTGCGGATCGAAGCTGGCAGAACTATCGACGTCGGAAGCATCCAGCTTGCCGCCGGTGTTCTGCGCCACATCACTTTCAGTGAGCGACTGCGTGCTTGTGCCGCCGATCACGGCTGCATCATTGGTGCCATGGATGGTGACCGTGATCACCTGTGAGGTGCCATCCGCCGTGGTCACGGTGATGCTGTCGGTATAGTCATGACCCGCCTTGAACTCGTCATGAGCGTCGTTCATGACATAGGTCCAGGTGCCATCGGCGGCGATCGAGAACTTGCCATAGCCATGGCTGCCATCGACATCGGTCTGCACATCGAAGGCGGCAGAACTGTCGACGTCGGAAGCATCGAGCTTGCCACCAGTGTTCTGCGCCACATCACTTTCGGTGAGCGATTGCGCGCTCGTTCCAGTTATGGCGGCCGCGTCATTGGTGCCGTGGATAGTGACCGTGATCACCTGTGAGGTGCCGTCGGCGGTGGTCACCGTGATGCTGTCGGTATAGTCGTGACCCGCCTTGAACTCGTCATGAGCGTCATTCATGACATAGGTCCAGGTGCCGTCGGCGGCGATGGTGAACTTGCCGAAGCCGTGGCTGCCATCGACATCCGTCTGCACATCGAAGGCGGCAGAACTATCGACGTCGGAGGCATCCAGCTTGCCGCCGGTGTTCTGGGCRGYGTCGGTCTCCGTCAGTTCCTGGGTGCTGCTGCCGCCGATCACGGCTGCATCATTGGTGCCGTGGATGGTGACGGTGATCACCTGGGACGTGYCGTCGGCGGTGGTCACGGTGATGCTGTCGGTATAGTCACTGTCGGTATAGTCA
>NZ_JBFUFK010000120.1:0-1488 GCF_056403475.1 Rhizobium sp. P2_G9 | reverse complement strand
GTCGTCGATCGCGGCGGTCCGGGAAGCGCGGTCTCGCCGCTCTGTGCCGTAAAGCTCTCCGCCACCACGCCCGACGCGCTGGCAATCGATGTCGCCGAGGCGATCCGCCGGCTGGCGACGGATGCTGCGCTACGCCGAAAGATGGGTGTCGCCGCCTACGAGCATGTCCGGCAAACCGCCCTGTGGTCGGCAAAACTGGATCGGATGGATTGCATCTATGCCGACCTGATCAAACAGGCCCAAAGGTCGGCACACGTTGCCATTGCCCAGGGCATCCCCGGGTAGGGAGGAGCCGCACTACACACAGGATCGGTCACGGGCGATGGATTTACCCGCGACCGGCTTTTGTCACCAAAGCTGGATGTCAGACGCCGTCAGTGCATAACCGTTGTCAAACACGGCGATCTGCACCTTCGCAGCCGACCCGTTGCCATCGCTGTCATAGTAGAGCGTATTATGGGCTTGGTCGTAGATGAAGCGATCATCTGCGTCGAGTGCCGCTGTGCCGATCCTGAACGCATTTGCATTCAAGGGGCCGGTTGGGCCGGAGGTGACGTCAAACACCAGTTTGTCACCTGAGCTAAAGTCGGTGATATGGTCAACGCCCGTGAAAGTGACGGCATTCTGCCGGAACATGAACCGGTCGGCCCCTGCACCGCCAGTCAGACGGTCCTGGCCGCTCTGGCCTTCGATAACATCATTGCCTGAGCCTCCGTCAATCACGTCGTTGCCGGCATCTCCGTAGAGAGTGTCGTCACCCGTGCCGCCGCTCACCGTGTTGGCGCCGCTGTTGCCGGCAATCCAGTTGTTGAGTTCATTTCCCGTGGCATTCACGTCTGCGCCACCGGTGAGCGTCAAATGTTCGACATTTGCGCCCAGCGCGTAGGATACGCTCGAATAGACGTGGTCATCACCGCCGCCGGCAGCCTCGATGACGATATCACCGGGATTGTCGACAAAGTAGCCGTCATTGCCAGCTCCGCCGATCAGCGTGTCGGCGCCGGCAGCGCCGTTCAGGAAGTCGACGCCGGAATTACCTGTCAGCGTATCTGAAAAGCTGGATCCAAGCAGGTTCTCTATGCTGATGAAGGTGTCTCCGGTCGCAGAGCCGCCCGAAGCGGCGCCTGTCTGGAGATTGACATTCACCCCCGCAACCGAACCGGCATAGGACGCCGTATCAGATCCATTGCCTCCGTTGAGCACATCGGCACCGGCACCGCCTTGCAGGAAGTCGTTACCGTCAAGCCCTACATAAGTTTCGTTTCCCGTGTTGACGTTGGAAAGCAACGAGTCATTTCCCGAAGTGCCCGTATAAACCGTAGCGCCGCCGCCCGAGACTGGCGTTTGGTCCAGGCCGACATTACCGCTGAGGATCGGCTTATCGTCGTAGAAGGCATAATTGCCCCATAGACCGTCGCCGATCTGGTTGTTGGTGATCTTGATCGAGTTGTCGTCCACGGTGCCGCCACCGAAACGGCCGTCGAGATA
>NZ_JBFUFK010000119.1:0-1666 GCF_056403475.1 Rhizobium sp. P2_G9 | reverse complement strand
AGGATGTCGACGGCCTTGTCATGCTGGGCTTCCGTGACGGCGTCCACCGTTACAAGATAGCCGCCGCGGCGCAGGCCCTCGGCGTAGACCGCGCGGTCCTCGTCGGGGAAAAAGAAGTCGCCGAGCGACGCCCAGAAGCCGCGGCCTGCGTCAACATCGGTGGCAGCGACGTTGTCTGATTCCGCGCCGGGCACCAGACGCACGTTGCTTTCGGCGATGCCCGCCGCGATCAGATCGCGCGTGGCTTCCTCGGCGTCGGAACGGTCCCGGAAAAACGCAGTAAGCGTACGTGAGTTCTGTGCTTCCATCATTGTTCTTCTCCTTGGTCAGAGTTGGGCGTTTCAATTCTTTCGACCGTCGCCGTCTGCTTGCGCAACGTGACGGGCATCTCGACATGCTCGGTACTCGTCGAACGCGTGAGGCGGATTTCCTCTTTGAGGACCAGGCGTTTTTCGATCACCAAAACCTCTTCGAGGACAGGGATGACCGTCGTATTTCCTTCCTCCCGGACACCCGGCGCTACGGAGATTTCTCTATCGATGGGTACGCGTTCGACAGTGACGTCCGTCCGTTCGAGATCGGCTGCGGCCAACGACTGCTCGGCATGAGTGGAAGTGGTAACCATCACCTTTCCCGAACTCTTGCGCCGCTGCTCGACGGACAGCTCTTCCTCGACGATCGGGATGTGGGTTGGCTCGCTCATGGATTGATCCTTCGAAAATCAACGTGGCTCGACTCGATAGGTTCCGGCGTCACTTTCCTTCGGCCAACGCAGCGCGAGGCAATCGTCAATCGCGAGCAAAACCTCTTCGCGCGCCCACCCACCGTCTCGCGCGCAGGCAATGATCTCGCCCACGCTCTGGTCGATCAGATCGCGAAGGTCGGGGACTCGTGTAGGGGCGTCGTGAGTGCCGTCCGAGGTGCCGTTCATTGCTTGATTCCCTGTTAGAGGTATTTTGGAGGCTGATAATTGTGGCGGCCCAAACGGTCCCGAGGACAGCCGAGGGCCGCGTTACCCTGCCCGGATTTGTCCTTATTCATTTTCGCTGATCACCGCTCAAAGGAGAGATGTCGCCACTGAAAGAAACGCGTCCGTCGCCATGAGTTCGAGCTGTACGGAGAAGCGGTCTCCCAGCAGCTTTAGAGAGGCGTCATGCGTCTCGTCCGCCCCGCTGCACACTGCGTCCTCGAGCAGGATCATCCGGTATCCGAGGTCGATGCCGCCAAGCACGGCAGCCAGCACACATACATCCGTCTCGCCACCGGAGACCACCAGGGTGGAAACTCCTTCCTGGGCAAGGTCGAAGTGTAGACGTCTGTCGATCCAAGGCGAATATGTCCGCTTGTCGAACACAGTTGCCGGGGGCACGAAGCAAGCTAGTTCGGGCACGAGGTCGACAAGCTCCGGATGCAGATGCTCCATCGTCATGGCCGACCATTTCCGATAGTAGTCCCGCCACGTTCCGCGAAGTTGATCCGCCCTCTCAGGCGGGACGAAACGTGTGAAGATCGTGCGCTCCGGATAACGTCTGGAGACTTCCACCACCTGGTTGGAGACGCGGTCCATCCACGGAACTCTCCACGGCGTCTCTTCGGCGAACATGCGCTGCATGTCGACGCACAGATGTCGCCACTCGCCGAGACCATCCATTCAGCGACCCGACCG
>NZ_JBFUFK010000118.1:0-1944 GCF_056403475.1 Rhizobium sp. P2_G9 | reverse complement strand
TGGTGACGGTGATGCTGTCGGTATAGTCATGACCCGCCTTGAACTCGTCATGGGCATCGTTCATGACATAGGTCCAGGTACCATCGGCAGCGATCGAGAACTTGCCGAAACCGTGGCTGCCATCGACATCCGTCTGCACATCGAAGGCGGCAGAGCTGTCGACRTCGGAAGCATCCAGCTTGCCGCCAGTGTTTTGAGCCGAATCCGTCTCCGTCAGTTCCTGGGTGCTCGTTCCTGTGATGAGGGCCGCGTCATTGGTGCCRTGGATGGTGACGGTGATCACCTGGCTGGTGCCGTCGGCGGTGGTGACGGTGATGCTGTCGGTATAGTCRTGACCCGCCTTGAACTCGTCATGGGCATCGTTCATGACATAAGTCCAGGTGCCGTCGGCGGCGATGGTGAACTTGCCATAGCCATGGCTGCCATCGACATCCGTCTGCACCGTGAACAGTGCCGAACTGTCGACGTCGGAAGCATCAAGCTTGCCGCCGGTGTTCTGGGCAGTGTCGGTCTCCGTCAGTTCCTGGGTGCTCGTTCCTGTGATGAGGGCCGCGTCATTGGTGSCGTGGATGGTGACGGTGATCACCTGGCTGGTGCCGTCGGCGGTGGTGACGGTGATGCTGTCGGTATAGTCGTGGCCTGCCTTGAACTCATCATGAGCGTCGTTCATGACATAGGTCCAGGTGCCGTCAGCGGCGATGGTGAACTTRCCGAAGCCATGGCTGCCATCGACATCSGTCTGCACATCRAAGKYGGCAGAGCTRTCGACRTCGGAAGCATCGAGCTTGCCGCCGGTGTTCTGGGCTGCGTCGGTCTCCGTCAGTTCCTGGGTGCTGCTGCCGCCGATCACGGCTGCATCATTGGTGCCGTGGATAGTGACGGTGATCACCTGGCTGGTGCCATCCGCCGTGGTCACGGTGATGCTGTCGGTATAGTCATGCCCCGCCTTGAACTCGTCATGAGCGTCGTTCATGACATAAGTCCAGGTGCCATCGGCGGCGATCGAGAACTTGCCGAAACCGTGGCTGCCATCGACATCCGTCTGCACATCGAAGGCGGCAGAGCTGTCGACGTCGGAAGCATCCAGCTTGCCGCCGGTGTTCTGGGCAGCGTCGCTTTCTGTCAGTTCCTGGGTGCTGCTGCCGCCGATCACGGCCGCGTCATTGGTGCCATGGATGGTGACGGTGATCACCTGGCTGGTGCCGTCGGCGGTGGTCACGGTGATGCTGTCGGTATAGTCATGACCCGCCTTGAACTCGTCATGGGCGTCGTTCATGACATAGGTCCAGGTACCATCGGCGGCGATCGAGAACTTGCCGAAGCCATGGCTGCCATCGACATCGGTCTGAGCCGTGAACAGCGCCGAGCTGTCGACGTCGCTCGCATCGAGCTTGCCGCCGGTGTTCTGGGCAGCGTCGCTTTCTGTCAGTTCCTGGGTGCTGCTGCCGCCGATCACGGCCGCATCATTGGTGCCATGGATGGTGACGGTGATCACCTGGCTGGTGCCGTCGGCGGTGGTCACGGTGATGCTGTCGGTATAGTCGTGGTCTGCCTTGAACTCGTCATGGGCATCGTTCATGACATAGGTCCAGGTGCCGTCGGCAGCGATCGAGAACTTGCCATAGCCATGGCTGCCGTCGACATCGGTCTGGGCCGTGAACAGCGCCGAACTGTCGACGTCGGAAGCATCAAGCTTGCCGCCGGTGTTCTGCGCCACATCACTTTCAGTGAGCGACTGCGTGCTGCTGCCGCCGATCACCGCGGCATCATTGGTGCCATGGATGGTGACCGTGATCACCTGGCTGGTGCCGTCGGCCGTGGTGACGGTGATGCTGTCGGTATAGTCATGACCCGCCTTGAACTCGTCATGGGCATCGTTCATGACATAGGTCCAGGTACCTTGAACTCGTCATGGGCATCGTTCATGACATAGGTCCAGGTACC
>NZ_JBFUFK010000117.1:0-1965 GCF_056403475.1 Rhizobium sp. P2_G9 | reverse complement strand
GCGCGCCCCTGACCCGCCGCGCAAGCACCGACATCACCGCTGAACCCTCGAAAACGCCCGCCGAAAGCAAATTCAAAAACAAGTGTGAGATATCCGGGTTAGGCGGGCGAGTTGCTTGAAGTGAATTGCGTCAAATCTATCACGGTCAGCCTGTCTTGCATCAACACCTACTGCGGGGCGAATACAGTTCGGAGATAATACAAATCCTCTGCTGTCAAGTCATTGTCCTCCCGATGTTCAATTTTTAAGACACCTCGTCCCGGCACCCCGACCAAAATCCAGATGCGACTATTCGGCATCCGGCAGCGGAATGGCACCATTTCAGCAGGCACGTCGTGAAAGCTACCGCCATGCCCGAAAAGAATTATTCTGAACTCGCCGTCGATCAAGCAAGCGAATACCCTTCCGGGAAGGCGATGGATGCTCGGCTTCGATGTCGACAATCTACTCAGCCCCCTATCCCAAATAGGATCGTGCTTTATCACCACCCCACTGGAAGGGCGTGGGTTGCGAACCGCTGTTGCGGTTCACGCCGCTGTCTTTCTGTTCTGCCGACTCTGGATTGTGCTCAAAGCTCGATCAACTCGTCAAGACAGGGCGCCAAGATTGCGTAGGAGGGTGTCGACGTCCGGCACGGCAGATATCCAACGTGTTAAGGCGTCTTGGTACCACATAAGGTAACAAACCGACGGCTCGGCAAGTGAAGTTGAAAAATCCAGCGCAATCACGGCATCTGTACCCAGTTCACCAATCAGCAAGGAAGTTTTCGGATTCAATGCGCCCGGAAATCGAAGTCCGTCGGCCGTGCCCAGAAACATCTCCCGGTTCTCTGTAATCCACCTCCTATTCTCACCTGCCATCAAACGATAAGACCACAAAAACGGATGCTCGATTTCTTCCTTCGGGAACATCGAGTACCAGTGGCTCTTATCGAGGTTCCACCAGAAATCCCTGTCAGCTTTCTCGCTTCTGAGAAAATCGGCATATGACCTTGGAAGTGTAATATCATTGACGACGATAGGCCCACTCCATCGAGATCGTTCTTCCCCTTGAAGGTATTCACGTAGAGCGTCGATCATGTCAGTCGATCAAACAAATGTCGTCGATTTTGTCACCGTCGATCATCAATCGGGCGATGTGCTATTGACGATAAGCGATCACTTGCCATGGGAAGACAAGCCAGGGGAGCACCTGTTTCTCCTGCAAGAAAAGCTCAACGCATATCTAAGGTTCGTTGAATCCGGTGAGTTGCGCAAGCAATTTCCCGCACTGGTAGGAAAAAACATCGTTTTCAATATCGTCCTGAAATACGAGCCGCCGACATATGCCAGAAACTTCCTTGCGAATGCCGCAGGTTTTTTGGAAAATGCAGGCTTTGGATTTAAATGGGCCGTCAGCGTGTCTCACTAGCGCCGCCGGCCCCGAAAAAAATTCTTCAGATTCACGCTCAATTGCGTTTGCCGGCCGCTGTCATGCATACCGGCGTCGTTTGTATTTATAAGGTCGATTTTTCTGAAGCATGGCGACTGTTATTGTGCAATTGTATGTTTGCATAAATGCACGAGGACACGGGGCAGCGACAGGCATGATCGAAAACGAAACTCGATATCTGTTTGGCAACTCGTTTACCCGAAGGCCAGTGCCTGGCGACTTTGGCAGGTGCTCATGTCTCTGCCATGAGACCTCGAAACTTGACGTGCGGAAAGATTTCCCAGATGACAGCTAACGCAGTACGTGATTGGCTCGGTATCTACGTTCTGGCTCTGGCTTGCTTTATTGGAGGATATCTGTTTATCGCTCCTCCCTATCTGCTTGCTTTAGAGCCCGATTCAAAAGTTCATTCGTAGATCCAATACCTTGCGATGCGCCTTGTGAGCATTCGGATTGAAGCGATTTGCGCCCATGCTGTTGAGCTTTCGATGGATTTTTCCCAATCCTTGGCGAGGCGGCGGCAACGCCGCCCGA
>NZ_JBFUFK010000116.1:0-2307 GCF_056403475.1 Rhizobium sp. P2_G9 | reverse complement strand
CCGAAGTCGCCGCTTGGGAACACCGACGCAATCAAAGTGGAGCCCGCATCAAATGGATGTTCTCAACCGAGCAAGCCCGCGCCAAACTTGCCAAAGCATACCCAAACCCAATCGCCAAAGAGTCATAATCTCTGTGCAGAGGTACTAGTTTGACAATGAGAAGTCTGCGGCTCTCATCGGCCATTCTGGCAGTGACGCTATCATTTGCGCCTGCCGTGGCGCTTGCCCAATCCGCAGACATTCCCGCCGATTTGCAGAAGACCATCGTCACAATTGCCGTGTTCGCTGTTGCAATCTATTTCCTGCCAACGATCGTTGCGGCCTACCGTAGCCATCGAAATACGACAGCAATCTTTATCGTCAATCTCTTCTTCGGTTGGACGTTGATTGGCTTCGTTATTTGTTTGGCATGGGCGTTTGCATCGGCGCCAAAAATCGAGCTTGTGACAGTTGCGCCACCCGTCTCGGAGCCAGTAAAGCCCGTAAAAGATAGAACGGTAAAAGCAATATTCGGACCTGTCCCGATCGAGGTGGAAACGACTCCACCGATCGCAACGCCTGCGCAGTCGGTGCCGGAAAGAATATTGAAACTCAAAGAGTTATTGGATGCAGGGGCAATCACCCAGCCGGAATTCGAGCTTCTAAAGGCCGAGGCAATGAAAGGGCTCGCATGATCCGAGCGCCGCTAAGCAGGAAATATTCGAGCCCCAGAATTCTGTGATCAAAATTGATCGGCAGCAGGCTTTAATACTTAACTGGCTAATTAAATTGCAGCAAACCTCTTGACCCAAAAACGGTTAGTCGCTTCACGCAGGTTCCGCCCATGTTGCTGGAGCGAGGAAGGTTCGCACAAGTTTCTTACACGAGGTCTTTCGGCAGCCTAAAGCCGATCACTTGTGTGCCCCGCTCGCAATTACTTTTATCCAAAACGGGTTATCATTTACATATTTGTACTTTCGTAGATATTCCACTTGCCCTTCTTCTGAAATAAACTTTCCCCTTGCGGAAATTAATAAATTGGCGCATTGGACGCAGTCAAACAATGCAGCGTTATAAAGAGGGCTTGTTCCGCCGACCGTCTCATTCACGTCGGCTTTATACTTCAGCAGTATTTTCATAGCCAATATATCTCGATTGTTTACAGCGGCTTCAAGAGGCGTGTCGTCGTCTGGACCACGGCAATTCGGACTTTCTCCTGATTTCAGGATATTCTCTAAAACGTCGTCGGCTCCGGATGCAATTGCGTCCAACATCTCGATCGCATGTTCACAAGCACGGGCAGGTGAAGCTCCGAGCACCACGGCGAATAAGAAGGCATAGAATGTTGATCTCATCTGTGCTCGTAACCCCACTATGCTGACTCGGTAAAGGGATAAACTTCCGCATTGCCCATTCCGAGCTTTTCGAAAATCTCCTTTGCACGCCCTGACAAAACGAGAGTCCCATCGGCCATGATCCCTATGTCATCCCTGCCGGGCGTGCCGTAAGCCTTCAGCCAAAGGAATTCAGGAAGTGTTCTTGTCGGGTTCAAATCCTCAAAAAGCTCTGAGGTTGTTATTTTGGCTACATCCAGCGGGCCCCCGGTTAGACCATTTTGCTCGATTTCCTGTCCCGCCTCTGCTGTTACAAGAAACACCGGGAAGCTTTCAACGATGGCATCGCCAAGCCAATCGTCAAAATAATAATGAAGCTTTGAAATGATCGGAGGATGCGACGAGTGGTCGATTTCCGTATCTTCGCCCAAGCCTCCGGCGACCTCTGGTCTTATCACATAGTATTGCATTGGCTTCTCGCATAAGAAAAAATCAACCCGGCGGCTATAGCAGCAACGATGACTACCGAAGGGCGACTCCATTCAGCAAAAATAATTTAACTGTTGCAACTGCAAGTAACGCCGAAATCCCGCCTATTATCCCTCCATGAATCTTGGGAGATGATTTACGATTATACTTGGTAATTCCGCCCAATGCCGAAGAGAATAGAAATGTAAAGGCACCTACAATCAAGGCTTCCTTGAAATGTTGCATGTATATACTCCATCGGAAATCCCCCCAGCACTCGATTTGAGGGGGTGAACCATTAACATTATATCATCGCACTGAGCATAACAGCAGACGAATTTGAAGCCGTGTGGCAGCAAGGTTTGCGGCAGCGGGGTTAGCCCGAATATCTCACACTATGTTGGTGCATCGGGGCTGAGAATCTGAGAAAGTTGTTTTACCAGAACGACTTAACTCAGGTTCAAAGGAATCCCCGATGCCGGCAGAGTGTAGCGCAAAATCATTCGAATTTGCCAGCATTGAATCG
>NZ_JBFUFK010000115.1:0-2671 GCF_056403475.1 Rhizobium sp. P2_G9 | reverse complement strand
TTTGCCGGAGACCCCAACTCGTGAGAAGTAGGGTCTATGACAAGCAAGACGACGAACAAATTTTCCCCTGAAGTCCGCGCCCGCGCCGTTCGAATGGTGTCGGAACATGAGGCCGAACATTCTTCGCGATGGGCGGCTGTTTCCTCGATCGCGGCCAAGATTGGCTGCTCGGCACACACGCTCAATGAGTGGGTAAAGAAGTCCGAGGTCGATAGTGGCAAGCGAGCCGGCCTTCCGAGCGATGTTGCGGAGAAGATGAAGGCACTGGAGCGGGAGAACCGCGAGCTTCGTCAAGCCAACGAGATTTTGCGCAAGGCGTCGGCGTATTTTGCCCAGGCGGAGCTCGACCGCCCACTGAAGCGATGATTTCCTTCATCGACGAACATCGTTCGGTGCTCGGGGTCGAGCCGATCTGCAGACTGCTGCCGATTGCCCCGTCCACCTATTATGAGGTCATYGCCAAGCGCATGGACGTGGACCGCCTGGCGGCCCGCGCCCGGAATGATGTCGCCATGAAGGTCGAGATACGCCGGGTGTTCAACGAGAACTTCCAGGTCTATGGCGTGCGCAAAGTCTGGCGGCAGCTACAGCGGGAGGGCTTTGAGATTGCCCGCTGCACCGTCGCACGGCTCATGAGAGTGATGGGTCTTCAGGGCATCATTCGCGGCAAGCCCGTCAAAACCACCGTGTCGGACAAGACTGCCCCATGTCCGCTCGACCGCGTCAATCGCCACTTCAAGGCTCCCGCGCCGAACATGCTCTGGCTTTCTGACTTCACGTATGTCGCGACCTGGCAGGGCTTCGTCTACGTGGCCTTCGTCATCGATGCCTTCGCCCGCCGCATCGTCGGCTGGCGGGCAAGCCGTACCGCCCATGCGGGTTTCGTCCTCGACGCTCTGGACCAGGCACTTCATGATCGGCGGCCCATCCATCGCGGCGGGCTCGTCCACCATTCCGACAGGGGCGTGCAAGGCAGATTCAACCGGTCGCCGCAACACCTTCGATCATATCTGATTTGAGCAACCCGTCGAGAGCCTCCGCAGGCGTGCGCCAGTCCAGCGTCTTCCGAGGCCTGCTGTTGAGCGCATGCGCAACGGCGCTGAGTTCATCGGCCCCATGCTGGCTGAGGTCGGTGCCTTTCGGAAAGTACTGCCGTAGCAGGCCGTTTGTGTTTTCATTGCTTCCGCGCTGCCACGGGCTTTGAGGGTCGCAGAAGTAGATCTCAAGGCCAGTGTCGATACGGAGCTGAGAATGCTGAGCCATCTCCGCACCCTGATCCCAGGTCAATGATCTCCGAAGATGCGCCGGTAGCTCCATGATGGTCCCGGCGATCGCGTCGCGCACAGCCTCGGCACCATGCCCGGCAAGAGCCGGTCCGTTTTTGACGGACTTGTCCTTCCCGTAGCGTTCCATGCGCGGCAGGTGCAGAAGCATTGTGAACCGTGTCGTACGTTCGACCAGGGTGCCGATGGCTGAGCTGCCGAGACCTAGAATGAGATCACCTTCCCAATGGCCAGGCACCGCTCTGTCGCCAATCTCCGCGGGTCGGTCGCTGATCATCAGTGCATCACCAAGAAAGGATTTGTCGCGGTTACGAGCACGTTCCCGAGGCAAACGCAGCGCCCGTCCAGAGCGCAAGCAGGCCGATAGTTCTCTCTTCAATGCGCCGCGGCCCTGGATGTAAAGCGCCTGATAGATGGCTTCGTGACTGATACGCATGGTCGAGTCCTCGGGGAAGTCCAGTCTCAGACGCCGCGCAATCTGTTCCGGACTCCAGGCTGTGGACCAACGTCGACTTTGCCGATGAACGGCCCGTCGTCCTTTCCATACCACGACAGGCCCGTCAAAGGCGATGCCGCCTGGTGTGGCAATGAGGCCTGCAAGCCGGTCATGAACGTAGTCACGAAGTGCTGGATTGGTTGCAAGCTTTGAAGCTTTCGGCCGTCGTGCTGCCCTATCAGCATGCCACTGCGCGGTAATGGCGCGATAGTCGAAGTCGCCACCGCGTGTGGCCGAATTGCGCCTGATCTCGCGCGATATTGTGCTGGGCGATCGCCCCAGTTTCCGCGCGATCGCACGGACGCCTGTGCCCCGAGCGCATTCCAATGCTATATCCTCTCGCTCTCGGAACGTCAGGCTTCTGCTTTTGAGTGGCATGGCTGAGGGCGAGAGATGAGTGGGAGGCATGCCGCCAGAACTCCGAAACCATCGGTTCCCTACGGGGGCAGAGACGCCGGCTTCCACGGCGGCATCCTCGCTGGACAAGCCCGCCGCCACTTCTCGCCAGAACCGACACAGGTTCTCACGCTGCCACACCGGTGGCCGACCTGGCGAGAACAATTTTTGCCGCGTTGAACGCTCTGACTTCCGTCTTCCCGTAACCATTAACACCTCCTACTTTCAAGGTGTTGCGGCGACCGGTTGAATCTGCCCAATACGTGTCGATCAAGTATTCCGAGCGGCTGGCGGAGGCGGGCATCGAGCCCTCGGTCGGCAGCGTTGGCGATTCCTATGRCAACGCTCTCGCCGAAACGATCAACGGCCTTTACAAGGCCGAGGTCATCCATCGGCGAGGACCAYGGCGCAACTTCGAAGCCGTGGAGTTCGCCACGCTTGAATGGGTGGATTGGTTCAACAATCGACGACTTCTGGAGCCCATCGGCAATATTCC
>NZ_JBFUFK010000114.1:0-3022 GCF_056403475.1 Rhizobium sp. P2_G9 | reverse complement strand
CGCTTCCTCCCCACGGTCAGTCGCCCTTCCGCAGTTGCGCTTCTCTTCGCTCGCCATGACCAGCTTACGGTGGGACTTCCACCCACAAGAATGCGCCCATGCTGGGCGCACAACGCGCAAAGGCCCGGCATCGCCGCCGGGCCTCCAAATCGAAAACCAAAACCGCTTTACTTCGTCGGCAGCGGCAGCGGTGCGTCCGAATGCTTGTTGAGGAAGGCGATGATGTCGGCGCGTTCCTCGTCCTTGGAGTCTCCGGCAAAGCCCATCGCAGTGCCCTTGACGAACTTCTTCGGCGCGGTCAGGAAATGGTTGAGGTGGTCGAAGGTCCAGGCCTCCTTGCCGCCATTGGAGAATTCCTTCATGCCAGCGGAGTAGCTGAAATCGGTGAGATGAGCGATCGGGCGGCCGACGACGCCGTAGAGAYTCGGACCGACCTTGTTGCCGGCGCCCTTCTCGTTGGTATGACAGCTCGTGCATTTTTTGAACAGGGTTTCGCCCTTGGCCGGATCGGCCTTGGCCATCAGGTCGGCAATCGGGATTTCCTTGGCGGGAGCAGCTTCCGTGGTCGTGCTGGCTTCCTGAGCGACGATCGCAAAGCCCGGCTTTTCGGGCTTCTCCGAATGGAACAGGCCTTCCGAAGCAATCGAAATGGACATCAGCACAAACAGCGTCGCCAACAACGCGCCGACGCCCGTAGTCACGTAAGAATTCATCCCAAAGCTCCCCTTGCCGCCGGATCCCCCGCCGGCCCATCTTGAATTCGCGCGGAACCTATGTCTTTTGGCCGTAAAGCGCAACCGCGATTCCACACCACTCGGTGAGACTAATTGACACTTTTCTGCCAGAATTTGAAGGCCCCCAGATGACAAAACCGAGTTTTGACAACACACTCATTCTCATTCCGGCACGTATGGCCTCGACCCGCCTGCCGGGCAAGCCGCTCGCCGAGATCGCCGGCCTGCCAATGATCATCCAGGTGGCGAAACGCGCCCAGGAATCGGGTATCGGCCGCATCACGGTCGCCGTCGATCACGCAGACATTCTCGATGCGGTGCGCGCCGCCGGTTTCGAAGCCGTGATGACCAAGGTTACGCATGAATCGGGCTCTGACCGCATTCATGAGGCGCTCGGCCATGCCGATCCCGATCGGAGGGCCGAATTCATCGTCAATGTCCAGGGCGACCTGCCGACGATCGAACCCGAGACCATCCGCGCCAGCTTGAGGCCGCTCGAAAACGAAGCGGTGGACATCGCCACGCTGACCGTCGAAATCGAGCGCGAGGAGGAAAAGACCAATCCGAATGTGGTGAAGGTCGTCGGTTCGCAGATCGGCGAGAGCCGGCTCCGCGCACTTTATTTTACCCGCGCCACCGCCCCTTATGGCGACGGCCCGCTCTACCATCACATCGGCCTCTACACCTATCGCCGCGCGGCACTGGAACGATTCGTGTCGCTGCCGCAATCAGTGCTCGAGAAACGCGAGAAGCTGGAGCAGCTTCGGGCAATCGAGGCCGGCATGCGGATCGACGCCGAGATCGTTGACTCGGTGCCGCTCGGTGTCGATACTCCGGCCGATCTCGAAAGAGCCCGCGCGATCCTCGGCGGAAAATAACAATAGCAGGGCGGATATCCCGACATGATTACCAAGACCAATCGCATCGCCTTCCAAGGCGAATATGGCGCCAATTCCGACATGGCCTGCCGCGACCAGTTTCCCGAACTGTCGCCGCTGCCCTGCGCCACGTTCGAAGATGCGTTCATGGCGGTGGATACCGGTGACGCGGACCTGGCGATGATCCCGATCGAGAACACGCTGGCTGGCCGTGTCGCCGACATCCATCGCCTGTTGCCGGAATCGCGGCTTCACATCATCGGCGAATATTTCATGCCGATCCGTTTTCAGCTGATGGTGCTGCCGGGCGTGAAGCGCGAGGAAATCCGCACCGTCCACAGCCATATCCATGCGCTCGGTCAATGCCGCAAGATCGTCCGCCTCAATGGCTGGAAGGCTGTCATTGCCGGTGACACAGCGGGTGCCGCCAAGGCGATTTCAGAAGAAAAGGACCGGACGATGGCCGCGCTGGCGCCACGGCTGGCCGCCGACCTCTACGGGCTGGATATCCTGGAGGAGAATGTCGAAGACTCCGATAACAACGTTACCCGCTTCGTTGTGCTGTCCCGCACGAGCATCGTTGCCGAGCGGACGTCGCCGGACGAGAAGATCATCACCACCTTCATCTTCAACGTTCGCAACATCCCGGCCTCGCTCTACAAGGCGATGGGCGGTTTCGCCACCAATGGCATCAACATGACCAAGCTCGAAAGCTACCAGCTGGGCGGCAAGTTCGTCGCCACCCAGTTCTATGCCGACATCGAGGGTCATCCGGACGCCGATAACGTGCGGCACGCCATGGACGAGCTGAGATTCTTCTCGACCGAAGTGCGGATCTTGGGCACTTATAAGGCGCATCCGATGCGCGACGCATTCTGACCGGATCAGGAGGACAGACCATGACGACCTGCGTATTCGTCCAGCTTCAGTGCCGCCCAGCGACCGCCTACGACGTCGCCGACCGCATCTATGAGCGCGAAATCGCCTCCGAGATCTACTCAACCAGTGGCGAATTCGACCTCCTGGTGAAGATCTATGTGCCGGACGAACAGGATATCGGCCACTTCATCAACAACAACATCCTGAACATCGAAGGCATTGTGCGATCATTGACGACGATGACATTCAAGGCTTTTTAGCGCTTGTGTTCTGATGAAATCAGCACCGTGCTCTAAGCTTTTGTTTTTTAGCATGTCGCCTGAAACCGGTTCCCGCTTTCAGGCGACATGCTTTAGAGCCCGATTCAAAAGTTCATTCGTAGATCCAATACCTTGCGATGCGCCTTGTGAGCATTCGGATTGAAGCGATTTGCGCCCATGCTGTTGAGCTTTCGATGGATTTTTCCCAATCCTTGGCGAGGCGGCGGCAACGCCTTTTCCCAATCCTTGGCGAGGCGGCGGCAACGCCCGA
>NZ_JBFUFK010000113.1:0-3678 GCF_056403475.1 Rhizobium sp. P2_G9 | reverse complement strand
AAATCACTTGGAAAACGAAGCGCGTCTCGGTTATGCTCACGCCGAGCGATAACAGTCCAGGTCATCGGAAACCCCATTTTGATTTAGCACCAAAAGGGAATCACAACCTGCTGTTATCGCTCAACTACTTTTAAATCGGGCTCTTAGAATTTAGCGATCGCGATCGAATCCGTCATCGATCCAGGGCTTGTAATAGCGCTTCTGCTTTTTCCAATCGATCTCGTCCGGCTGCCTGGTCGACTCGATGGTGACATCGTCGACGTCGCAGCGGTAGATGCGGCGCGTCAGATGCGGGACGTAGGCGCTCCTGGTCCGCGCCATAGCCCAATAGTCGCGGCCGATATAGGATGTACAGGCGGTTTGCGGCGGGTCGTCGAATTTTTGCGGCAGCTTGACACCGGGCAGATCCTTGAAGGGCTGCTTTGCAAGCGCCTTGCGCAACTGCTGCACGTCATCCTTGGCGAATGCCGGCACCGGTCGGTCGACAAGGAAGCATGCGGATAGGAATGTGAATAGCAATAGATGCAGGGCAAAGCGCATTTCATTCACCTCGTATACGAACAAGATAACGCAGCGCCGTGGCCTCGCAAGAGGCACTATTTTTATTTCAGCTGACATCCTATAGGCTTCGGAAAAAGCGCATCCAGGGATTCTCCATGACCAACACGATCCGCCTGCACCAGGGCGACATTTCCGCCGCCGACGCCGCACGTTATACCGACGGCATCGCGATCGACTCCGAGACGCTTGGACTCGTGCCACGCCGGGACCGCCTCTGCGTCGTGCAGCTTTCGCCAGGAGACGGCAGCGCGGACGTGATCCAGATCGCCAGGGGCCAGACGGAAGCCCCAAACCTCGTTGCGCTGCTCTCTGATCCTGTGCAGCAAAAGATTTTCCATTTCGGCCGCTTCGACATCGCCGTGCTGTTCCACACCTTCGGGGTCACCGCGACGCCGGTGTTCTGCACCAAGATCGCCTCGCGGCTCTGCCGCACCTATACCGACCGGCACGGTCTCAAGGACAATCTCAAGGAAATGCTCGATATCGACGTTTCCAAGGTACAGCAGCAGTCCGACTGGGCGGCAGAGACGCTGAGCCAGGCACAGCTCGAATATGCCGCCTCCGACGTGCTGCATCTGCATGCGCTACGCGACAAGCTGACCGCACGGCTTGAGCGCGACGGACGCATGGACCTTGCCAAGGCCTGTTTCGACTTCCTGCCCACCCGCGCCAAGCTCGACCTGCTCGGCTGGGAAGAGACCGACATTTTTGCCCATAGCTGAGCTGTGGCAATTTTGGTGACGGCGTCTAGAGCGCTTTGCGTTCTGATGGAATCAGAACCGCGCTCTAGACGTTTGTTTTTGCGCATGTCGTTATCCCGAAACCGGTTCCCACTTTCAGGCGACATGCTCTAAATCTGTCGTTAACCACGGCGCATGAAACCGGCCCGTGAGACTGGAACTCGGCGATCCCCTTCACGATTTCAATTGTCAGGAGGTGGCTGATCATGAACACGCAACATTGGAAATTGCCCATCACCATCGAAGACCCGGAGACCGGCGTCAGGCGGACGGTCCGCAGCGTACGCCAGGCGAAAACGGTGCTCGACCGTTTCTGGCCGAGCTATCACGGCAGCCAGTACGAGCGCGCCGAACATGTCTGCGAGGAAGCGCTCCACGGCCAGGTCGAACCGGTCAAGGCAAGGCAGGCCTTCATTTCCGCAGCAGCGGAAGCGCATCTGCATTTTCTATGAGCGGATGCATGAGGGTGGATGCACGGATCAGCGGCAGCGCTAGGCGGCGCTGGCCGCCCAATCGGATTGTCGTGCCGGCGAATAAAGCGGGATAGGTGCTCGTCATCGAACGAGAAATCGCACGAATCAACAGCCAGCCATCGAAAATCCATTGAGCCCCCAGCACGAAACCGGCCCCTATCTCGAGCCGCTCCGCCTTTTGATCCGCGGCGCGCTCTCGCGTCTGCCCTGGTGGCTTGCGGAATTCATCCTGTTCGGCCTGAAGCAGGCCTGGGCCTGCCTGTTCGCGGCCATCATGTTGTCGCTGCTGATCGGCAGCAAGCTCATCTGGCACACCGGCTGGCCGCTTCACCGCTACGACTTCCTGTTCGGCTGTGCGCTCATCGTTCAAGCGCTGATGCTGCGATATCGCATGGAGAGCTGGGAGGAGGCGCGCGTCATCCTCGTCTACCATGTGGTGGGCACGATCATGGAGATCTACAAAGTGCATGTTGGCTCCTGGGCCTATCCGGAGCCGGCGCTGGTGAAGATTGCCGGCGTGCCGCTGTTTTCCGGTTTCATGTATGCTTCGATCGGATCGTTCATGGCGCGCACGATGCGCATCTTCGACATGCGCTTCACCCACTATCCGTCGCGCATGCTGACCTGGCTGCTGGCGCTGGCGATCTATGTGAATTTCTACAGTCACCATTTCCTGCCGGATATCCGCTACCTGCTGTTCGCGGCCACGGTGGTGATCTTCTGGCGGGTGCAGATCCATTTCACCACCGATCGCACCACGCTGCATATGCCGCTGACGATGGCGGCCTTCCTGTGCGCCATCTTCCTTTGGATCGCGGAGAATATCGGCACCGTGACCGGTACCTGGATTTATCCGGGCCAAAAGACCTGGCACATGGTTTCGTTCGAGAAGCTCGGATCGTGGTACCTGCTGCTTTATGTCAGCTTCGTGCTGGTGACGCTGGTGCTGAAGCCGAGACCGCCGGCGCGGCAGACGACGGAATCAGTGGCCAGCGACGCCCAGGCGGTTGAAAAATCCCCAGCCTGATTCCTCGACGACCGCTCGCGAGCCCCTTTCCAGTCCAATCGAGGCAGCATAGACTTTCGTGCATGAGCGAACAAATCTATATCGGCCTGCTGCGCGGCATCAATGTCGGTGGCAAGGTACTGAAAATGACCGATCTCAAGGGGGCCATGACGACAGTCGGCTTCGACGACACCAAAACTTATCTGCAGAGCGGGAATATGGTTTTCCGTGCGCCGAAAGCAGGTGATAATACGCTTGCCACGAAAATCTCCAAGGCCATTGCCGACGCGACCGGCATGGACGTTGCCGTGATGATCCGTACTGCTGCCGAGTGGGATGCGGTGATCGACAAAAACCCCTTCCCCGCCGCCGCATCCCTTCCCAAGACACTGCACACCTTCATCCTCGATCGGCAACCGGACGAAGCCCGGGTCAGCGATCTCGAAGGCAAGGATTTCGGTCATGAAGAATGGAAGATCGTCGGCGACACGCTTTACCTGAACACGCCGGACGGCTTTGGCAAATCCAAGCTCGGTAATTCCATCGAGCGGCTGCTGAAAGTGCCGATGACCGGCCGCAACTGGAACACGGTGCTGGCACTCAAGCAGATGGCTGCGGAGTTTTAGAGCTATTCCTTGCGTCGCCGGCTGACGCCGAGACGGGCCATGACGGCGCCGGGTATGCCGTAGCGCGCGACGACATCGCGGCCGTTCCTCAAACCGCAGATTTCCCGCTGGATGAACAGGGCATAGACTTCGGCGGCCGCGTCGTCGAGCAGGTCTTCCCTGTTGTCATCCGTCGCTTCCGTCAGCCGCGCCAGCGCCGCCTCCGCCTTCAGTCCGGCACGGCCGAGACTGTCGGCGCGTTCGGCCATCAATTCGTATTCYAGGACATTGAG
>NZ_JBFUFK010000112.1:0-3749 GCF_056403475.1 Rhizobium sp. P2_G9 | reverse complement strand
GCGATCAGGCGCTTGTTCTTGGCCAGGCCGAACAGATAATCGACCTTGTTGGCCTCGCACCACGCCATCAGCGCCTCACGGCAGAAGCCGCTATCGGCGCGCAGCAGGATGCGGGTCCTCGGCCAGGTGCGGCGGATTTGCCGTAACCGTCCGATTGTTACCGCAGGGGCTTTGCCTTGATGCGGGCAACGAGTTCTTGGTCGTCGACGAAGGTTTCAAGGAAGTCGTGCCATTTGTTGGCTGAACGGCGGGCGTCGGCGAGCATCTGGCTGAGTTCGTCGATCCCATCATCGGAGAGCGCTGTGATGGCTTCATCTTCTCCGGTTACGACGTTGATGATATTGCCGTAGCTCAGATTGTCATCGTTGCGGATGATCGCTCGAAGCAGATCAGAATCCTCATTGAGCATTTTCGCGACATAGCCGATGCTGAAGACATGGGTGATCGTCGCCATCAGGCGGCCTCGGCGGTGGCAGCAGTGGCGGGTTGCCAGTTCCAGGGCAGCAGTTCATCGAGCCGATTGATCTTATGATCGTGGATGCGGTCGAGCACATCGGCCAGATAGGCCTGCGGATCGAGGCCGTTCATCTTGGCGGTCTCGATGATCGTCATGGCCCGGGCGAGCGTCTCCGCGCCGGTATCGGCCCCGGCGAACAACCAATTCTTTCTTCCGATTCCGATAGGGCGCAAAGCCCGCTCGGCGGCATTGTTGTCGATCGCGACGCGACCGTCTTGCAGGAACAGGCTCAATGAGTGCCAACGGCTCAGGCCATAACGGAAGGCCTGTGCCAGGTCGCCTTTGCCCGGAATGCGCGTCAGTTGCGCTTCGGCCCAGACACGCAATGCTTCGACTTTTGGCCTGCTGTGCTTTTGACGCGCGGCAAGCCGGATATCGGCAGGCTTGCCGGCAATGTCGCGTTCGATATCGTAGAGCGCACCGATGCGGTCGAGAGCCTCGCGGGCGATCTCGGATTTGTTCGAGGTCCAGATGTCATGGAAGTCGCGCCGCCAATGCGCCCAGCACGCCGCTTCACGTAGGCGCTGTGTCCCGTTGGGCAAAGGTTGGTAAAGCTTGCCGTAGCCCTTGTAGCCATCGGCTTGCAGGATGCCGCTTGCCTCTCTGAGGTGATGGTGGACGTGGTCTTCCTTCCAGTCCGGGGCAAAGTAATAGACCGCACCCGGCGGAGCGCCGCCCGCCCATGGACGTTGGTCTCTCACATAGGTCCAGATCCTGCCCTTCTTCACACCCTTGCCCAACCCTTTGTCTCGCATGGAGCGATCCAGCACCCGGATCGGGGTGTCGTCGGCATGAAGCAGGTCGCTTGCCATAATGGCGGCCTCAATCCGCTCGATCAGCGGCTGGAGCACCCGCATGGCGCGGCCACACCAATCGACCAGCGTGCTGTCGGGGATATCGGCACCCATGCGGGCGAAGATCTCGCCCAGGCGATAAAGCGGAAGGTGATCGTCGAACTTCGACACCAGAATGTAAGCCAGAAGGCCAGCACCCGCCATGCTGCCCGGGATCGGGCGGCTGGGTGCGGGCACCTGCACCATCTTCTCGCAGCAGCGGCAGGATTTCTTCAACCGGGCAACCTCGATGACCTTCATCTGCGCGGCGATCATGTCGAGGATTTCGCTCACATCCTCGCCCACGAGACGCAATTCGCCACCACAGGCGGGGCACAGGGTACCGGGATCGAGCTGCCTGCGCTCGCGAACCGCCTTCTCCGATACGCGCGGACGACGGCGCGCAATCCTTTCGGCAGTGTTTGCCCCAGGCGCGACAGGCGCGAGCTCATCGGTCTCCTCGATCGGCTTGCTGTCGTTCTCCGCCGCGGCAATCAAGAGATCCTCAAGCGCCAGTTCCAGCTGCTCGATTTCCCGCTCGATCTTCTCCGAGGACTTGCCGAAGACCTGCTTCTTCAGTCTGGCAATGCRCAACCGCAGGCTCTGGATCAACTGGTCATGGGCCAGCAATGTCGCTGACATCTTCGCATTTTCCGCCTGCAAGGCGGCGATCATCGCCTTCAAGAAGGCCGGATCATCGGGAAGATTTTGGGGCGCATTTGACATGATCCTGACTACCACGTGTCAGGAGGAATTGCCATAAAAACCAGCAGTTTCAGATGGATAAATCACCCGACACGCGCCGGTGGCGCACCCCAGTCGGGCCGCCGCCAATCAATTCCTTCCCACAACATCGCCATTTGCGCCGATGTCAGCCGCGCCGTCCCATCAGCAGCCGACGGCCACGGAAAGCGGCCCTTCTGCAAGACCTTGTAATAGAGGCAGAACCCCTGGCCATCAAAATAGAGAAGTTTCAAACGGTCCCCACGTTTGCCTCGAAACGCAAACACCGCTCCGCCTGTCGGCTTCTGTCGCAACACATCCTGCGTCAGGGCAGCCAGGCCCTCGATGCCCTTGCGCATGTCCGTAAACCCGCAGGCCAGATAAACCCGAACGCCGGTCCCTGGGCCAATCATGCCGTCTCCACCGCACGAATGAGCCGCATCAGCAGCGCCGTATCAACCCCGCCGTCAAAGCGAAGGCTCCGACCGCAGTTCAATCGCAATTCGATCATCCCAGCATGACCGCCAATCGTATCACCACGGACCGGACCGTCCTGCAATGCGGCGACCTCTACAGGGATGAAAGCCACACTCGACGATTGACAGGAAACCGCTTTCCTCTTCAGCTCGCGCCGCCAGCTGTAGATCTGCTGCCGTGTCACATCGTGCCGGTGGGCGACTTCGCTCACCGTCGCGCCATCGATCCCGACCGACATCACAATCGCGCGCTTCTTCGCATCATCCCAGCGACGACGCCGTTCCTGACCAAGAATTTCCACCCGCACCGCATGACCTCGCATAAGACACGTCGCTAACGACGTCGTTAAACACGTGTCTTACCCCAGCGCGGCGAGTTCCGGCAGGCGGCCTCAATCGGACGGTTACGATTTGCCCGACGATGCGCTCGACTTCCTCGACCGCGCCGGCCGCCGCATCGATATTGGCGCGCCTGAGCTTCGAGAGGAGCAGATGCCGGCCGCAGAAGATGTAGAGCGGCAGATAGCAATAGCTGTCGTAATAGCCGTGGAAGAAGCGGCCTTCCTGGTCGCCGTGGATCGGATCGTCGGTGGCATCGAGATCGAGCACGATCTGTTTCGGCGCCTTCTTGTGYGCTTCCACAAACAAAGTCACGAACAGCGTTTCGATCGCCTCAGGATYATGACTGATCTTGTGGTAGCGCGTTGGCTCGGATCGCGACAGTTCCAGCCGGTTGAGCGTGCTCTTGCCGGCCAGCGGCGCACAATCCGAACGCTTCGCCTCGAGCTTGCCGACCAATGTCGCCATGACAGGGTCGTGGCGCAATTCATCATGGTCGTTGAGATCTTCATAGCCAAGCGCGAGCCCGAATATCCGCTGGCTCACCAAGGTCGACACGTCGTGCTCGATCAGATCCGCCCGACGATGATCGGCAAAGCAACTGGAAAAGCGCTCCACCAGCCGGATCGCCCGATCCGTCGCCCCCAGCAACAGGCTGCCGGCGTCGCTGCTAATCGCTCCACCATCAAATGCSGCCACCACCGCACGCGATTCAATGCTGGCAAATTCGAATGATTTTGCGCTACACTCTGCCGGCATCGGGGATTCCTTTGAACCTGAGTTAAGTCGTTCTGGTAAAACAACTTTCTCAGATTCTCAGCCCCGATGCACCAACATAGTGTGAGATATTCGGGATTCGGG
>NZ_JBFUFK010000111.1:0-4025 GCF_056403475.1 Rhizobium sp. P2_G9 | reverse complement strand
ACAGCATCACCGTGGCCACGGCCGACGGCACCACCAAGGTGCTGACGGTCACCATCCACGGCACCAATGATGCGGCGGTGATCACCGGCACGAACACGCAGCAGCTCACCGAGACCGACGCCGCCCAGAGCACAGGCGGCAAGCTCAGTGCCACGGATGTCGACAGCTCTGCCGCCTTTGTCGCGCAGACCAATGTCAATGGCAGCAATGGCTATGGCAAGTTCTCGATCGCCGCCGACGGCACCTGGACCTATGCCATGACGGGCGCGCATAACGAGTTCCAGGGCGGCAAGGACTATACCGACAGCATCACGGTTACCACGGCTCACGGCACCATGAAGGTGCTCACCGTCACCATCCATGGCAGCAACGACGCGGCGGTGATCACCGGCACGAACACGCAAACGCTCACCGAGACCGATGCTGCGCAGACCACCGGCGGCAAGCTCAGCGCCACCGATGTCGACGGCTCTGCCGCCTTCGTCGCGCAGAACAATGTCGCCGGCAGCAATGGCTACGGCAAGTTCACCATCCAGGCCGACGGCACCTGGACCTATGCCATGACGGGCGCCCATAATGAATTCCAGGGCGGCAAGGATTATACCGACAGCATCACGGTGAAGACCGCCGACGGCACTACCAAGGTGCTGACCGTTACCATCCACGGCACCAATGACGCGGCGGTGATCGGCGGCACGGCCACACAGACGCTCACCGAAACCGATGTCACGCAGAGCACCGGCGGCAAGCTCAGCGCCAGCGATGTCGACAGCTCTGCCGCTTTCGTCGCGCAGACCAATGTCAATGGCAGCAATGGCTATGGCAAGTTCACGATCGCCGCCGACGGCACCTGGACCTATGCCATGACGGGCGCCCATAATGAGTTCCAGGGCGGCAAGGATTACACCGACAGCATCACCGTGGCCACGGCCGACGGCACCACCAAGGTGCTGACGGTCACTATCCACGGCACCAATGATGCGGCGGTGATCACCGGCACGAGCACGCAGCAACTCACCGAGACCGACGCCGGGCAGAGCACCGGCGGCAAGCTCAGCGCCACGGATGTCGACAGCTCTGCTGCCTTCGTCGCGCAGACCAATGTCGCCGGCAGCAATGGCTACGGCAAGTTCACCATCCAGGCCGACGGCACCTGGACCTATGCCATGACCGGCGCCCATAATGAATTCCAGGGCGGCAAGGATTATACCGACAGCATCACGGTGAAGACCGCCGACGGCACCACCAAGGTGCTGACCGTCACCATCCACGGCACCAACGACGCGGCGGTGATCGGCGGCACAGCCACGCAGACGCTCACCGAAAGCGATGTCGCGCAGACCACCGGCGGCAAGCTCAGTGCCAGCGATGCCGACAGCTCTGCCGCCTTCGTCGCGCAGAGCAATGTCGCCGGCAATCATGGCTATGGCACGTTCACCATCGCCGCCGACGGCACCTGGACCTATGTGATGAACGGCGCTCATAACGAGTTCGCCGGCGGCCAAGATTACACCGACAGCATCACGGTGGCCACGGCTGATGGCACCACCAAGGTGCTGACCGTGACGATCCACGGCACCAACGACGCGGCGGTGATCACCGGGACGAACACGCAGGAACTGACCGAGACGGACGTGGCCCAGAGCACCGGTGGCAAGCTCGACGCTTCCGATGTCGATAGCTCGGCGCTGTTCACGGCGCAGAGCAATGTCGCCGGCAATCACGGCTATGGCACGTTCACGATCCTGGCCGACGGCACCTGGACCTATGTCATGAACGACGCTCATGACGAGTTCAAGGTGGGTCATGACTATACCGACAGCATCACGGTGAAGACCGCCGACGGCACCTCCCAGGTGATCACCGTGACCATCCATGGCACCAATGATGCCGCGGTGATCGGCGGCACCAGTGCGCAGGAACTGACCGAGACCGACGTCGCTCAAAACACTGGCGGCAAGCTTGGCGCCACCGATGTCGACAGCCCCAACACCTTCGTCGCGCAGACCGATGTTGCCGGCAATCACGGCTATGGCACGTTTACGATCCTGGCTGATGGCACCTGGACCTATATCATGAACGACGCCCATGACGAGTTCAAGGCGGGTCATGACTATACCGACAGCATCACGGTGACCACCGCCGACGGCACCTCACAGGTGATCACGGTCACCATCCACGGCACCAATGATGCGGCGACGATCGGTGGCAGCAGCACACAAGAACTGACTGAGACGGATTCAACCCAAAACACCGGCGGCAAGCTCGATGCCAGCGATGTCGACAGCTCTGCCAACTTCGATGTGCAGACCGATGTCGATGGTAGCAATGGCTACGGCAAGTTCACCATCGCTGCCGATGGTACCTGGACCTATGTCATGAACGACGCTCATGATGAGTTAACGGCGGGTCATGACTATACCGACAGCATCACCGTGACCACCGCCGACGGCACCTCCCAGGTGATCACTGTCACCATCCACGGAACCAATGATGCCGCGGTGATTGGTGGCACCAGCACGCAGGAACTGACGGAGACGGATTCGGCCCAAAACACCGGCGGTAAGCTGGATGCTTCCGACGTCGATAGTTCCGCCAACTTCGATGTGCAGACCGATGTCGATGGTAGCAATGGCTACGGCAAGTTCACCATCGCTGCCGATGGTACCTGGACCTATGTCATGAACGACGCTCATGATGAGTTCAAGGCGGGTCATGACTATACCGACAGCATCACCGTGACCACGGCGGATGGCACCAGCCAGATGATCACCGTGACCATCCATGGCACCAATGATGCCGCCGCCATAACCGGCACCAGCGCACAGGAACTGACGGAGACCAACGTCGCTCAAAACACGGGCGGCAAACTCAGTGCCACTGATGTCGATAGCCCGAACAGCTTTGTCGTGCAGACCGATGTCGCCGGCAATCACGGCTATGGCACATTCACCATCCTGGCAGATGGCACCTGGACCTATGTCATGAATGATGCCCATGACGAGTTCGTCGGCGGCCAGGATTACACCGACAGCATCACGGTGGCCACGGCTGATGGCACCACCCAGGTGATCACGGTCACCATCCATGGCACCAATGACGCCGCGGTGATCACCGGCACCAGCGCGCAGGAACTGACGGAGACCGACACCGCCCAGAACACCGGCGGCAAGCTCGACAGCACGGCCAACTTCGTCGCGCAGACCGATGTTGCCGGCAATCACAGCTATGGCAAGTTCACCATCGCCGCTGATGGCACCTGGATCTATGTCATGAACGATGCCCATGACGAGTTCAAGGCAGGCCACGACTATACCGACAGCATCACCGTCACCACCGCCGACGGCACCACCCAGGTGATCACGGTCACTATCCACGGCACCAATGACGCGGCCCTCATCACAGGAACGAGCACCCAGGAACTGACGGAGACGGATTCGGCTCAAAACACTGGCGGCAAGCTCGATGCTTCCGATGTCGACAGTTCGGCCAACTTCGATGTGCAGACCGATGTCGATGGCAGCCATGGCTATGGCAAGTTCTCGATCGCCGCCGACGGCACCTGGACCTATGTCATGAACGATGCCCATGACGAGTTCAAGGCAGGCCACGACTACACCGACAGCATCACTGTCACCACCGCCGACGGCACCAGCCAGGTGATCACGGTCACCATCCACGGCACCAATGATGCAGCCGTGATCGGCGGCAGCAGCACCCAGGAACTGACGGAGACCGACACTGCCCAGAACACCGGCGGCAAGCTGGACGCCTCCGACGTCGACAGCTCGGCCGCCTTCGATGTGCAGACCGATGTCGATGGTAGCCATGGCTTCGGCAAGTTCTCGATCGCCGCCGACGGCACCTGGACTTATGTCATGAACGAYGCCCATGAYGAGTTCAAGGCGGGTCATGACTATACCGACAGCATCACCGTGACCACCGCCGACGGCACGTCCCAGGTGATCACCGTCACCATCCACGGCACCAATGATGCAGCCGTGATCTCGGCGGCAGCAGCACCC
>NZ_JBFUFK010000110.1:0-4241 GCF_056403475.1 Rhizobium sp. P2_G9 | reverse complement strand
TCCACCAGATGCTGCTCACGCTCGAAAGCAACGGCCTGATCCGCAGGCAGCCACGCATCGCACGCAGTGTCGAACTACTCATCCACCACAACTGCCTGCCAACATTGCAGCCAAACCAAACCGTCAAATCCTCTGTGCAGAGGTACTAGGACCTTTATCGGACCCTTTGGAGAAGAAGCACCGAGTGAATTTGGGATGTCGGGAACGACGTAAACGACACCATCCTTCAACAATAATGCAGCGCCTGCCATTTTTCCCCCATGGGTTTGTGTAAGGTCGATTTTTCTGACAGAAGTGGCCGGCTCACTCCTCGATCCATAAATTTTCCCACTTCCAGTTACGCATCGAAACCGAAAGTGAAGGCTTCAGTCCCTCCGTCAGCAGAAGCAAAGTCTCCTCGCTTTTGTAGTGACCATAAAGTTTGGCCTTGCCCTCACTCTCAAAATCTTCGTCCAGTGTCAGGGCATGCTCACCGGTAAATCTAGACAGGATGTTTCTGTTGTTCATCTTTGACAGGCGCTTGCCGTCTGCGAATCTACCGTCTTCCGTCCAGATCCAATACGTCCGGTAATCGCCATTGAAACCGGGATACAGCCAGACCGTGTTGATGAGGCTGACCTCGATTATCTTACCGCCCTTTTCGAAATGAACTTGAATTGTTGCATCCTCCCGATTCAACTCTGCGACCTTCCAACCCACAGCAGCTTCAAACACCTGATCGGGCTCCATGCCGAGATAGAACGGATGGATGCCCTGACCAAAAACCAATTCGAAATCGGCGGGAGACTTCACCTTTTTGCTTACTTTCACGCGAACCTCATTCTCGATTAACCGACGCCCCAAACCGCAAGTGATTTTTCGGCGCCGGCAACATCGTCTCGGATTCTATAGATGGTCTGCCGGCTGAGGCCGGTGACCCTGGCAATCTCGGAAGTGCCGGTCTCCTTGCTCCCTCGGTCAAGAGTGGTCTCAAACTGAGTCCGATCAAAGCTTGGCTTCCGGCCGATATAGACCGCCTCCCCTTTCGTCTTGGCAGGGGCAATGCCGGCTCGCTGTGCTTCCTTAGTCGCCTCGGTTTGTGCTGTCCTGACGCTGCCATCATCAATGCGGATCATCGGGAAGGAAAACCGAATTTCTTGCAAAAGCTGCAGGCCTTTGGCTGGCAATTTGGGAATGTACGGCCGGCAGCTAACAGCTCCGCCTGATTATATTAAGGAAATTTCGATGAAGAATGGCGGACAGAGAGTCATTCGACCATTCCAGTAAAATCATATTAATCAGCTACTTAGCTGACTCTTCGCAAGATTTTTGTAACACCTTTTGTAACAGTGCCAAGGGCCAAAATTCACGACTTTTTCCGCCCGGCCTTCAGGGCGGTTGGTGCCTCTTCGTCCGGCAACGGCATCTTGAACAAGTCGGCAACTGAAACACCAAATGCGGTCGCCAGAACATCCACTGTTCCAAGCGAGATATTTTCTTTTCCCCTCTCTATCCGACCATAATAAGCGCGATCAAGCCCAACATCGAAGGCCATGCGTTCTTGAGAAATGCCGCGCTCAATGCGGATTTTGCGGATATTCCATGCGAGAATTTGCTTTGCGTCCATTTCCGCAAACAAGCGGAAGAACATCTTGACAATCCACGCCATTTTAATCCACGATTTATTAGTCCCGTAAAATTGGAATCGGGTATTGCATCTGCAAATTCGGCGGAAACAAATCGATGGGAAAATTCAAAGTTCAAACCGTTGTCGTGTCATTGTGCACGTTATGTGCACCGGCCATCGCCTATGCACAGTCGGCATCTCCAACCTTCCTTGAACAAAACCGGGAAGCCGTGGCACTGGTTATCTTCTTCTACATCTTGCCGTCTCTGGTCGCGTATTGGAGGAAACATCCGAGTAAGCCGGCCATCATTCTTGTGAATCTTCTTTTTGGTTGGACGATTCTCGCATGGTTTTGGGCCTTGATTTGGGCATGCGGTAAAACCACACAGCCCGTCATGATCGTTTCCGACAATTCCGCCACTGGAGCCGCGATAAAGGCTCACAACGCGCCAGTGGCCAATTCCGTGGTAAGTAAGAGCGTTTCGGAACGTATCGCCGATCTGAAGGCCATGCTCGACAGTGGCGTCATCACTGAAGCGGAATTTGCGCTTCTCAAAGCTGATGCTCTGAAAAGCGTCTCTTAAATCGAAATAGCATCTAAATTGAGAGAGGAAATTATGTCGGGAATTCTCTACTTCGGCGGCCATTCGTATGAGGTTATCAAAGCACCTTTGAACTGGTCGGATGCGAACTCGAACGCGGTAGCGAATGGCGGCTACTTGGCTGAAATTTCATCCAAGGGCGAGAACGCTGCAATCTTCAAATTTCTTCAGCAAGACATGAAGAGTTGGCCAGCACATTACATCGCTCCAGATGGCGGCAATGCCGAATACGTATGGATCGGCGGCAACGATATCGCCACAGAAGGCAAATGGGTTTGGTCGGACGGTTCCAAAGTCACATACACAAATTGGGGATATGGTGGCGAACCGGACAACTTCCACAATCAAGACGGCATGGCGTTTGGTCTGGACGATTGGCCGTCGCCCGGCGGCGGATTAGGAAAAGCTGGACAGTGGAACGACGTGGCTGTCAATAACGGCCTTTATTCGCTGATTGAAGCTGATCAGCTATTAGGCACATCGGGAAAAGACGAAATCACCGGCACAAACAAGGCCAACATCTTCTTTGGAAGCGGCGGCAATGACACCCTAAAAGGCTTAGGCGGCTCGGATCACATTCAAGGTGGCAATGGTGCCGACAATCTGTTTGGCGGCTCTGGCGCGGATTTCTTCGTCTACGAATTCGGCAGCGAATCCACTTCCGCCGTTTCCGACACGATCGAAGACTTTTCCCAAAAACAACATGACAAGATCGACCTTTCCGACCTGATCAAAAGCCAATTTGAGTTCGTCGGCACCAAGCCCTTTTCCGATCATGTGCCGCAAGTTCGGTATGAAACTGCCCATGATTCAACAACGGTTTTCATTGACACCGACGGCAATGGAAAGGCCAACATGGTTATCCATTTGGAAGGCGCTATTCATTTGCAGGCTGCTGATTTCTTGCTGTGAAGATAGTGTTAATCCCGATGGTGCGAATGGGAACTTTTTTGCATCCGATCGGTTTATTGCACATCCATCCATTCAAACTTCAATCCCGGTTCTTTGGCCGGGATTTTTGTTCGGCTTCGCCATTCTCATTTGGCAGCCCGTGGTTCGACTCCAGATACTCAAAAGAATGACCGCGCCTTTGGCGACTGGATCGAAAATTATCTGATAATGTTTCCTGTCGATTTGCATTTTCCGGCTCCTTGCCACCGGAATGCGGACTTGTGTGCAAGGTTCCTAATATTAGAGAAATTTCAGATTTTTGTGCGATAAGGTGCGCCGGCAAACGGTCGTTTCCGGCGGTTTCTTAAGCCAATTCAAACTCGGCAGCTTCACTAACCAATTCCGATTTGCCGTTCTGTTCCGCTTCCGCTAACGCCTTCACCAACTCCAGAACGGCACGACGTTTGCCGGCATCCTTGATCGCGATGAAGTGCTTGTTCAAGGCAACGCTATCCTTCGATCGCAAAAATGGTGCAATGCTCGAATTTTCCGGTTCACCATTCGTCGCTCCGGTTGGCTGATTGTCGCCACCTTCGAAAAAGAAGCTGATTTGGACGCCTAAAATCTTGCAGATCGTCTGAAGACGGCTGGCGCTGATGCGGTTCACGCCTTTTTCGTATTTTTGCACCTGTTGAAACGTGATGCCCAATGCATCTGCCAGCGCTGTCTGACTCATATTTCGAAGTTGTCTCTGCAGCCGAAGCTTCGATCCCGCATAAACGTCTGCCGGATTGGGTGTTTCTGGCATAGTGGTTTCCTTCCAATGCAAGTCAACGATTCTGCAAATTGGTAGCCCAAAAATGCAAAGCACGGAATCCTTTTCCCGGTTTTATCCGCAAAATAGGCCGCCCAAAAGTTCCGATGCGATATCGTACAAAACGGTATTTTATGCCACATTTCGGTGGCCAGATTTCCGTTTTGCGATAAAATAAATCTTAGAGCCCGATTCAAAAGTTCATTCGTAGATCCAATACCTTGCGATGCGCCTTGTGAGCATTCGGATTGAAGCGATTTGCGCCCATGCTGTTGAGCTTTCGATGGATTTTTCCCAATCCTTGGCGAGGCGGCGGCAACGCCCGAGC
>NZ_JBFUFK010000109.1:0-4352 GCF_056403475.1 Rhizobium sp. P2_G9 | reverse complement strand
CTGCTGTTCGACGAACCGACATCGGCGCTCGACCCGGAACTGGTCGGCGAGGTGCTGAGCGTCATGCGCGATCTGGCCGAAAGCGGCATGACCATGGTCGTCGTCACCCACGAGATCGGCTTTGCCCGCGAGATCGGTGATCAACTGATTTTCATGGACCAGGGCGTGATCGTCGAACGCGGCGAGCCCCGCGCCATGATCGCCAATCCGCAATCGGCACGCACGCGCGAATTCCTGTCACGGGTGCTGTAGCCGCTTGTGACAGGCTCTCTTTCGCCATCGCACCTGCACAACAGCTCAATCGTCCGGTTCCCGTTCAGGCGAACCGTTCGCGCTTCATGCACCGAATGGAAGGGCCGGTAGTTGCAAGTCGGCTCCCGAGGTCTGCTGGCCACCGAGTCAGGCGGAGCGGTGATGGCCCGCGTGACGTTGGCACTACACGTCAGTACCGGTCGTCACGCTTTTCTTCGGTTTCCGGCCTTGGCCGCTCGAACGCTCCGGCTTGGCCAGGCGCAGATTGGCTTGATTGAGATCCCGGACCTGGAGCCAGATTTCGGCGTCTTCGGGTGTGAGTGGTTTTGCGAACAGGTAGCCCTGTCCCCATTCGCAGCCCAGATCGGCGAGTTGCTGCGCCTGGGCTTCCTCTTCGATCCCCTCGGCGACGACGCTCATGCGCATGCCCTTCGCCATCGCAAGGATGGTGGTGACGAGCTGCAGGTTTTCGGCATTCTCCATCATGCGCGATATGAAGGAGCGGTCGATCTTCAGAATATCGATCGGGTATCGATGCAGGTAACTGAGCGATGAATAGCCGGTGCCGAAATCGTCAAGGCTGATCTGGACACGCAGTGCCTTCAACTGCTTCATGACGCTGACGGCGCGTTCGGGATTGTCGACGGTGCTGCTCTCGGTGAGTTCGAGTCTGATGAGCTTCGGATCGACCTCTGTTTCCGCCAGCACCCTCTGTACGCATTCGACCAGGTCGTGCTGAGCGAACTGGCGTGGCGAGAGGTTGACGCTCATCGTCAGGTGTTGATCGCTGCCGAACATATCGGTCCAGGACTTTGCCTTGAGGCAGGCCTCTCGCAACACCCAGAGCCCCAGCGGAACGATCAGGCCGGTATCTTCGGCCACATTTATGAAACCTCCGGGGTAGATCAGCGGTTCGTCCTTGCGCTGCCATCGGATCAGGGCTTCAAATCCGGAGACTTGTTGCGACTTCAACGACACGATCGGCTGGTAATGCAGAACGAATTCTTCATTTGCCAGGGCCAGGCGCAGGCGGTTTTCCAGGTGCATGCGCGCTGACGCCGCATCGTGCATCGACGGATCGTAGATGGCGGCCCGGGCCTTTCCCAGGGTCTTGGCCTGGTACATGGCAAGGTCGGCATCGCGCAGCAGATCGATTGGGTCGAGATAGGCTGAGCCATTGCCGGCGATGCCGATGCTGGCCGTGGTATGGACGAGTTCGCGTCCCAGGACGAAGGGCTCTGCCAGAACCTTCTGGATCTGCTCCGCCAGACGCCATGCCTTGCCCGCATTGTCGTCGTCGGCGATCAGCACGATGAACTCGTCACCGCCCAATCGCGCCAGCAGATTTCCGCGTATCGTGGAAACGAACGCCGATTGCTCTTTACTGCCGTCGCCGAGCAAAGCGCGCAAACGATCGGCGACGCTGATCAGCAGGTCATCGCCCACGATATGTCCCAAGCTGTCATTGATGATCTTGAAACGATCGAGGTCAATGAACAGGACCGAGAAATTGTAGCTTTCCCGTCCTTTTGCCTGTTCGATTGCTGCCTTTGCCCGGGTCATATAGAACGTCCGGTTCGGCAGGCCTGTCAGTGCGTCATGTGTCGCATCGCGCACCGCTGCTTCCTTGGCGACCAGAAGTTCGCCGGTCAATCGCTCCTGTTCGGCAACCGTCACCGCCAGCGTCTTGTTGGTTTCAACCAGATCCGAGCGCGCGTTGCTCAAACCGATGCGGGCCTGCTGCAGGCCGAGCGCCGCGTGTTTCACCCCATCCTGCATCAGGTTGAAGCTGTGCGCCATGGCGCCCAGTTCATCGCGTGAATTGACAATGACGGGCACGACATCGATCGAGGCGACGGCGGCATCCAGGCGTCCGGAGCCCAGCGCCTCCATGGCATTGGCCAGATCCTTGACGGTGCCGTTGGCCAGTCGACGCGCTGCGGCGCTGACCTGGTCGGCGGAATGCGCAATCATGCCCGGCAGGACAATTCCGACACTGATCGTCAGGAGTGCAACAGCAACGAAAATATCTTCGAGCACGGCGACGAAGCCGGCATCGCTCTTCGGTATGGCGCCGATCGCCAGCATATAGCCGCCGGCATCGAGCGCCAGCACCAGGAGCATGGCGCCGGTCAGTTTGACGTGCAGCGAGTTCCCGACGCCTTTCTGGCCGGTTTCGCGCCGGTCCTGCAGCTTTCGCCAACCGTAGAGCAGGGCTCCGGAATAGGCCATCAGCAGGCCGATCACCACGGTCGGCAGCCCGAATTGTTCGAAGCCGAGCATGGCGCTTGCGCCCCAGACCGCGGCGGCGCCCAGGCCGAGACTGATGGTGCCTTTCGGCGCGCGATAGGGTCGCTCGGCGTCGGGTGCGTCGCGGCGCAGCAGCCAGACGGCGACCGATGGCATGCATATGCCGATCAGATACGTGAAATTGGCCGCCGCGATCAACCAGATCGGGTCGCCGATCAGCAGAAATGCAATGGCGAAGCCGGCGGTCGCTAGTGTCGCGACATAGGGCGCGTCGGTCGACATGCGTTTCGACAGGAAGCGGGGCGCAAGGCCATCCTCGGAAATCTGTGCCAGTGTTCTGGCCGCGCCCGCCAATGGCTGGAGGGTGCCGTGGAACATGTTGAACATCATGAAGCCGATTGCCGCCGCCTTTGCGCCGCTGCCAAACACCGGCGCGAAGGTCGGCCCGAGAACCTCGGAGAGATCATGGCCAAGCGCTTCGGGGCCGAGTGTTCCAAGCCAGACGATCGGCAGGATGACGAAAAACAGGCCCGCCATAAGGCCGCTGACACGCATCGCACGCGGCACGTTCCTGACCGGATCGACGGTCTCGCCGACATGGCATGTCGCGGCCTCGAAGGCAGGCGCGCCGAAGCCCACCAGATAAAGGCCGGCCATCAACGACGTCATGGTGCCGAACCAGCCTGGGAAAGGAATGGTGATGTGCAGGTCGAACGACCTGTGCCAATCAACGGCACCACTCAATATCGGTATGATCGCGGACAGGAAGGCAAGCGTTGCCGATGCGCAGGCGATCGGGATGGCCAGACCCGCGACCCAGCGCACGCCCAGCAGGTTGACCACGGTGAAGGTGGAGACGATGGCAATGGCAATGATCGAAACCGGAACGCCAGGCAGGCACCATTGCTGGATTGCGACCCCGGAAAGGATCGCCGTGACGCCGCAGGTCGGAACCCAGCCCCACCAATAACACACACCCGTCAGTGCCGACAGGATTGGACTATAGGGTTTGAACGCCTCGGTGCAGGCGGCCGATATGCCACCCACCCGATTGGGCGACATGAGCACCAGCTCGGTCCAGCCCGGAGCGGACACGTAGCTCAGAACAAGACCAAGCGCCAACAGGACCAGCGACGCGCTCCCCTGGCCTGCAATGTCACCCTGGCCGACGAACAGGGCGGTGATCAGGAACAGCATCTGGTTGCTGCCGCCCATGGCCAAAGCCGACGTTCCCCGCCACCCAATCACCCTTGGATGCGCGAGGCCTCCATTGGGTGGCTTCGCATGCGATTGACTGTCTGAAACCTGCATGTCCGGGCGCCATACATGAGAGAAAGGTAATTAAGTAATCTGACAAATTACTGAAAAATATGTGAACCGGTAAACTACAAGTAGACACTGCCGTCAGCTTCAGCCATTTCGAGCGACGTCGTGCCGGAAGTGCCGGACCTTGACCGTCGTGGATGCGCTTTGTCGTTTAGGGCGCTTTGCGTTCTGATGGAATCAGAACCGGCGCTCTAAACCTTTGTTTTTGCGCATGTCGTTATCCTGAAACCGATTCCCAATTTCAGGCGACATGCTCTCGTCTCAGCCTCGCGCAACAGGCGATCTCTAGCGATATCCGGTCGAACTCTCCGGCGGCCGGCACGGCGTCGCGAGCCGTTTCATCGGCAAAACTCGGGTGGCGGCAAAATGAAGAAGGCGGCCAGGCCGAGGCGGCGAGCGCGCTCGGCATGTCCTATCGCAAGATCCTCAGACGCATCATCTTGCCCCAGGCGATGCGCTTCGTCGTGCCGCCGACCGGCAATGATGCGATCAATGTGCTCAAGCTGACCTCGCTGGTGACCTTC
>NZ_JBFUFK010000108.1:0-8177 GCF_056403475.1 Rhizobium sp. P2_G9 | reverse complement strand
GTGGTTCGGTGATCCGCATCGAGACGGATTCGGAAATGCCGCAATCGCTCCGCCATTTCGTCACCCAGGAACTCGGCGTGCCGGAAAACCGAACGGCGGTGCTGCCCGGTTTCCTGGCGCTCAACACGCTGTCCGAAATCGTCAAGGCGCCGCGCGACGACCTGCGCTTTCCCCCCTACAATGCCCGCTATCCCGAGCGCGTGCGCGAACATGCGGGCGATTGCCTGGCGGCCATCCGCGAGAAGGACATGATCGTCCATCACCCCTACGAGTCCTTCGACGTGGTGGTGCAGTTCCTGATTCAGGCCGCGCGCGATCCGGATGTCGTGGCGATCAAGCAGACGCTCTACCGCACCTCGAATGACAGCCCGATCGTCCGCGCCCTGATCGACGCCGCCGAAGCCGGCAAGTCGGTGACGGCTCTGGTCGAGCTCAAGGCCCGTTTCGACGAGGAGGCCAATATCCGCTGGGCGCGCGACTTGGAACATGCCGGCGTCCAAGTCGTGTTCGGCTTCATCGAACTCAAGACGCATGCCAAGATGAGCATGGTGATACGCCGCGAGGACCGTAGGCTGCGCACCTATTGCCATCTCGGCACCGGTAACTATCACCCGGTCACCGCCAAAATCTACACCGACCTCTCTTACTTCACATGCAATCCGGTGATCGCCCACGACATGGCCAATGTCTTCAATTTCATCACCGGCTATGGCGAGCCCGAAGCCGGCATGAAGCTCGCCGTCTCGCCCTATACGCTGCGCAAGCGCATCCTGCAGCATATCGAGGAGGAAACCGTCCATGCCCGGGCAGGCCGCCCGGCGGCGATCTGGATGAAGATGAATTCGCTCGTCGATCCCGATATCATCGACGCGCTCTATGACGCCAGCCAGGCCGGCGTGAAGATCGAACTGGTGGTGCGCGGCATCTGCTGCCTCAGGCCGAAAGTGCCGGGCCTGTCGGACAATATCCGCGTCAAGTCCATCGTCGGCCGCTTCCTCGAACATAGTCGCGTCTTCTGCTTCGGCAATGGCCATGGCCTGCCGCACGACCAGGCGCTGGTCTATATCGGCTCGGCCGACATGATGCCGCGCAACCTCGACCGGCGCGTCGAAACGCTCGTTCCGCTGGTCAACAAGACTGTGCACGAGCAGGTCCTGTCGCAGATCATGCTGGGCAATCTGATTGACAACCAACAATCCTACGAGATATTGGCCGACGGAACTTCGAAGCGGACGGATGTGGGCGAGGGGGAGGAACCATTCAACGCTCAGCTCTATTTCATGACCAATCCGTCGCTGTCGGGCCGGGGAGAGGCCCTGAAATCGAGTGCCCCGAAGCTGATCGCCGGCAGGTTCTCCTCCGGCCGCAAATAAGGTCGATACTGGATTTTCATGGTCGAATCTGAAGCTCAAGGACGGCTGCCCGGCATGGAGCCGGTGTCCGTCGTCGACATCGGTTCCAACTCGATCCGACTGGTGATCTATGAGGGGCTTAATCGTGCCCCCACCATGCTGTTCAACGAAAAGGTCATGTGCGGGCTCGGCAAGGGCCTGGAGCAGACCGGCAACATGGACGAGGCAAGCGTCGCCCGCGCACTCGCGGCGCTGCATCGTTTCAAGGCGCTGTCGCACCAGGCGCGTGCCTACACCATGTATATCCTCGCCACCGCCGCTGCCCGCGAGGCGAAGAACGGCCCGGATTTCATCCACAAAGCCGAGATGATCCTCGGCCACAAGGTGCGCGTGCTGTCCGGCGAGGAAGAAGCGAAATATTCCGCACTCGGCATTGTCAGCGGCCATGACGATGCCGATGGCATTGTCGGCGACCTCGGTGGCGGTTCGCTGGAACTGGTCGACGTCAAGGGGCCGGTTATCGGCAAGGGCATGACGACGCCGCTCGGCGGCATCCGCCTCTCCGAACATGCCGCCGGCTCTCTGACCAAGGCGGCGGCCTATGCCCGCAAGCAGGTGCGCAGCGTCGACTTCCTCAAGGCCGGCGCCGGCCGCACCTTTTATGCCGTTGGTGGCACCTGGCGCAGTCTGGCCAAGCTGCACATGGAGCTCAGCAATTATCCGCTGCACATGATCCAGGATTATCGCCTGCCCTATGACGAGGTAATTGCCTTCCTTGACACCGTCATCAAGAACAAGGAGCAGAAGGAGCCGGCCTACCAGGCTGTCTCGCGCGCGCGCCGCACGCTGCTGCCCTTCGGCGCCGTTGCCATGCGTGAAGTGCTGCTGGCGATGAAACCGGCGCAGGTTTCCTTTTCCATTCAGGGGGTGCGCGAGGGCTATCTCTATTCGCTGCTGCCGGACCAGATCAAGCACCAGGACCCGTTGCTCTCCGCCGCCGGCGAGCTGGCAGTGCTGCGCGCCCGCTCGCCCGAGCATGCCCGCGAACTGGCCGCCTGGACCGGGCAGATGCTGCCGCTCTTCGGCATCGAGGAGACGCTGGAGGAGTCGCGCTATCGGCAGACCGCCTGCCTGCTTGCCGATATCAGCTGGCGCGCCCATCCCGACTATCGTGGTCCGCAGGCACTCAACCTCATCGCCCACTCCTCCTTCATCGGCATTACCCATCCCGGCCGCGCCTATGTCGCGCTCGCCAATTATTATCGCTTCGAGGGGCTTTATGACGACGGAGCGACCAGCGCGCTGACCACCATCGCCACGCCGCGCCTGCTCGACCTGGCCAAGCTGTTGGGCGGTATGCTGCGTGTGGTCTACCTGTTCTCCGCCTCGATGCCCGGCATTGTCCGGCACCTCAGGTTCGAGCGGCCGCGCGATGCCGCAAGCGGATTAGACCTGGAATTCGTGGTGCCGCCGGAATATTCCGAATTCGCTGGGGAGCGCCTTGATGGACGGTTGCAACAGCTTGCCAAGCTGACCGGCAAGAAATTGGCATTTCGCTTCGAATGATGAATGTCAAGTAGAGGCCCGCCTCGCACGATTCAGGTCTATATATTGGTAAATTGTAATTTGATGTCGGTCAAAATAACGCCAAAACTGCCGCCATTCGGCCCATTTTTTTCTCTTTTTTGGAAAATTCGCATCGGTCGTTAAAATCTTAGTATTTCGAATCCTGCCTTTCGTAATGTTTGCCCGCTAGCTTTCTGGTCATCGGCGGACACACCAAAACGGGGACCAGGAATGCCAAATATCACGATCGACAATGCTGCAGGCAACTTCGATTTCAATGTCGACGACATTTCACTGAAGGACCTGTTCTCGCAGGGCTATATGAACAAGTTCAGCTACACATCGAAGAAGGGCGTGCAGACGGCCACGCTTTATCAGAAGGACGGCGACTATGTCAGCCTGACCGGTGCTCTGAGCTTCAGCGGCCTGGTTGACCATAATCGGGCGAAGGCGATCACTGCGCTAGACGGTCTCAGCGTCGGTCACGGCAAGGCTGAGCTTTATTCAATCGAAGATCTTGGCCTGAGCGGCAAGATCCTGGCAAGCGACAAGAGCCTCGCTGCCTGGATCGACAAGCAGAGCTACATCATCAATGGCAACAATTCGGCCAACGACCTCTCTGGCGGCAATCTTGACGACAAGCTCTATGGCAATGGCGGCAAGGATCACCTCTACGGCGGCTACGGCAACRACAAGCTCTATGGCGGCGACGACAACGACCTGCTCTCGGGTGGCGCGGGCAAGAACGTCCTGACTGGCGGCAACGGCGACGACACCTATGTGCTGAGCGGCGGCAAGGACCAGAWCGTGGAAGCGGCCGGCAACAAGGGCGGCTATGACACCGCGATCGGATCGGTGAACATCGATCTCAGCAAGAATGACAATGTCGAGGCTGCAAAGCTTCAGGGCAAGGGTGACCTTGACGTCACCGGCAACGACAGCAACAACACCCTAGTCGGCAATACCGGCGACAACACGCTCTGGGGCGGCAAGGGCAATGACACGCTGACCGGCGGCGCCGGCTCCGACACGTTCGAGTTCCACAAGGGCGACAAGGGCGACACGATCACCGACTTCGATGCCGCCGGCAAGGATCACGACATCCTCGACATCGAGGGCTTCGGCAAGGGCACGAAATTTGCCAACCTGGATATCGAAAAGATCAGCAAGACAGACTACGAGATCAGCTTCGGCCATGGCGATGCGGTGCACATCCACTTCGACCACAGCACGATCAAGGATCTCGACCTCAGCGACTTCAAATTCCACATCTAAGATGTTGAATTAGCATGCAACGCGCCGTCGGAAATGTCCGGCGGCGCTTTTTGCCGATTTCGGGCGCGAGCCGGCTATCCGACCGCACTGATCTCCACCAAATCCACCCTGCGATTGACGAAGCGCAGCGCGATCTCGCCGCGGATGAGCTTAAGCGCCGGCAGGCCGAAGAGGTCGCGCCGCCAGCCCTTCAGCGCCGCGACATCCGCCTCTTCGCCCTTGGCGGCGAGCAGGTCGAGGTCGTCGCCGGTAGCGATGATCTTGGTTGCCACGCCGTTCTTTTCGGCAATCAGCTTGAGCAGCACTTTCAGCATTTCCACGGCCGCGCCGGTCCCTTCGGGCGCCGCGGGTGGGCGGGGGATTCTCGGCAGGTCCGTCTTGGGGATCGCCAGTGCCGCATTGACCTGGGCGATGATCGCGCCTCCCGCCTGGGAGCGCTCATAACCTTTCGGGGCTTGCGGATGCGCATCCGCAAGCGCTCCCAGGCATTGTCGGGATGCAGGTCATAGGTCTCGCGCGATTCGAGGACGGCCATTTCCTCCGACAGCCACTCCGTTCGCCCCTCGCGTTCGAGTTCGGCCTTGAGAGTGAGGTAAACGTCTCTGAGATGGGTGACGTCGGCAATCGCATAGTCCAGCTGCTTCTCGCTGAGCGGCCTGTGGCTCCAGTCGGTGAAGCGCGAGGACTTGTCGAGCTGCACGTTGACGATCTTCTGCACCAGCGTGTCGTAGGAGACGGAATCGCCGAAGCCGCAGACCATCGCCGCGACCTGCGTGTCGAAGATCGGATGCGGGATCAGCCCGCCGCGATTGAAGATGATTTCGATGTCCTGGCGCGCGGCATGGAACACCTTGACCACTTTGGCGTCGGCCATCAGCCGGAAGAAGGGCGCGAGATCAAGGCCCGGCGCCAGCGGATCGACGATCGCGTCGAGCGCCGGCCCGGAGAGCTGGATCAGGCAGAGCTGCGGCCAGAACGTCGTCTCGCGCAGGAATTCGGTGTCCACCGCGACAAATTCGCTTTGAGCGAGTGTATCGCACGCCTGTTGCAGGCTGGCAGTATCGGAAATGATAAGCATCAAATCTCTTGTTCGTCGGGTATGCGCTATTGAGGGAAACAGATCTCCCGGAGGGAGTGTCCGTTCATCTTCCTCTCATACGGAAAAAGCAAGTGATTCTGAAGCTTGCTACAGTATTTTCACCGTCCGGCAGCTGCTTCCGGCCGCTGAATAACGCGCATGACCGTGTAGGCGACAAAGATCGCCTGGGTGGCGGCGACGAAGCCGAACAGGGATCCGGGTCCGAGCCAGCCCATGAAAAGCGAGGCCGTCGGCGGCCCCGCTACCGCACCAATCGCCCAGAAGAACAGGATGCCGGCTGACACCATGGCGAACTGGCCGGGACCGGCGCGGTCATTGGCATGCGCCGAACACAGCGAATAGAGCGGCATGGAGAAAGAGCCGAGCACGAAGACGCCGATGACGTTGAGCCATAAATGATCGCCGGCAAACAGGAATATGAGCGCACTTGCCGCCAGTCCGCCGCCGGTCGAGACCAGGATGGCGGCCCGCCGGCCATGCTTGTCGGAGAAATAGCTGAGCGGATATTGCAGCACCACACCCGACAGGATGCTCGCCACCATGAACGCCGCAACACCATTGGTATCGAAGCCGAGCTTGACGCAATAGACGGGGCCAAGCGCGCGATAGACGGTGTTGGTAAACCCGACGGCGACGCAGCCGGTGGCGGCCAGCGGCGAGATGCCCATCAGGAAACGCAGGTTGAAGCGCATCGGATCGGGTGCCGCCGGGCTTGATTTGTCGGCGAGCGAGATCGGCGTCAGCGACAGCGAAAACACCATGGCCGCGATGCCGAACAGGACGAAGCCCTGGCCGCCGAACCAGGGCAGGAAGAATTGCGCCGCGGTGCTCGAAGAGAGGTCGCAATAGCGATAGACCGACAGCACGCGCGCCCGGATCGAATTGTCGACCTTGGCGTTGAGCCAGCTCTCGATGATGCCGAACAGGATCGCCAGGCAATAGCCGTTGACCAGGCGCACCACCACCCAGACCACCGGATCGACCGCAAGGCCGGAGAGGATGATCGATGACGTGGTGATCGCCGCCATGGCCGAGAAGGTGCGGATATGGCCGATGGCGCGGATCAGCGGCGTGATATGAGCGCAGCCGATGGCGAAGCCGAGATAGTAGACACCCGTGATCAGGCCGATCAGCGAGGTGGGAAAACCCTCATTCGTTCCCCGCCAGGCGATCAGCAGCGATTGCAGCGCATTGGCAAACAAAAGCAGCGAGGTGGAGGTGAGCAGCGGGACGAGCGGGATGAGCTTGCGCATGAATGGGCATCGATGTGGAATGGACCGCGCCTGAATCAGCCGATCGATGGCGATCTTAACGGCACCGTCGCCGGAGAACACCGAAAAAGCGACATAGTCCAAGCAAATTTGGCGGATCGTGCTCGTTCAGCCGCAGTGCTTCACAATGGCGGATGACGCGGACCGTCATATTCCATGCTGCAAGCCAGGGCGCACCATCTCACTCACAGGATGAAGTCGCTCTTGATGAAATCCGGGATTCCGATGTGCTTGATGATCAGCAGGTCACCATGCCCCTCATCGAGCCAGACATCGTGGCCGTGCTCGAACATGTGATTGAAGCGTAGATCGTTGAAGTTCTTGAAGCCAAAATCCGAGAGGTCGATGACATCGTGGTTCTTGCCGGTCGCAGTGAAATCGACAATCGTGTCCTGGCCGTATTTGTGAGCGAAGATGAACGTGTCCGATCCGTCGCCGCCATTGAGCGTATCGTTGCCGCGCCCGCCGTCGAGGACATCGTGGCCCATCGTGCCCTTGAGCTTGTCCGGCCCGCTGGTGCCGGTGAAGGTGTCGGTCTCATCCTTGATATTGATCGTCAGCGTCCGGGTCACTGGATCCTCACGACCAGTCGTGTCCTCGACGATGAAGGTGATGGTCGCGACTGCCTTGCCTTCGAGATTCTTTGGCGGCGTCCACTTCATCTGCCCGGTGTTGAGAATATTGGCATCGGAGTCAGGATTGGCATCTTTATTGTAGAAAGTGTTGAAGAGCAGATCCTGGAAGCCGACCTTGAGCTTGCCGCCTGTGGGGCCAGTTAGAAATTCGATGCCGCCGAGAACATCGCCGTCCGCATCATGGAAACCGAAATCGGCTTCGCTGAATGTGTAGGTCGCATCTTCGTCGATCGTGATCGTCTTGCTGGTGCCGGTTGGCGTATCCGGTTCGGGTGTGACGGAGAAATTGATCGCATGTTCGTCTGATATGTCGACGCCACCATTGGCAGTGCCGCCACTGTCCTCTACCTTGAATTTCAGCGAGGAAACGTCGCCGTTGGCATTGGCCGACGGCGTCCAGACCAGATGCGCAAGGTCGCTCGCGTCGATCGACTGGTCGACCGTGACCGCGACATTATTGAGCGTCAGCGTGCCTGCGTCGGGCAGGGCGGTGATGATGACGGCCTTCAGTGTGTTTCCGTCTTCCATGTCGGTGAAGCCGAACGTATCCGCCGAAAAGGTAAAGCTCGTATCCTTGTCAAGCGTCACTGTGTTGTCGGCGGCGGACGGCGCGTGATTGATGTCGGCAACGCGCGATGTGATTTCGATGCTGATCGATGGGGCTGGTGCATGTCGCATGGAAAATACCTTTTCGATCGCTTCAGAACAGGAAATCATCCCGCTATAGCCGATGCCCATGCGGTCGGCTCGACCATTTTTGGGAGGATCGGCGTGCATCGGCGTTTCGGCGGGGTTGCGTTCACTTATCGTAAATCGGCAACGCCGAGCGAAACCGCAGGGCAATCGGGTGAGTTAATTTCCGCGGATTACGGCCTCGAGGTATTTGTCATCCCAGTTTGCGGTTTTGCGCTTGGGGTTGATTGAATCCTTGCCGGGAGCGAGCCTGAGCAGGTTTGCGGTTATGTGTTTCATTGCATTG
>NZ_JBFUFK010000107.1:0-5223 GCF_056403475.1 Rhizobium sp. P2_G9 | reverse complement strand
GGCCATGCCGGCCGGCTCTCGCCCTTCGCCCTGGTGCAGGAAATCCGCGAATGGTTCGACGGCCCGCTGCTGCTCTCCGGCGCCATCGCCAATGGCGGCGCCATCCTCGCCGCCCGTGCCATGGGCGCCGACCTGGCCTATATCGGCACCCCCTTCATCGCCACGCCCGAAGCCCGCGCCACCGACGCCTACAAGCAGATGATTGTCGCCAGCCGCGCCGAAGACGTCATCTATTCCAGCTATTTCACCGGCATCCACGGCAATTACCTCAAGGGCTCGATCGAAGCCGCCGGCCTCGACCCGGCCAACCTGCCCGAAGCAGACCCCACGAAGATGGATTTCGAAAAAGCCACCTCCGGCCCAAAGGCCTGGAAGGACATCTGGGGCTCCGGCCAGGGCATTTCCGCCGTCAAGGCGATTGAACCGGTCGAGACGCTGATCACCCGCCTCGAAGCCGAATACCACGCCGCCAAGGCTCGCATCTGCGGCTGACCCGCCGCGGACGACGCCGTTTCCCGGTGGACCTTGCCGCAGGCTGGCCCGATCGCGCAAAAAAGCAGTTTCCGCGTCATTCCAGCTTGCAATCCGCCGCTTTTGCCTTTATCAGCGCCTCCGGAATATCCGAGCCGGTCCAACCGGTGCTTTGGATTTGCCGCTTTAGCTCAGTCGGTAGAGCACATCATTCGTAATGATGGGGYCCTCGGTTCGATTCCGGGAAGCGGCACCAAAAACCTCAACAAAAACAAGAAGATACAGGGGTGGTAAAATGCTACCCCACCGCTTACTGGCTCGCAACTGGCTCACAGTGTGCTTTTGAACCTGCGGAGACCCGCGGCTCCGGCTAAATTCAGCCCCTGTGGCCTGTCGGGATTCGGCGCCAACCCCACCCGTCAACAGCGCTGGAGTCCGAAAGGGTGCCTCTGGCACGGGCTGCTAATGCTGGCACGGCCAAGCGTGCTTGAAGGCAGCTTTCACAAGGTCACTGGCCGGCTCCTGTCTAGTCTCAGGTGTCGCTGCAAGATATTTACAGACCACATCCGTAGCTTGGCCTAACGTGTACCGATCGGGAAGACACGCTCCTCCCTGAGAAAATACCCATGCCTCTGCGTAAGCTGGGTTATATGGCTCATGTTTTTGGAAAGCCTCGGCCTGCTTTATCAATGACCATCCTGAGACGCTGCTTGCTTCGTCTATGACGCCCGAAACGTATCCAAGTGCCATGCCTTTGCTTCCTAAGCAGGAATCATAGAGCGTGTTGCCGTCGATAGCATATGCGGGCATCGCGACGGTCAAAAGCGTGCAAACAAGAGCTATCCGCATCATTCCCCCTCCAGCTTCACCGGCTTCCACACTACCTGCTTGCGTTGCTCCGGCAAGAGCCATTCCTTGTATCGTTCGGCCTGGTGGTGGGGGCCGGGGGCGAAATTGGCCTATTTTAAGACAGTTTTGGCTTCCACGTTGGTGTTCGTGGTGGGGGCGGCGCGGTGGGCGGCAATGACTTTGCGAAGTGCATTTATGGTTATGCCGGTGTTGGGCAAATCTTTCCACGTTGGCGCATCCCAGCGGTCAACAACGGCTTGTCCAGCCTGCTCATACGCCAGCACCGTCTCTTACAGGGCGGCGATTTGGGTTTGCAATGCTTCTCCGCCACGGGCCTCGAAGTTCTGGCCGTCCTCAAATCCGCGAGCATAGCCGTTGACATCAGCCTGCTCGCGGTGGCGGGAGAGGATGGCGGTAATAGTTTGAATATCGAGTTCAGCCTCAACGTAATCGGGGGACGAGTAGTTAGTTGTGGCCTTATGGCATCCGACAATTTTCCGCGCCACCTCCTCATCCGAAGCTGTTACGGCGGGGCGAAGGGCGTCGGCTATGCGATTAGCCTCGCCCTTGGTGCAAGGGATAGTGGGGCAATCAAAGCGGTCGAAAATATCACCGTAATTGAAGCCATAGGTACGCTGTTTCCAGTAGCCCCCGCCCAGCAGCTCAATCCGCTCAGGCGTCCGTGGCGTGCCGCGGGCAGAATCTAAGCGGTCCTGCAATTCGGAGGTGGCTTCACGCTGGGCCTGCCGAGCGTCATCCGTTGCGACGGCGCCAATCGCAAGGCCGCTCTCGTCGTAGATTGCTCCGGCGATGGAGTGGGGGGCGCGGCTCATTGCTCGCCCTCCAACTGCCCGACCAACTTCCTCAAGTTCCGAATAAAGTTCTGCCGGACTTCCTGGTCATCCTCGGAGTTGTCGGTATCCGGGCACCGCATATCATCGGCGTGCTCAAGCTCGTTGAGGATGTGCTTGGCCTGGGCAAGGTTCAGTCGAATGTATTTCACGTTGTCGTCTTTCGTTGATTTGTCTCACCCGCGCTTCTTCCTCGGCGCGGCTGTAGTCTTGCATTCCCCGTTTCATCAATTCCCACGGGGAGGGCGGAGCGGCTTCTGTTCCCTTCGGCTCTAGCTCGGAAAGAAACGAAAGCTGCTTCATGGTCACACCGCGCGGCAAATAGCTTTGAGGTCTTTGTGCTCTGCTACCTTGGCGACACGAGCCATGCACGCCTGATAGGTCGGGTAGGTATCGAGCTTGGTATAGGCGTAAGCTCGATATGGGGCACACATTGGCGGGGCTTTCGGGAATTCACGTATCCCGGCACCATCTTGGTAGAAATACCGGGTATTTGGGGCAAAGGTAGAACTGACGGACATGTCGACGCTACACGCTGCCGCCATGAAGCTGTAAATCAAAACAAGCTGGAACATGGCCCTACACCCCCGCTGCAGCTCGCAAGCCGCCTTCCATATCTGGGATAGGCCCAAGCTTTGCCAGCACGGCGCGGGCAACATTGGCCTCATCGAAGCTGGTGTCGAGGATGTCGCCACCGGCGTCCGTCTCGACGGTGACCACCTCGATCGGCTCGGCGAAGTTGCCGCTGATAATGCCGCCGTTCTGGTGAAGGCGGAAGCCGGTGGCGTTGAAGGCGGTGACCGCGAAATAGCGGGTGTGAAAGCGCAAATCGTCGCCAAACATGTAGGGCGCTTCCCCGAACTCCTGCTTCTCGGTCTCGGTGCCGATAAGCTCGATGCCGAGGTCACGCTCGATGTCGGCGACGTGGCGAAGGGTTGTCATTTCGTAGTTCTCCTTTGTTGTTAGAGAATCATGAGCCTACTATTTTAAGTTGTAAAGAAATTTTATTCATAAACGCTAAAATAGTTTGCATACAAATAGCCCCACCTTGCGGGCAGGGCTGTCACTAACGGTTTTCAGGGAAAAAGGTCGTCACGCGCCAGAGCGGGTTGATGGCCCTGATGAGCGCGATGCTCTTGGCCTGCTCCCTGGTCGGCACCTTCTCGCCGCGTTTCAGCACCACCATGATAATGCCGTTCCCCCGGGCGGTCTGGTGCTTGGTGTTCACCAGCACGCCATCGGTCTGCATGTCGTAATCGTAGACGGCGGGAACTATCCTGCCCTCCACGTACAGGTAGAGGTTCATGGGACAGCTCCAAAATAAAAGCCCCCGGTCACAATCGCTGTGCCGGGGGCAGGTGAACCGCTCGCCGTGGGAGGAGGAGTCGGCGGCGGGAGGGGGATCATTTCGGTGATGTCAACGAAATGGTCGGGTCTATCGACGAGCGGCCCGTAACTCGGCAGGTGTAGGCTTCTTTCCTGCTGCCTAGATGATGGTCACGCTCCTTTCTTTATCGTCCCGAGGCCCGGTGGTCGGCCATGAAGTCGAGGCAGTAATCGCAGGGGATTTGGCAGCGCTTGCAGGGCGGCGCGGCATTGAAGCCGAAGTCGCGTGCGCGGTTCTCGGTTATGGGCGGCGGGATGTTGGGCAGCTCCGGCTGGCTGGAAGGCATAGGTTGTCGTTGCGGGCGCTCGCGCGCCAGCGTCTCCGCTGAAAGTTTCATTGGGATATCTCCGGAAGCTGATTGCTTACCGGATGATGATGCGGCTGATGCGTGTATACTTCAACGAATTTAGCAGGGCCGAACGTAGCGTGTCGGGGCGGTGAGGGACTTCAGGATGGCGGACAAGAATGAGAAAGAAGCACAACCGGATTCTCCGCAATGGGCAAAAAAGATAGTAGTGTTTTTGACAGGTCTTTTGGTGGTCATCCCGGTGGTTGGCACCGTGTTGGTTGCAGGAATCAAAAGTAGCCAGCAGATTAGAGATGCTTTAGGCATTGAAACGAACACCGCAGAGCAATCTAAAGGCGAAAGCGCCATCGACGATTTTGTCAGGTTCACTATTGACTGCGGAATGTCTGTAGACGACTCAGACGGTACCAAGCGCACACAAGATAACCTCTTTTCTTGCGGCAACGGCATGTGCGTTGTGTATGAGGTAGGTCAGAATGAGTATGTTGGCATAGTGAAAGATGCCAACAATAAGTTCGCGGAGGATACTATTCGAGATGTGAGGGTCGATACTTCAAATTTTGCAATAAGGGACTTGTCAGAAGTGTATTTCATAAACGTTGGGCACGAAAACACAAAGAAAAACAGCTTGCACATTGTTTGTAAGGTAGGAAATTGCATTAGGGGAGGATCAGACGTCGCAATGGACCAAATATATACATTTACTGACGAGCCGTGCGCGGAGGAATTTAAAAGATATATTTCTGAAAACATGGCGGGGAAGTAAAAATAGATGTTGCCAAGCTTCTATAGCTGACTCATCGTGTCTGTGGGGCGGGAGCAGGTTCCATACTACCTGCCGCCCCGCCGACTATTTGGCAAAGTATGGCGGCATGAATCAATGAAAGTATGGAAATGTGGACATTTCCCCCTCAGAACGCCAATCGTTAGTAGATGCTGGCTGGCAAGAAAACGATGGAAAATGGCGCTACCCAAACAGCTTTGACATGGGATGGCTTTGCGCTGCCGACGCGCTGAAGATTAATGCTCTGATTTCAAAGTGGAAGGCACCAGAATGAACGCCTTCTTCTCCTGGCAGCACGCCATCCTCAAAAGCCCACTTGAACCCACCACAAAGCTCGTCTGCCACACCATCGGTTGCCACATGGCCGCCGATGGCTCCGGCTGCTTTCCCAGCTACCAGATGATTGCTGAAGAATCTGGCCTCAGTCGGTCCACGGTGATTGCCCATGTGGCCAAGGTTGTTGAAGCAGGCTATCTCCTCGCTGAAAGCCGCGAGCGCAAGGACGGGTCCGCCTCCAGCAACCTCTACCAGCCGACGATGCCGGGTAGTCCGGCAGATGGACTGGGGTGGTCCA
>NZ_JBFUFK010000106.1:0-5667 GCF_056403475.1 Rhizobium sp. P2_G9 | reverse complement strand
CGGAAGCTCAGAGAAATACGAAAGAAAAACAATCCCTTCCGATATAGCCGGCTGCAATTCCATGCTCGAACCTCCCTCACGAATCAGAGGCTTCACACAGATTCACAGATTTCAGACGTTGTCTGCCGTTAACTCACCCGATTGCCCTGTACCCAAATCGGCTTTCGCTTGTGGCTTTGTTTGCATAGGGCTACGCTCGATTAGTCGAATTGCCAAGAATGATGATCGCCCATATCGGTCCGGTCGGACAGGCGATTGGGTAAAGGTCAAATGTGTCCAAAGCGACAGCTTCGTCGTCGTTGGCTATGAACCATCAGACGAGATGTCTGGCGCGATTGCCAGCCTTCTATTAGCCGCAAAAAAGGGCAAGGAATTGGTCTATGTCGGATCGGTCGGCACCGGCTTCAAACGATCGCAAGCGGTGACCATCAGAGGCCAGCTTGACGCCATGCGAACCGACAAGCCAGCCGTGACGCTCAAAAACAAAAAAGTTGTCTTCACCGAACCGACATTAGTTGCCGAGGTTGAATATCGTTCTTGGACGAAAGACGAGTTACGACACGCGTCATTCAAAGGCTTCAGAGAAGCTCAAGATGAAGCAACAATTTTCAAGGTGCCAGATTGATCTGTCGCTCGCATTTCTTTGAATAGGCACGTTAAAAATCCGAATTCAAAGTTCACCTTGTCGAGCGTGCACTTGTCTATGTTTTGGATTGGGAGGCTTCCCAATAATATCGGTTTGCTTTTTAGACTTGACTAAAGTCTTCGCCATGGCAGGTTGGAAACAACCATTATTTGGCCTTTTGGGAGACGAAATGACCACCATTACTGAATATCAGACCGATATTGAGACAGTGTCTGGCAGCAATCTCAATCTAATCATCGCTCAAACCGGCACAATATCGGTTATCCAGTCGTCGGGAATGCAAATCGCGGCTGTTGACGAGAGTGGCTCGGATAATAGTCTTACCGTGATCGGTAGCATCTGGCAATTTCCCGGCTCCAACCATGGCGGCTTCGGTGTTAGATCAAGTGGTGCCAACTTCACTCTGGCTGTAGCAAAGGGCGGATTCATACAAGGCAATTCAGGAGCCGAGATCGACGGTTCAAACGCACAGGTTATCAATAACGGCACCATCAGTGGTTTTGGATTTTCCTCGTTTGGCGTGTCTATAGGTGGTGGTAGCATTGAAAATCACGGCACCATCAGCGGATTGAGTTCGGCAATCAACGTAACGCGTGCCACGGCCATTGTGAATGACGGTTCCATTTTGTCCAGCAACGACGGCATTCAAATGAATGTTCTCACCACGGACGCTTTGACCGTCACCAATCACGGCGTGATCCATGCAAACGCCGCAATCTCGTCGTCGGATGGTAATGACAGGATCGTCAATGACGGCGTGATCATTGGCGGTATCTTCCTGAATGACGGCAAAGACGTTGTCGATACACGCGGTGGTACGATCAAGGGCGAGATATTTACAGGTGACGGCAACGACACGCTGATCACGGATAATGCAAAAATTACGCTGTCAGAGGATGATACAAGTCAGGGCGGATTGGACACGGTGAAATCCACTGTCAATTATACCCTCAACAAAAACGTCGAAGTGCTTCAACTGATCGGGAAATCCAACATCAATGGTACCGGAACCGACACCAACGTTGGACGGGAATATCTCAATGGCAATAGTGACAACAACACTCTTAGCGGCCTTAGCGGTAACGATGTGTTAGATGGCGGCGCTGGCAAAGACACTCTTTTCGGTGGCACGGGACTCGATCTTTTTGTGTTCAAAAAAGGCTATAGCGTCGATACCGTTCAGGACTTCCATCACAACGACGGCGACCTTATCATCGTGGACGGTGTGAGCGACTACAGCCAGATCGAAAACAAATTGGAGAAGCATGGGAAGGATACATGGCTGAACATGGGCCATGGCGACATCCTTGTCTTGCACCACATCAACATCAACAATCTCGACCATACCGACTTCGGTCTGTGACAGCCTAAATTCCCCAGCGCGGTGACGATATGCGCCACTATCCAAAGCGGAAGAAATGGCAATGCCAAGAGGATGGCCATCCCAACTGTCCAAAGAAAATATCAACGAGACATACTCTGTATGTGAACACGTGCGTCCTTTTGAAAATTCCAGCCAGCCATGGTGATCGACTCCGCCACAACCGGGAGAAGCTGTATTATGTACACATCACCGGTTAGTAGCTCAATATCTTTTGCGTGACGGTAAAGCTTGGCCTTTGGCAGATGCGCTGGCGCGCATCAGTTGGATATTTGCAAATAGCTTTATCCGCCGAAATAGGCGCCGGCATATGGACATTATAGAGAAATCGCCCGAAATGGCGGAAAGACAAATCAATCCCAATGGTCACATGGCGCTTCGTCATCACGTTGCGATGAGCGCTTTGAGCCATCTAAATACGCTCAACCGCCCTTGCGATGACGTTGTGAACAACAGGTTGTTCTAAAGCAATAAACCCGCGGTACATGGTAGCAAAGAAAAATAATCCGCCAATCCACACGACAGCGACAACAATCTTCTGCGATTTCGGCATCACTTACCCTCTAAAGTTCGCGCCGCTTCAAGTTATCCCGTCAATTTCGGCAAGTTGATCACCTTTAGAAACAATGCGTTCATTGCTTCTTCGATGCCGTCGGAAGGGCTGACTTCGAAGAACAAGCCATCCGACGCACAAGCTTTCATTGCCGGATTAATTTCGTCGCGGAACGGTTTGATATAGGTGTTGTACCAAGAGTTTTTCGTAATCGGTTGGTAGGTCGTATAGAGAACCGCAATTTCCACACCGTTCTTTTTGATCTTGTCACACGTATCGTAATCCAGCGGCTGCTGGCATCTGCCGGCACTTGCACCGCTCGTGGTCTTCTTCTTGCAGCCGCCGTTCTTGTAACTGTCGTTTACCCCATCAGAGACGAGGAACAGCACCTTCTGGCGGTCGGATGCTGTCAGGCCGGTGCCACCCTTGCCAACTTCGGTTTTCACGTCACCAAGGAATTTGTCGAAATCCGTTTGTTGGTCATCGTTGTAACCCTGATACGGAATCGTCATCAAATCCATCAGTGCCGTTTGGTCTGACACCTGATCGAGATTCGACGACATGCTGGCGACATTAGTCAATTGCACATTTCGAGCGGAAGCACCCATGGAATACACTGCCATCCGATATTGATCCGAATATCTTCGCGTTTGTTGTGCAGTGTCCATCATGGCTTGTGCGGCTTTTCGAACCAATTGAACACGCAACGTAATGCCAAGCCTTTTGGCGAGTGCGTAATAGTCGGTAGTACTGTTTTCGATGTGGCACGCAAATGCGCACGTGTCAGAGGTATTCGCTTCAAGCGTAGAAATGTCTGTCGTGGTGGCCGCCAAACCCATCGATGGCGAATTGTCGAGCATCAAATAGAAATCCACATAGGTTGCCGCCACATAGCTTCCTTGCGCGGTTCCTCCCACGACGATGCTGTTTATTCCAAGCACTCCCAAGAATGAGGTTGGCACGTTTGCACTGAACGCGGCTTCCGACGTAAATTGGTTGCCGACGCGTTTCACCTTTATCGAAGACGATTTCAGATAGGCCGCATATTTCGGATCAAGATTGGCAGTAAAGAACGCCTGTGCATCTTTCGTTCCAACATCGACTTCACCGTCTGTCACGTTTTGCAATCCGGCAATGACGCCGACCGACTGTTCGGCAAGCGCGCTTATCGCGGCGGCATCGGCGGAATTCTGAAGGTGGCTTTTCACTGCCAATGCATAGCCATAATCGGTGACCGTGCCTAAGCCGACAACGATCGGCAGAGCTAGCAATCCGGCCATTAGACCAAAGTTGCCGGATCGGCTCGACCACAAATTTTTTAGCGTAATCATTGCTATCCCCAGCATTTTCAGGGATTCAAGCAAAGCTTTATTGAGAGTTTCCTAATTGAAGGTCATCGAATGCAAACCCGACCTGTCCGCCCAAGACAAATCCGATCGGATGGTTATGGCAAGGTTAGTCACTGCCCGCTTGCAGTTGTGTGCATCCAGCGACGACGAACCGAGGCGTGAAGTGCGACGTAACGCGCTTTCGGTCAGAGGCTTGATCTTACGGAAGGCGAGTTGGCAATATGACTTGCGGTCCAACTGTGGATCGTCCCTTAAACCCAAAAGTGCTGCTTGCGTCCGTTCGTCTTTCGATTGCCTTAGGCCGCTGGCTATCAGGATTCCGGAAGACACGTACAAAGTCGTGCCATAGGCCACGGACGACCGCGGCGCATGCGGGTGTGTCCTTGCAGTTGCGCCAGAACTTGACGACGATCAAGTAAAATATGTTTAGCTGTATGGAACCAAAGTAGGCGTCGGCGCTTTCGGCGTCGGCGAGAATAGGCACGGCCATCGAATTGCAGTTATGGGCGGGAACTTTCCAATGATGTATCGCGCTGTGGGAATGTATCTCAAGGAATTGCATGTGCAATCACCTATCCAGTACCGATTTCCCGTGCGGATTTTGCGATCCGACATATCCGCAAGCGCGATAATCACGACAGTTGGGACATCGGAAATCGGCACCGCTACCGAAATTGAATTCCAATTCCTTCTGCCAAATGCACCCGATATCATTCGAGGCGACCAGATCGAAGTTGAACCCGGATACTTCATTGGGGTTGTTACAAGAGCCGCTGTCTTGGCGCAACAAAGCACAAGAGCGCGCTTGAGTGTCGCGGCAACGGCGAGCCGCAAAGCCTGAAAACTATTCGGCGTCACGAACGCCGCTTCCGATGCCTTGCCGAAACTCGCGGCATTCAGCGACTAAAACGCTCTTGTGCTATGGCCTTACAACGTCCTAAAAGCTCGGTTTCGTCGCGGGTTCCATGTTCGAACTCGCGCACGATCATGGATGCAAAAGTGAATTCATTGTCTTGGTTCTTGCTGAACCAAGATTCCCTAACAATGCTGTCAAACACCCGCCGAACCAACGCGAGTTGGTCGGGCTGCAACACGACATTCGAGAACGGCATAGGACACTTCCTAATTTAGAAAGGGCAAACGCAATACCAGCCGAAACGTGGCTGTCACATGAACGGAACCGCCTTACAATTATGCCATAAGTGCTTCCGGTTCAAAGGAATGAGTTTCCGCGTGTTCCGAAAACTTGACCTTTGCAGCCGCCAAACAAATCAGGCGAAATTCGTAGATTGATCGCATTACAGTTTCACGATCGCGATTGCTCGCCTGTCGATCCTAAAGAAAACCGCTCTTTYGCAACAGCTTCACCGGCCAATTTGAGCATATCGCGCGAAAGCTGATCACGGCGATACATTTCGATCAATGTCTTCGCAAGCCGCTTAGGATTTTCCCCGGACCTGTCAAACCACGGTTCGGCAATCACTTCTTTGAAGACGGCTTGCACCAAAGCAATTTGATCAGGACGGAAAACGCCAGTACCAACCAACTCTGTCTCCATCCGCATTGGCTTCTCCTTAGAGCGCCTTTAACTAAGAGCCCGATTTAAAAGTAGTTGAGCGATAACAGCAGGTTGTGATTCCCTTTTGGTGCTAAATCAAAATGGGGTTTCCGATGACCTGGACTGTTATCGCTCGGCGTGAGCATAACCGAGACGCGCTTCGTTTTCCAAGTGATTTGA
>NZ_JBFUFK010000105.1:0-5890 GCF_056403475.1 Rhizobium sp. P2_G9 | reverse complement strand
AGGATGTCGACGGCCTTGTCATGCTGGGCTTCCGTGACGGCGTCCACCGTTACAAGATAGCCGCCGCGGCGCAGGCCCTCGGCGTAGACCGCGCGGTCCTCGTCGGGGAAAAAGAAGTCGCCGAGCGACGCCCAGAAGCCGCGGCCTGCCTCAACATCGGTGGCGGCGACGTTGTCTGATTCCGCGCCGGGCACCAGACGCACGTTGCTTTCGGCGATGCCCGCCGCGATCAGGTCGCGCGTGGCTTCCTCGGCGTCGGAACGGTCCCGGAAAAACGCGGTCAGGGTCCGCTGGTTCTGTGCTTCCATCATTGTTCTTCTCCTTGGTCGGGGGTAGTTTTAATTCTCTCAATCGTCGCGACCTGCTTGCGCAACGTGACGGGCATCTCGACATGCTCGGTGCTCTTCGCACGCGTGAGGCGGATTTCTTCTTTGAGTACAAGGCGTTTTTCGATCACCAGAGCCTCTTCGAGGACAGGGATGACCGTCGTGTTTCCTTCCTCGCGGACACCCGGCGCTACGGAAACTTCTCTATCGATGGGTACGCGTTCTACAGTTACATCCATCCGTTCTAGATCGGCTGCCGCCAAGGAGTCGACGTCATGTGTCGCAGTGGTGACCGTCACTTTTCCCGAAGTCTTATCGCGTTTGTTGACGGACAGTTTTTCCTCGACTATCGGGACGTGAACTGGCTCGTTCATGGATTGATCCTTCGAATATCAACGAGGCTCGACTCGATGGGTTCCGGCATCACTTTCCTTGCGCCAACGCAGCGCGACGCAATCGTCAATCGCGAGCAAAACCTCGTCGCGCGCCCACCCACCGTCTCGTGCGCAGGCAATTATCTCGCCCACCCTCTGGTCGATCAGGTCGCGAAGGTCGGGGACCCGTGTTGGGGCGTCCTGGGTGCTGTTCACTACTGAACTCCATCTTGAGATGCTCGGCGAGAGCCGCGGTCCCAGCGACAAAGCGACGCCAAGGACGGCCGAACACCGCGCGTGCCGCCCGAAATTGTCTCCTGGGTCAATGATAATCTCGCTCTCGAAGACGCTTGGCAGGTCAATGCGGGCAAGTGACCTTGGTTCCCCGTGCGGAACCGTACAGAGGTGGTTTTCCAAACGGCGTCGATGACTTTCGCCGTCGTTGGGGGGATGAACGGTAGTGAAGTGCAGGATCATGCGTCAAAGGCGGGATTTCGCCACGGAAAGAAACGACCCTGTTGTCACTAATTCGAGCTGGACGGAGAAGCGGTCCCCCAGCAGCTTTAGAGAGGCGTCATGCGTCTCGTCCGCCCCACTACACACCGCGTCCTCAAGCAGGATCATTCGGTATCCGAGGTCGATGCCGCCCAGCACCGCGGCGAGGACACACACATCCGTCTCGCCACCGGAGACCACCAGTGTCGAAACTCCTTCCTGGGCAAGGGCGGAGTATAGACGTCCGTCGATCCAGGGCGAGTATGTCCGCTTGTCAAAAACTGTTGCAGGCGGCACAAAACACGCCAGTTCGGGCACGAGGTCGACAAGCTCCGGATGCAGATGCTCCATCGTCATGGCCGACCATTTCAGATAGTAGTCCCGCCACGTTCCGCGAAGTTGTTCGGCCCTCTCAGGCGGCACGAAGCGTGTGAAGATCGTGCGCTCCGGATAACGTCTGGAGACTTCCACCACCTGATCGGAGACGCGGTCCATCCACGGAACTCTCCACGGCGTCTCTTCGGCGAACATGCGCTGCATGTCGACGCATAGATGTCGCCACTCGCCGAGACCATCCATTCAGCGACCCGACCGTCCCCAAAGGTAACCGACCAGGGCAGCGATCCCGACGGATAGGAAGACGTTCTGCTTCAGCCTTTCCTCAGCGGCGGTTGCCAGTTCTTTGAATTCCGCCGACGCGATCCGTGTCGTGCCCGAGGCGATTTGCTGGACCGACTCGCGGAGCCGTTCCAATTCGTTCTTAAGCGCGGCAATTTGCTCTTTCTGGTCAGGAAGAGTGGATTCGGCGTCGCGCTCGGTGTTCTTCTGCGCGATCACGTCGTCGGCTTTCGACGTGGCCACTCCGTCTGGGTTGGTCCAAATGCCTGATTGTGTTGTATCGTCTGTCATACGTCCTTCTCCTTAACTGCGCCACCGGCCGCTGGCTGGACCCGTGTCGGCTCAATGCATCAGGCCTTGGGCTTGCCCTTGGAATTGACGGCTTCGTTCGCGAACAGGGTCAGCGCTTCCTCGGTCTTGGTCTCGTCGACCAATATGCGTGAACAACGATCGATGACGGGTGAAGCTGTGCCAGCCTCCATCGCCTTGTTCGAAGATGCTCCACTGGCGGGCGGCATGGCATCGACGCGGGACATCAACCGCATGAGCTGAGCCACTTGAAGACGCAGATTTCGTCTTCGTCGAGCCAGTCGAGCAACCGCATGCTCCGCGTTTTTCCCATTTTAACGAGGTGGGCCAACGTGCCCGCCTCGAAATCTTCAAATACCCTCGGGTGGATGTAGGATGTCCGGCAGACGGACCGCGTGTTCACAAGCTTGGCCGCGACACTGTCGACGACAGCGTTGATCTGGCGTGCCCGTTCTCTCTGGCTCGCACCGGCCTCGACCGCGGCTAGACCGAAGGCGGCCATGCAGGTCGCGCCCCAGGTCCGGAATTGCCTCGAACTGAAGTCGCCGCCAGCGGCGTCGCGAATATAGTCGTTGACGTCCTGCGAAGTCAGCTGGTGAGGACGTCTGTCATCATCGAGATATTGGAAGAGATTCTGCCCAGGCAGTTCCTGAATGCGTTGGATCACACCCGCCAGCCGGCGGTCGCTGTGGGATACGCGCCATTCCTTGCCGGACTTACCCTTGAACCGGAAATGCACGACGGAGCCTTCGATCTTGACGTGCCGGTTGCGCAGGGTCGTCAATCCGAAGCTGCCGTTGGCGGCGGCGTAAGTCTGGTTTCCGACCCGGATGTAGAGATTGTCCAGTAGGTGGACGACCGTGGCCAAAGCCTTTTCGAAACTGGGCTTGCGGAGACGTAAGTCGCGGTCCACCCGCTCTCTGATCTCGGGCAGCCGATCGGCGAATTGGGAAAGCTTTTCGAACTTTGCCTTCCCGCGCTCGGCAGACCAGTCGGGATGGTACCGATACTGCCGTCGGCCTCGAGCATCGACGCCGATGGCCTGAAGATGGGACATCGGGTTTGAGGAGATAACGACGTCCGTATAAGCTGGCGGAATGGCCAGTTTGGCAAACCGACCGAGTTCGGCGGGATCAGTTACGCGGTTACCTCCCGCATCATAATAAAGGAAGCCATGCTTGCCCTGCCTGCGGGTAATGCCGCCTTCGAGCGACGAAGCATAAATTAGACCCGAACCTTCCGTCACCGCGTCGGGAAGGCTCTTGCTGACCGTCAGGCCTTCTGTGCCAAGCTCTATGTGTTGCATCGGGTCAGTCGCGCTTATTGGTCTGCGTCCGAATGTCGAAACCGGGATTCGGCGAGGGTTTCTTCTCGTGATCATGCATGGTGGCGTCGTCGTCGCCCGTGACCTTTGTGGGAATGGCGTTCGCGACGCCATCGCTTTTGGGGTCTGCCTGCGAGTCAGCGAACTGCCCTCGGGCATCTTTTTCTACGGTTTGTTTGGTGGCCATGATTGCTGCATCTCCATGAGCCGTAAACTTGCCGCGCGGCCTCTGGTTCCAGCGCAAGCCTCCGTCGCTCCTGAAATACTGAACCGATTTTGCCGTCGGATCGGCTCCGTACCAAAGCGTCGATTTTTGGAACAACCGAGTGGATGTGGAGTTGGCCCCTGAGGCCTGCGGAAGCGGCCTCCCGCATTTACGCAATATCCAAGGAGAATTTTCATGGCAAACAAAGGTGGAAGCCACGAGCAGCACGTGAAGGCTGGTCAGCAGAGCCACAAGAACGGCGACACGTCGGACCGCAATGCGTCGGCGTAGAGCAATCGGGACGACCGCTCGCAAGCCTCGCGTAGCGGCAGCTATGACCAGCAGTCGAAGGCGGGGCAGCAGAGCCACAAGAACAGCCATTAACCGCTGTTACGCTATAGGTGGAAAAGCCCGCGATTCCGCGGGCTTATCAACGTCTGCCGGACGATGCCTTAATTCTTGGCTGATCCCGGCTCCGCCATTTTCCTGTGCTGTTCAGCAAGCATCTCCGCAGGCATAACGTGGGCTGGAGTTTGTTCTTCCAGCCGCCGACGACATCGCCTCCCCCATCCATCATCGCGTCGAAACCAATCCTGGCAATCGGCCGGGTCGTCCTTTTCCTGAGACCCGACTTTGGTGTCGAGCATGTCGGCGCGCTCGAAGAAGCGGGTGTCGGTCGCCCGGGCATCAGGCAGGTCAAGTCACGCCCGAGTCCATGAGTTCCTTGCGAAGCGCGAAGGAGAAGCTGTTCAGGAACGCCTTCGTGCCGATATAGACGGCTTGGAACGTGCCCGGCATGAAGCCAGCGATGGACCCTCTGATCAGGATTCAGCCACGGCGCTGGACGCGCTACCGACAGAGTGGACGAGTTCAATCGTCCCGGTCACGTTGATGTCGATCACGGGTCGAACATTTCCAAGGTCCTAGTCGAGGAAGCCCTTCCGATGGGTCTTGCTTCTACCACCTTGCCCTCACTCCGCCTTGATTTCGATCCAGACGGGAGCGTGATCGCTCGTGTGTTCCCATCCGCGCACGTGTTTGTCGACGCCCGCCCCGGTGAGGCTGCTGGCAATGGCGGGACTGAGGGAGGAAGTGATCGATGCGCAGCCCCGCGTCCCTGGCGAACGCATTGCGGAAATAGTCCCAAAACGTATAGATGCGTCGGTCGCCGATCAGCTTTCGCACGGCGTCAGTCCAACCTTGTTCTACCAGCTGCCGAAAAGAGTCGCGCACTTCCTCCCTGAACAACGCGTCGTCTACCCACCGTTCCGGCTTGTAGACGTCTATCTCGGTGGGCATGACGTTGTAGTCGCCCGCCAAAATCACGGGCACATCAAGATCGAGCAGCTCCTGCGCATATTTTTTCAGGCGTTCGAACCAGGCGAGCTTGTAGTCGAATTTCGGTCCCGGCCACGGATTTCCGTTGGGCAGATATAGACAACCCACGAGGATGCCGCGGATCGCCGCTTCGATGTATCGGCTATGGACATCGTCAGGATCGCCTGGCAGGCCCTTTCGTGTCTGATGAGGTTGTTCGCCCTTCGCGGGGATCGCGACGCCGTTCCAGCCTTTCTGACCATGCCAGATCGCACCGTAGCCTGCAGTCTCGATATCCTTGACGGGGAATCTAATGTCGGGCGCTTTGAGCTCCTGCAGGCAAACCACGTCGGGGGACGCCTCGGCGAGCCACCGCAACAGCACCTCTAGGCGGCCGCTCACGCCGTTGACGTTGTAAGTGGCAATCTTCAACTCGCGGACTCTTTTGAGCGAAAATTCAGATGCACGTCCGGGAGGCCGGCGTCTTCATGATGTGGACATTTCCAACGTTGAGGGGCGGTTTTCATCGTCGTCACGTCTGCTCCGAGTTCGATGGCCCGCTGCCGGGTATCGTCGTCGTGGCAACCGAAATCGGGTCACTGGCGGGAAACGACGACGCCAGCCCTTCGTCGAGCTGGTCGTCGAGCGTTTCCGACTTCTTGGCTTCACGCTCGTCGCGAAGTGAAACGGCGGCGGGACTTTTCCCGTCGGCGGTCGCTATCGTCGGATCAGGCGAACCGGCATCGTAAACTTAATGGGCGAGAGGCAATGGGAGCCCGCTTGCGTCACGACGGTTCACATCCGCGCGATTCTCGCCCAGAGGTTCATCGCCTCTGAACGCAGTTCACGATGATGGCTGGATGAGATGTCGTGGCGGGGGATGTAAAACAGATTGGCGATCGGATCATGGATTGAGACGAAG
>NZ_JBFUFK010000104.1:0-5903 GCF_056403475.1 Rhizobium sp. P2_G9 | reverse complement strand
GTTACCGAAAGAGACTTTGGCCAGTCTACGTTTTGAAATGAGAAGACGAAAGCTCGATTTTGGTTGGTGTTTTGCACTGATTGGGATTTTGAGTTTTTGAACTCTCGTCAATTTCGAGCGATGATGAAGGCTAATGATCAATTCTCAACTTGAGAGTTTGATCCTGGCTCAGAACGAACGCTGGCGGCAGGCTTAACACATGCAAGTCGAGCGCCCCGCAAGGGGAGCGGCAGACGGGTGAGTAACGCGTGGGAACGTACCCTTTTCTACGGAATAACGCATGGAAACGTGTGCTAATACCGTATGAGCCCTTCGGGGGAAAGATTTATCGGGAAAGGATCGGCCCGCGTTGGATTAGCTAGTTGGTGGGGTAAAGGCCTACCAAGGCGACGATCCATAGCTGGTCTGAGAGGATGATCAGCCACATTGGGACTGAGACACGGCCCAAACTCCTACGGGAGGCAGCAGTGGGGAATATTGGACAATGGGCGCAAGCCTGATCCAGCCATGCCGCGTGAGTGATGAAGGCCCTAGGGTTGTAAAGCTCTTTCACCGATGAAGATAATGACGGTAGTCGGAGAAGAAGCCCCGGCTAACTTCGTGCCAGCAGCCGCGGTAATACGAAGGGGGCTAGCGTTGTTCGGAATTACTGGGCGTAAAGCGCACGTAGGCGGATATTTAAGTCAGGGGTGAAATCCCAGAGCTCAACTCTGGAACTGCCTTTGATACTGGGTATCTTGAGTATGGAAGAGGTAAGTGGAATTCCGAGTGTAGAGGTGAAATTCGTAGATATTCGGAGGAACACCAGTGGCGAAGGCGGCTTACTGGTCCATTACTGACGCTGAGGTGCGAAAGCGTGGGGAGCAAACAGGATTAGATACCCTGGTAGTCCACGCCGTAAACGATGAATGTTAGCCGTCGGCATGCATGCATGTCGGTGGCGCAGCTAACGCATTAAACATTCCGCCTGGGGAGTACGGTCGCAAGATTAAAACTCAAAGGAATTGACGGGGGCCCGCACAAGCGGTGGAGCATGTGGTTTAATTCGAAGCAACGCGCAGAACCTTACCAGCCCTTGACATGGCAGGACGACTTCCGGAGACGGATTTCTTCACTTCGGTGACCTGCACACAGGTGCTGCATGGCTGTCGTCAGCTCGTGTCGTGAGATGTTGGGTTAAGTCCCGCAACGAGCGCAACCCTCGCCTCTAGTTGCCATCATTCAGTTGGGCACTCTAGAGGGACTGCCGGTGATAAGCCGAGAGGAAGGTGGGGATGACGTCAAGTCCTCATGGCCCTTACGGGCTGGGCTACACACGTGCTACAATGGCGGTGACAATGGGCAGCTAACCCGCGAGGGTGAGCTAATCTCCAAAAGCCGTCTCAGTTCGGATTGCACTCTGCAACTCGAGTGCATGAAGTTGGAATCGCTAGTAATCGTGGATCAGAATGCCACGGTGAATACGTTCCCGGGCCTTGTACACACCGCCCGTCACACCATGGGAGTTGGCTTTACCCGAAGGTGCTGTGCTAACCGCAAGGAGGCAGGCAACCACGGTAGGGTCAGCGACTGGGGTGAAGTCGTAACAAGGTAGCCGTAGGGGAACCTGCGGCTGGATCACCTCCTTTCTAAGGAAGCTGTGGAATTGGTAAGACGCTTCGGACAAGTCTTCGACTTGCCTTGAGATGAACCTTCCCGTGCTTTTTAGAACAAGATGGATCAGTCAGATCTGTCGAATGCATACGCCGACGAACTTCGGTTCGATCGGTAGGCGGACTCCGCCGTTCACGTTTCTCTTTCTTCAAAAGGATTTAATCGGGCTTTGCCTGATTTTGTTCTGTCCTCACGCTGACGCGGTCTTCGACCGCTACGCTCCGGACGGGGCGGCTAGGTATTTTGCCTTACGGCAAAAACCAGAAGTGGCTGACGGCCTCTGGCCTTGCGAAGCCAGAAGGCTTCGGATTGCCGACCAGCAAGACTTTCTGCCGCTAGGACCTAATACGGGCCCGTAGCTCAGTTGGTTAGAGCACACGCTTGATAAGCGTGGGGTCGGAAGTTCAAGTCTTCCCGGGCCCACCATATCTCTGCAAAGCCTTGCTTTGTCGGGGTTCACTCAGAAATGGGGCTGTAGCTCAGCTGGGAGAGCACCTGCTTTGCAAGCAGGGGGTCAGCGGTTCGATCCCGCTCAGCTCCACCATTCTGGTGTCGAGTTGGCGGATATAAATCCTTTTGAGAGAAAACAAGTTTGCATCCTTCCTTAGGGAAGCGTTGCCTGTTCTTAACCACATCGTGAAGAGAAGACATGCGGGGACTGTCCTTATGGACTTTGCCTGTCATGGATCGTTTTAGCTGTTTGCGCCTTCGGGCTCATCTGGCGGACGGTCTGGTTGATGTTGCTGACCGCACATCAGTCCGCATGTCTCGAGAAGCTGGTCTAAAGATGCAGATCTTTATCTGCATCAAAAGATTGATTGCTTAAATGATCTCTGTTTGTCCGGTGCTTGAGGCGCTTTCGGAAGGATAAGTTCCGCAAGGCCGAACGGCCGTCGCCAACTTTTTGGCGGCCCGTCCGGAGCCCCTCGGGCGTCAGGACAAAACACAGAGATCAAAACCGCTTTCGCGGTTTTGATGATCATTGGCAATGAGAACGATCAAGTGTCAAAAGGGCAATTGGTGGATGCCTTGGCATGCACAGGCGATGAAGGACGTGATACGCTGCGATAAGCCGTGGGGAGCCGCGAATAGGCTTTGATCCATGGATTTCCGAATGGGGGAACCCACTCCTGATGCTTGGTAATCTGGCTCGTCTAACGACGAGCGAGGTTCCAAGCATTGATAAGGAGTATCTACACCTGAAAAGATAGGGTGTAAGAAGCGAACGCAGGGAACTGAAACATCTAAGTACCTGCAGGAAAGGACATCAACCGAGACTCCGCAAGTAGTGGCGAGCGAACGCGGACCAGGCCAGTGGCATCAGGGAATAAAATGGAACGGAATGGAAAGTCCGGCCTTAGCGGGTGATAGCCCCGTACATGTAGAACACCTGATGTCCTAGAGTAGGGCGGGACACGTGAAATCCTGTCTGAACATGGGGCGACCACGCTCCAAGCCTAAGTACTCGTGCATGACCGATAGCGAACAAGTACCGTGAGGGAAAGGTGAAAAGCACCCCGACGAGGGGAGTGAAATAGAACCTGAAACCGGTTGCCTACAAACAGTGGAAGGCCGCGAGGCTGACTGCGTACCTTTTGTATAATGGGTCAACGACTTAGTGTATCTAGCAAGCTTAAGCCGGTAGGTGTAGGCGCAGCGAAAGCGAGTCTTAATAGGGCGTTTAGTTAGTTGCATTAGACCCGAAACCAGGTGATCTAGCCATGAGCAGGCTGAAGGTTGGGTAACACCAACTGGAGGGCCGAACCCGCATCTGTTGCAATAGATTGGGATGACTTGTGGCTAGGGGTGAAAGGCCAATCAAACCTGGAGATAGCTGGTTCTCCGCGAAATCTATTTAGGTAGAGCGTCGATCGAATACCCCCGGGGGTAGAGCACTGGATGGGCTATGGGGACTCACCGTCTTACTGATCCTAACCAAACTCCGAATACCGGGGAGTACTAATCGGCAGACACACGGCGGGTGCTAACGTCCGTCGTGAAAAGGGCAACAACCCTAACCTCCAGCTAAGGTCCCCAAGTCATGGCTAAGTGGGAAAGGATGTGAGGATCCCAAAACAACCAGGATGTTGGCTTAGAAGCAGCCATCATTTAAAGAAAGCGTAACAGCTCACTGGTCTAGATAAGGGTCTTTGCGCCGAAAATGTAACGGGGCTAAAGCCATGCACCGAAGCTGAGGCTTGGACATCTAACGATGTTCAGGGGTAGCGGAGCGTTCCGTAAGCCTGTGAAGGGAGACTCGTGAGAGATCCTGGAGGTATCGGAAGTGCGAATGTTGACATGAGTAACGATAAAGAGGGTGAGAGACCCTCTCGCCGAAAGACCAAGGGTTCCTGCTTAAAGTTAATCTGAGCAGGGTTAGCCGGCCCCTAAGGTGAGGCTGAAAAGCGTAGCCGATGGGAACCACGTTAATATTCGTGGGCCTGGTGGAAGTGACGGATTGCGTAACTTGTTCAATCTTATTGGATTGATTGGGCAGGGAAGCGGTTCCAGGAAATAGCTCCACCATTATAGACCGTACCCGAAACCGACACAGGTGGTCAGGTAGAGCATACCAAGGCGCTTGAGAGAACTCTGCTGAAGGAACTCGGCAAATTGCACGCGTAACTTCGGAAGAAGCGTGACCCTTTAACACGCAAGTGTTGGAGGGTGGCACAGACCAGGGGGTAGCGACTGTTTATCAAAAACACAGGGCTCTGCGAAGCCGCAAGGCGACGTATAGGGTCTGACGCCTGCCCGGTGCTGGAAGGTTAAGAGGAGAGGTGCAAGCTTTGAATCGAAGCCCCAGTAAACGGCGGCCGTAACTATAACGGTCCTAAGGTAGCGAAATTCCTTGTCGGGTAAGTTCCGACCTGCACGAATGGCGTAACGACTTCCCCGCTGTCTCCAGCAGAGACTCAGTGAAATTGAATTCCCCGTGAAGATGCGGGGTTCCTGCGGTCAGACGGAAAGACCCCGTGCACCTTTACTATAGCTTTACACTGGCATTCGCCAAGGCATGTGTAGGATAGGTGGTAGGCTTTGAAGCAGGGACGCCAGTTCTTGTGGAGCCATCCTTGAAATACCACCCTTATCTTCGTGGATGTCTAACCGCGATCCGTCATCCGGGTCCGGGACAGTGTATGGTGGGTAGTTTGACTGGGGCGGTCGCCTCCGAAAGAGTAACGGAGGCGCGCGATGGTGGGCTCAGAGCGGTCGGAAATCGCTCGTCGAGTGCAATGGCATAAGCCCGCCTGACTGCGAGACTGACAAGTCGAGCAGAGACGAAAGTCGGTCATAGTGATCCGGTGGTCCCGCGTGGAAGGGCCATCGCTCAACGGATAAAAGGTACGCCGGGGATAACAGGCTGATGACCCCCAAGAGTCCATATCGACGGGGTTGTTTGGCACCTCGATGTCGACTCATCGCATCCTGGGGCTGGAGCAGGTCCCAAGGGTATGGCTGTTCGCCATTTAAAGCGGTACGTGAGTTGGGTTCAGAACGTCGTGAGACAGTTCGGTCCCTATCTGCCGTGGGTGTAGGAATATTGACAGGATCTGTCCCTAGTACGAGAGGACCGGGATGGACGTATCTCTGGTGGATCTGTTGTGGCGCCAGCCGCAGTGCAGAGTAGCTATATACGGAATGGATAACCGCTGAAGGCATCTAAGCGGGAAACCAACCTGAAAACGAGTGTTCCCTGAGAGCCGTGGAAGACGACCACGTTGATAGGCCGGGTGTGGAAGCGCCGTAAGGTGTGGAGCTTACCGGTACTAATAGCTCGATAGGCTTGATCGTTCTCATTGATCAATGATCATCTCGTGCTGAAAGCACGAACAGTATATGTCCTGACGCCCGAAAGGGCTCCGGACGGGCCGGCCAAGGTATTTTGCCTGATGGCAAAAACCTGAAGTGGCCGACGGCCTTTGGCCTTGCGAAGCTGCGCTTCGTTTAGTGCCACAAGAGCCGTATCAATCTTTAAAATGAAAAGGGACGAAGTCCCCCAGCTTCTCGATCGATTGACGTTGCGCTTTGCCGACCTGGTGGTTCTGGCGGGGTGGCTGCACCCGTTCCCATTCCGAACACGGCCGTGAAACGCCCCAGCGCCGATGGTACTTTGTCTTAAGGCACGGGAGAGTAGGTCGCTGCCAGGTCTGCAAAACGCAACGTCAATCGATACCTCAAACACACAAAACCGCCAACAAGCGGATACGATGAAAGGTCGCACAAAGCGGCCTATTCGTGTTACGGCA
>NZ_JBFUFK010000103.1:0-5982 GCF_056403475.1 Rhizobium sp. P2_G9 | reverse complement strand
TCGGCGCTCGACCCGGAACTGGTCGGCGAGGTGCTGAGCGTCATGCGCGATCTGGCCGAAAGCGGCATGACCATGGTCGTCGTCACCCACGAGATCGGCTTTGCCCGCGAGATCGGTGATCAACTGATCTTCATGGACCAGGGCGTGATCGTCGAACGCGGCGAGCCCCGCGCCATGATCGCCAATCCGCAATCGGCGCGTACGCGCGAATTCCTGTCGCGGGTGCTTTAGTGGGTGGCGTGATAAACTATTCTACAATTTTTGACTGCAAGATGTCTTCTGGGTTTAGGGCGATTTTCCGGCCGGCACCGACATAGAGCACATTGATCCTCTCGATGTCCTTGCGCTGAGGGTCAAACTCAAATGTCAACAACAAGTCCGCACACATTGCTGAAAATAAAAAAGTGTGTTTTCGATTCAATGACTAGTATATCGGACAAAACAGTTGTATAAATTTTTATTGCAGCTGTTGGAATAATTTCCATGCCGACTAGTAGTAGAGGTTAGCCGATGCGTTAGGGTATCGGACGCTTTGTCCGCATCCGTACTCGCACAATATCTGGCCTTTCGAGGAGAGCTATCGTCTCCTCCGATAGGTCGTGTCAAAATTCTTCGACTACTGTTTCGCGAAAGAGAGGGGCTATGACCACCAACACGCAGATGCTGGGGCTGAACGACGGCAAACATCTTTACTTCGAGCAGGACGCTCCAATGTTTTCCGGACAGTATCCAGTTCGGTCACAAGCCGGRCAATACCCGATCGGAATCGAAAATGTAGCCGGGGGAGTCGACTTCGATGCCGCGCTGGCAGTGGTAAAAACTGCGGCGAACGACTTAATTGAGGCGCTGAAGTCCATTCCAAGCCAGCCGAAAAGTTGCGAACTGACATTCGGCCTAAAGCTGAGCACTCAACTCGGCTTCATCGTGGCGAAAGCGAATGGGGAAGCCAATTTTCAAGTCAAACTGACCTGGGAAGCGGAAAAGGCGGAAGGCTGATGGAGCACATCGCATCCGCCGTTCGAATCTGGCACAGCACTGCAAAAGTGCCGGTTGGCGTCGGCTTCAGAATAGACGACATGCACATCGTAACTTGTGCCCATGTCGTACTGATCGCCCTCGGATTGCGAAGCGCCAATTCCAGCGAAATCATGGGGAAGACAGTAGACGCCGACTTTCCCGCTTGCGCAAGCAGCACCTCGCGGGAGCACCGGGTCGCGACCGTGGTGGGCTGGCGAGAAATGGGTGGCTTATCCCCCGAAGATGTCGCAATCCTTCGCCTCGACGTAGCGGCGCCTACCAATACCAGCCCCATTTCAATCAACGCCAAGTATGACGTCGGCAACCGAATCTTGTCCTACGGCGTTCGTGCTGGATTGCCGGACGGCGCCTATGTCGACGGCAATGTATTCGGGCCGATACCGGGTCCTCTGATCCAGGTCACCGCCAATCATCCGGACTTGGCATTGCGAGAGGGCTGCTCGGGCGGAGCCGCCTGGAATTTGGACACCGGCTGCGTCATCGGGATGGTCACCAAAGGACAATTGCAGATGTCCGGTCTGCTGACTCCGATTGGATTGATCAGCTCCTTCTATAGCGAGGTCACAACCAACGTCCTTCAGACATCATATGCCGCGGCAACGGACTTCGCCGACGCCATTGCCTCTGGAGATGTGGCACTCTTCGTCGCCATGGTCCGGCTGCTCCCGAGGGGGCCGGGTGTCAACAGATCCCTAATCAGGAATCCCGTTGTTCAAGCATTTGCCCAATCGAGCAACGCAATAACAGGACCAGGTGTTGTTGCGGAGGCTTCTTCACTGGTTCTGAAGGCGATGTTGCCGCAAGTCCCGCCGAATAGGCATGCCTACGTGGTTGATCCGGCTGCGTTGGGGGAGTCACGAGTAGTTGGAATGCTGCACTATTGGAGCGATGTTTTCGATCAGGCTTGTCCCTTGGGTCCCCGTATGGTGGGCGCGATCTTGCTCACCGCGCCGCAACCTGTCGTCAACGGCGCACGACAGATGATCGTTGAGCTTTTTCTGGAGCTTGAAAGATGGAAATGATGCAGTCTTTCCTATTCAAGGCGGTGCGCACTTCCGCTTTGTCATTGCTTATAATTCTGGCATTGCTGGGTACCGCGGGCGCCGACACCAAGCTTTCGGACCAGGAAAGGCAGGCCGTTGCAGCGGTCAGCCGATCGCTCGCCTCGATACCCGATCGCGTCGATAGTGTGCTGGCGAGTTTAGGGTTTGATCCGGTCGCCGAGACAATTCCGGGCTTTTCCAAATGGCCTGCCCTTCGAAAGATCGAAACGGCCTATATCGCCGTCGTCGCCAAAAGTGGTCCGGACACAGGAAAACAGTTCCTTCGGGCAGCGCGTGATGTCATCGCACAGGATCATGCGGCAGCAATTCTGAGCGAGCAGACTCTGACAAACTATCTGGCCAGCTCGAGCCCTGCATCCACGGTCGGGCAGATGAAGTTCGAGTACCAGCTCGATCTGAAAGCGCCGCAACCGGTCGATGCGAACGTGCGCGAGGCTATCTTGATCATGGAAAAATACGTCGATCGCGTTCCCGGTGGCATGCATGGGGCAATGGGTCGATGCTGCGGCAACTCATCTGAAAAGGCCTACCAGATACTTCGTTCGTCAGACGACCGTGTGGTGGCGTTGATACGCGCGATCCAAGAAGGAGATCATCCACCGGAGGAGATAGAGCGGCTGACTCGGCTGATCCAGGATATTGCCGAAAGTACGCATGCTGTCGGCTATGAATCGAAGCTGAACGAACTGCTTGACGCATTGCACATTAAGCGGGAGGATATTCAAGGGATTTTTCAGCCGGCGCCTGTCCAGGTAGCCCAGCCGGAAGTCCTGTCGCAGGACGACGAGAGGCGATTGGCGACCCTAGTTGAGGAGGCCGTCAAAGCTGCGCATGCCGGTGACGATCTCGCCAAGGACATAGCCTCACTCGCCAAGAAGCCCGACGACAATCTTCTCTTCCCGTCTTTGTCGCCCAGCGACAGCGATGCGAATTTCCGTGCGTTCGAAGACATTCAAGAATCCGTTGCTAAAAGTCCGGGTGATGCGAACGTGTCGTCGATGGGAGATATTGACATCCCCAAATTCACTTTCGAAACAATGCGGATCTCAGGCGAAGGCTTTGGTGGAGTGGTGTTCGGTAATACCGTCAATTCCACTGACACTCGCTACCCCAAGCAGCTGATATGGGTGAAAGAAAACACGGCCACGAACGCAGCGAACGGTTGGGGGCACTTTGACGTGATACTGTCTGACAATGTCGTTGTGTCGACACGCCGGATGCGGACAGAGGACGCTTTTGCTGCCTGGGAAATTCTAAACGGACGAGACAGCGCTTTTGCTCCCTTAGATCTATCTATGGGAGAAGGCGTCGGCTTGGCGAGCGTGGCGCACGTGTTTCCACCCGACAGTAGTATGGTCGTCCACCCGGCACTACTTGGCTTTGACTTGGGTCGTTCAGCCATCATAGCAGACGCCATCGGTTACAAACTGCCGGTTGAACGGATTATCGAGGCCTTGAAGAGAGTCGGCGCTACGGACACGGCTCTTTCGAGTGCGGAAAAATGGCGTACTGCCAAAAAAGGCTTCTACAAGATCATCGACGCACCGCTGAAAATCGTCTATCACGAAGGACTGCTAGAGGTTGAGAGAGCGGACGATGGCGACTACCCCGCTCTTTTGCGGGAAACGGGTTTCCTGGATTTCCAATCGATTATTTCTAATCCCCAACCAGGGGACTCAGAGGATTCGGAATCGCTGGAGATTGCCAAGGAGTTCCGCCTCGCACTGCCGGCGTTGATGATTGCATATCCCGAAATTGAGCGACTAAATTCCTTTGCTGAAGTCTTTGCAATAGAACGTTGGGCAAAAGGCTACAACGCCGATATCGCAAAGCCCGATGAGCCAATCCGGCTCGAACCGAAGCTTCTCGTTGATTTGAACGCTAAATGTGACCTCCAGGCCTATTCCAAGAATGAAAAAGGCTTCGAGGATCTGAACTTGGTTCGATGCAATACAAAAAAAGTGTTGGAGATATTACGTTCGAATGGTGCCCCGGAGGCTGCCACGCGGCGCCTCCTTGCGATCTCAGAGGTGCTGCAGGATCGCGCTAGGCTGCAAGTCGCCATCGATAGAGTTACAGCTTCTCAAGTAGATAATTCCGATCGAAGCTCTGCAATGATGGATATGCTTCGTGGCCAAACGGAGGAATTGTTGGTTCCCGATCCCACAGAGTCGGGCGTGCTGGGCGCATTCGTTTCCGAGAAGGATGCCACTGCTCTTGCAGCGGCAAATCAGGACCTGCAGGACGCAATATATCAGCTGCGAACATCTGGCGATGAGATTGCGGACAACATGGACAGCCTCATTGCAAGTTTAGATCGTCCTCCGTTGTCGGCTGACGCTGTGGGTAAGAATCTGGTAACGGCAACCGATAGCCAGCTCGGGGAGATCAATAAAGGACTGGATGGCGCATACGACACGATCAAGGTGAATCGTGTTCGGGCAACGGAAGCCGCCAAAAGCCTGGATGACGCTCGGCGAAAGATTCCAACCTGGCTCGTATCTTCCAAAGAGGCGCTGATTCAGTTCTGCACGCCCGGAAGGATTGTTACACGGGGCGCTCGATAGGGCGGCCTTATGGAATGCAGCGGAACCGGCTTTGGCATTGTGCCTGAGCACACGTGATCTAATACTAGTCTATCGACAATGAAATCTCGTCGAACGCTTCTTCAATAAGCTCAAACAATGTGGAATCATCGCAACCCGTTACGACAAGAACCCGGCCAACTTCCTCGCCGCTGCCAAAATCATTGCTATCCGCATCTGGGTCAACGCGTTATGAGTAGACCGTCAAATTGATCTTGACGCGGAACACTTGTATCGTGGATCGCGGGCTGCAAACGGTTATGCATCTTTAGATTGCGTAAGGCCTGCCGCGGCTTTAACGGTAGCCGGTCAAATTGGGGGGAAATGGTCGACAAAAATGATAGTAGGGAAAGTATCCAATCCGGGCGACTTCGCCTTACCAGTTTTGAAGTTGAAGGCCTTTATCGCGAGTTCAACTACAGCATTCCGCTGGATATCAAGCGCCACGTCACTGCGATTATCGCTCCAAACGGAAGCGGAAAGACACTTTGTCTGAGGCTAATAAACGCTCTTTTCAATAACGACTGGTTGCAGTTCGAAAGAACGGATTTTCGACGTGTGATATTTCGATTTAACGATGGAACGGTCATTCAGGCGTCCAAACCTCAAGCTCAACTTGAATTGGATGAAGATGATACATTGATAACATCGCTGCAGATCGAAGTATTTGATGGCTCTGGGCGCCGCTTCGGCCTCTGGAGGCCACACCAAAGGAAAAATTTTCCCGGTTCTGTTATCGATCAGTATCTCCCATATTTAGTTAGAAACAGTAAAACAACCTGGCTTGATCGTAGGTCGGCCGAAGTTCTCACGTTTAGTGAGATATTGGAAACCTACGCCCATGAAATTCCTCAATCGATTTTGCGTAAAGTTACATCTCAACAGCCAGAATATCTTTCCAACGTCCTTAAACAAATCAATTGCAAGCTAATTGAAACTCAGCGCCTTATCATTCTCAATGAACAAGAGGAGAGCCGTTCTGGGATTGGGCTGCGGGAGGGAAAGAGAACTCAATTCGCAATCTCTAGGAAAGCGAGTACTCTGAAAGATATCATCTCAAGAGAAATGAACCGTTATGCGGCGCTTTCTCAGTCGCTTGATCGGACGTTTCCCGCAAGAGTGATATCTGAACCGCCCCGGCTTTGCCGGAGACCGTTTGGTTTAAGTTATGCGGCCACGGCTGGTTCGTCCAGCATGGCGTAGTATCGTTCTTCGGCTTCAGCTGGTGGAATATTGCCGATGGGCTCCAGAAGTCGTCGATTGTTGAACCAATCTCGTCGATTGTTGAACCAATC
>NZ_JBFUFK010000102.1:0-7225 GCF_056403475.1 Rhizobium sp. P2_G9 | reverse complement strand
GTGCAGGACCGCGACGGTGCGCCCGATGTTCTCAAGGCCATCCGCTACCGTTTCCCATGGCTGCGCCATATCTTCGCCGATGGCGGCTATGCGGGCGATAAGTTGAAGGCGGCAATGCGTCGTCACGGCCAGTGGACAGTCGAAATCGTTAAGCGCTCGGACAAGGCCGCGGGCTTCGTCTTGCTACCACGTCGATGGGTTGTCGAAAGAACATTTGCTTGGCTCGGGCGTTGCCGCCGCCTCGCCAAGGACTGGGAAAAATCCATCGAAAGCTCAACAGCATGGGCGCAAATCGCTTCAATCCGAATGCTCACAAGGCGCATCGCAAGGTATTGGATCTACGAATGAACTTTTGAATCGGGCTCTGACAGATTTCCTTTTCTGGTTCGTGGCAGGCTGTTGCTTGCCTGTCGCCATTGTCCAAGACACGATCTTCGGCCGGTTGCCCGGTTCTGCTGTCTTGTTGGGGCTCTGCATCTCGATCATCCTGTCCGGCGCACTGTTCTACCACCTTCATCTTCGACGCATCTCGGCCCTCCATCCATCGCTGGCAGCCTTGCCGGGATATGCCGTCTCAATGGCCGTCTGTATCATTGTTGGGCTAGGCCTCAGCGTCCATGTCGCGCGCTCAGCGGCAAATGCGGCTCTCGACAAGCCCTATTGCCTTTCTGACGGCGACAACCTGCTCACCTCGATCTTCGACATGTCCCCCTTCACTTTGGTCGGGTCGAGGGACCGCGATTATCATGCGATCCTGATCGTTGACGACAAGGAGTTCTACAACTGGTCCTGGTATCAACTGCGCTTCACCCCAGCGGATATGGACTACGTCTCTTTGAAAAACTGCCCGAAAAGCTGAACAATATGTCGTCAATTTCGAATCTGTCACAAACAGCGGCCATGACCTACTTTGATCGGTAACTTATAGAGAAAAGGGCTCGAATATGATCAGCGCAACCGGCGCGTTCAGGGATCTGGCATCCACGCCGCGCATGCCGGCTCTGTTCGTCGGACATGGCAGCCCGATGAACGCCATTATCGACAATGAATATAGCCGTACCTGGCGCCAGATGGGCGAAGAACTGCCGACGCCCAAGGCAATCCTCGTCGTCTCCGCTCACTGGATGACGCGCGGCGCAACCCTCGTGCATATCGGCAGCAACCCGAAGACCATTCACGATTTCGGCGGTTTCCCGCCGGAACTCTTCGCCCAGCAGTACAATGCGCCCGGCGCGCCAGACTTCGCCCGGGCGACGATCGAGCTATTGGAAGAAAGTCACGCCCATTCCGATGAACGCTGGGGCCTCGACCACGGCGCCTGGTCGGTGCTGATTCAGATGTTCCCCAAGGCTGATATCCCAGTCTACCAGCTGTCGCTCGACCTCTCGAAGGGTCTCGCCGATCACTTCAAGCTCGCCCAGGAATTGAAGGCTCTTCGTGAAAAGGGCGTGCTGATCATCGGCAGCGGCAATGTCGTGCATAACCTGCGGGCGCTCGACATGAGCGGCCGGGTATTCGACTGGGCGGACGAATTCGATCGCTACATGGCGGACGCGATTGCCACCAAAGATGTGGGCAAGGTGCTGGACGTCGGCAAACTCGGCCGGGTCGCGGCGCTGTCGCACCCGACGATCGAGCATTTCCTGCCGATCCTCTACCCGCTCGCTGTCATGTCGGAAGACGAAAAGGTCAGCTTCTTCAACGAGTCGATTGATCTCGGCTCGATCTCGATGCGCAGCTTCCTGCTTTCGTGATCAGCTCTCCGGATGCTGGAGCAAATTCAGCGTCCGCTGATCCATCCGCTCGCCACAATAACGGTCGATCGACTGGCGGAAGATGCTGCCAGATTGGCCATCCGCCGATGCAAACAATGTCATCGACGAGCCGAATTTCGTATCGTCCGGCGAGCCGAAAATCTCGTGCAAGGATCGGCCTTTCACATCGAGCACGGCCTGCGTGCAGCGCCTCAGCCGTTCGCCCAGCAGCGGATGCCCGAGATAGGCCTTTGCCTCGTCCAGCGACACGATGCCATATTTGAACGCGGTGGAGGAAATGCCGAGCCCGCGCATCTGCGGAAAGATGAACCACATCCAGTGGCTCCGCTTGCGGCCGGCCTGGAGTTCGGAGAGAGCGGCGTCGAAGACGACGTCCTGGGCGGTGATGAAGCGGGCGAGATCGAAGTCATCCATGCTCATCGGAATTTCCTCTCTTTGACAAACTGTAGCCAACTGGCTACAATCGTTTCATGCCGCTATTCAAGAAGACGGATCAATTCGAGCGCTGGCTTGGCCAGTTGAGAGACGGACAAGCCCAGGCACGGATTTTCCACCGTCTGCAGTCGGCAGAGCGAGGCAATTTCGGAGATTGCGCCGCCGTCGGTGAAGGTGTCTCCGAAATGCGCATTCATTTTGGTCCGGGCTATCGCGTTTATTTTACCAGAATAGGTGAAACGATTTATCTTCTGCTGCTGGGCGGAGACAAATCGACACAGCCGAGAGATATCAAGCGCGCCATTGAAATTGCCCGCGAACTTCGAAAGGAACTGTGATGATCAATACCACGCCATTTGATGTTGCAGACTATCTGGACAGCGACGAAATGATCTCCGAGTACCTTAACGTCGCTCTCGAAGACGAAGATCCCGAAGCCTTCATTTCTGCACTTGGAAGTGTTGCCAAGGCACGTGGCATGGCCCAAATTGCTAAAGACACAGGCCTCAGCCGCGAGAGCCTCTACAAATCCCTCCGATCAGGCTCCAAGGTCCGCTATGAGACGGTGCAGAAAATTCTCAAAGCCCTGAACGTGAAACTGTCGGCAGAGGCAGCAGACGCGGCGGAATAAGCCGCGCCTGCCAACGATCATCACTCCACGTCGAACTTCACGCCCTGCGCCAATGGCAGCGTCCGGCCATAATTGATCGTGTTCGTCGCCCGGCGCATATAGCCTTTCCAGGCATCCGAACCGCTCTCTCTGCCACCGCCCGTCTCCTTTTCGCCCCCAAACGCGCCACCGATTTCGGCGCCAGAGGGGCCGATATTGACATTGGCGATGCCGCAATCCGAGCCGAGCACGGAGACGAAGGTCTCGGCCTCGCGCATGTCATTGGTGAAGATCGACGACGACAGGCCCTGCGGCACGCCGTTATGTAGCGCCAGCACGTCACCGAAATCGGAATATTTCGTCACATAGAGGATCGGTGCAAAAGTTTCTTCCAGCATCGGGCCGGCCTGGACAGGCATTTCCACCAGTGCCGGACGCACATAGGTCGCCTCACCAGGGGCCGCGACATCGACCTTCTCACCGCCATGCACCTTGCCGCCCTCGGTCTTGGCCGCATCGAGCGCCGATTGCATACGGGTGAACGCGCCCTTGTCGATCAGCGGGCCGACCAGCGTGCCGGTCTCCAGCGGATTGCCGACCTTGACCGAGCCATAGGCCTTGATCAGCCGCGGCACGAGCGCGTCATAGACGCTTTCATGCACGAAGAGGCGGCGGAGCGAAGTGCAGCGCTGGCCGGCCGTGCCCATGGCGGAGAAGGCGACGCCGCGCAGCGTGAGATCCAGATCGGCACTAGGACCGACGATTGCGGCATTGTTGCCGCCGAGTTCGAGTATCGAGCGCCCGAAGCGTGCTGCCACCCGCGGCCCGACGGCGCGGCCCATGGCGGTCGAGCCGGTCGCCGAGACCAGCGCCACGGCCGGATTGTCGACCAGCGCCTCGCCCAGCGCCCGCTCGCCGATCAGCACTTGCGACAGGTTTTCCGGCGCGGTGAAACCTGTCGCTCGATAGCGTTCGATCGCCTTTTCCAAGAGAGCCTGGGTGGCGAGTGCCGTCAGCGACGACTTTTCCGACGGTTTCCACAGGATCGAATTGCCGGCGACCAGCGCCAGCGCCGCATTCCACGACCAGACGGCAACCGGGAAATTGAAGGCGGAAATAATCAGCGTCACGCCGAGCGGATGCCAGGTTTCCATCATCCGGTGATCCGTGCGCTCGGTGGCGATCGTCAGCCCGGTGAGTTGGCGCGACAGGCCGACGGCGAAATCGCAAATGTCGATCATCTCCTGCACTTCGCCCAGGCCTTCGGACACGATCTTGCCGACCTCGATCGAAACCAGCCGGCCGAGCGCCTGCTTATGGGCGCGCAATTCCTCGCCAAGCAGGCGGATCAGCTCGCCGCGCTTCGGTGCCGGCACAGCGCGCCACGCAAGGAAGGCGGCTTGTGATTTCTTCACCGCATCGGCGGCGGCGGCCGCATCATCTGCCTGGAGTTCGGCCAGCACCTCGCCAGAGATCGCTGAACGCGTCGCAAGCGTGCCGCCGCCAAGTGCGCCTTCGGCGACGCCGAGCGATTTCAGGATGTCGCGCGTTTCGGATTTGAGGCTGTCGATCGTGCCGGACATGATTTTTCCCTGCTCTTCCTGTTGGCGAAATTTTGAGCGTTTTCGCCGAGCGAGGGCCAAATCGCAAGCAAATTCGCGTTCTGTGCCCATGGGAACAGCGAAACCGGCCTGAAAACCCTAAAAAACGCCAAGCAAACGCTCACAAGAACGCTTGAGGAAAAGAATGAAAAAGCTTGGTGCCATCCTGTTGCTGATCACGATCGCGATCGCCGCCACCGTCAATCCGGGCGAGGCCGGCTGGAAGAAACGCGGCTGGTATCTGAAGCGGGCCGACACCGTATGCGTGATGCGCAAAGTCAGCACGACGACGACCACCAACGGCAAGATCGCGGCACAGAAGATCCGCGTCTGCAGATAACAAGACCTCTACATTTACGGTTAAACCTTTCGAAACGACGCCGACGCTATAGTGCAGCCATCTCTCTATGGCTGGAGGCCCCTGTACCGGGCCGCGGAGTATTGCGTTGAAGATCGGCCTGCCCAAAATCCGGTTCAGCCGGAAAATGCTATTGCTATCGGTCGGCATCCTGGCGCTGTTCGCCGGCACGGGTGCGGCAGCGCTCTATGCCGGCGCCGGCGACCTGCTCTCCAAGCCCGAACCGAAGGACGACCCGGCCGGTGCGGCCTGCGACACGGTCCAGACGATGGTCTTCAAGACACCGGCACAGCGCCTCTGGATGCGCCGGACGATCCGCATGGATCATGCCGACGGCCCAACCCGGATCAGGACCGCGCTTCGCGTCGCCGGCCTGCTTGCCAATGCCAATGAGGCCATCGACCTGATTCAGGTCAGCGTGCTCGACCGCGATGGGCCGACCATGCGCGCCGACATGCGCGGCCGGGCGATCGGCGCCGAAGTGGTGCTGGCCATGCAGCCGCAATATCTGCCGGATATGAAGGAGCCCTTCATCGTCCGTTATTACGAGGGCATGCCGACCGATGACGGCCACTATTATGGCGAACGGATTTCGCTGGAAGTGCCCGAGATCCGCAAGCTGATGGGTGCGATGCGCAATGTCGCCGACAAGGCCGATTGCACGCCGCTGCCTGTGCCGGACAAAGCCAAGCCGCCAGGCGAGCACGTGGTCAGCACGGAGGGCGAAAAGTCCGAGGCGCATGATGCCAAGCCCGAGGACGCCGAGAGCAAGACCGAAGATCACGCCGCCCCCGTCGACGACAAGGCCGATGCGAAGGACCACGCCGCAAAAGACGCTCCGCCGAAGAAGGAACAGTCTTTCCTCGACAGCATGCTGAGCCTGGTTGGCCTTGGCGGATCCTCGGACAAGCCGGCGGAAAAACCGGCCGATGCCGAGGCCAAGCCGGAACACCAGGCAAGCGCTGACACCACGGCGGTTTCAGACGATCTGCCGATCCCGGAGATCAAGGACAAGCCGGCAGATTCGGAAACCCACTGAGCAGCGGGCTTTAGCGTGCGAACCGCCGCGCTCCGGCCACGCAGGCGACGACACCCAGCGTCGCCACCAGCATCAGGCCGCTGACCTGTTCATGCAGCAACAGCGCCGCGAGCGCCAGGCCGAAGAACGGCTGCAGCAATTGCAACTGGCCGACGGCGGCGATGCCGCCCTGCGCCAGGCCGCGATACCAGAAGATGAAGCCGATCAGCATGCTGAACAGTGCCACATAGGCGAGGCCGAGCCAGGCGCTTTGGCCGATCGATCCGAAGGATGGCGGCATGGTCATCAGCGCGAGCACCAGCATGACCGGCAGCGACAGAACCAGCGCCCAGGAAATCACCTGCCAGCCGCCCAGCTTGCGCGACAGGCGTCCGCCTTCCGCATAGCCCAGCCCGCAGACCACGATGGCCGCCAGCATCAGCAGATCGCCGAGCGGTGCGGCGCTGACGCCCTGCAGCAGCGCAAAGCCGACGACAAAGGCACTGCCGAGGCCGGAAAACAGCCAGAAGACCGGCTTCGGCCGCTCGCCGCCGCGCAGCACGCCGAAAATCGCCGTCGACAGCGGCAACAGGCCGATGAAGACGATCGAATGCGCCGAGGTGATGTGCCTGAGCGCCAGCGCCGTCAGCAGCGGAAAGCCGATCACCACGCCGGACGCGGTGACGAGCAGCGGGACAAGATCGCCGGGATCCGGCCGTTTCGCCCTCAAAACCATCAGCATGGCGAGCGCCAGGACGCCGGCAATGGCGGCGCGGGCGACGGTGAGGAAGACCGGATTGAAATCCGCCACCGCCAGGCGCGTTGCCGGCAGCGAGCCGCTGAAGATCAGCACACCCAAAAATCCATTAATCCAGCCCTTGGTCGATTCATCCATGTCGCATCCTCGATTTTGCATCGGGATCGCATGGAATCACCTGGCAAATCCAGCGACAGTGCATTACAATTCCAGAAAACTGTTATGCACACGAAAGCAATACAGATGGACAGACCTGTTGCGTCGACCGGCACCCGTATCGAAGCTGTCATGGCAGCAATCGAGAGCGGCATCGCCGCCAGACGGTTCATGCCGGGCGACCGGCTGCCATCGGTCCGGGCGCTGGCCGCCAGCATGCGGGTGTCGACCTCGACCGTCGTCGAGGCCTATGAACGGCTGGCGGCGGACGGTGTCATCCGCTCGCGGCCGGGCTCCGGCTTCTTCGTCTCGGCACGTCTGGCACCGTTGTCCCTCGCTGAGATCAGCCCGAAACTCGATCGCCAGATCGATCCGTTCTGGATTGCACGCCAGTCGCTGGAGGCAGGAGAGGCCGTGCTCAAACCCGGTTGCGGCTGGCTGCCGGCGGAGTGGATGCATGGCGAAGGCCTGCGCCGGGCCTTGCGCGCCGGGCCTTGCGAACGTTGGCGCGCGCC
>NZ_JBFUFK010000101.1:0-7613 GCF_056403475.1 Rhizobium sp. P2_G9 | reverse complement strand
CACCAGATGCTGCTCACGCTCGAAAGCAACGGCCTGATCCGCAGGCAGCCACGCATCGCACGCAGTGTCGAACTACTCATCCACCACAACTGCCTGCCAACATTGCAGCCAAACCAAACCGTCAAATCCTCTGTGCAGAGGTACTAGCTGGACGGTTGCTTGACTTTCGACCGAACACTGTCAACCAACACGGCAAAACTTGCGGACATGTTGTTGCCGCTCAGGGCCGCCTGCAGGCGCTCGCTGCCGTAGCGCAGAATGGCCTCGATATCCGCGCGAGCGATATCGCCACAGACGACCAGGGCATAGGGCGACAGCCCCTTCATAAAGGTCACGCGGGCTATGACTTGTTCGGCTTCATAGGGCATGAGCGCCTGAGCGAGTGTAAGCTTTTGCTTGAGACTCGGCGCATCCTCCGCAATATGGCTTGAGATGACCGCTTCCCGCAGCCAGGCATTGCCATCGGCGGGCCGGCATCGAATCATCCGCTGGGTGAATGATTCCACGGCCATATGGACGTTGGCCCATTCGTCATAGTCGCGAACGATATTCAAACTATCAAGCCGGTGCAGCAGGATCGTCAGCGCCGGCCGCAGGATGTCCCCTCGGCAATCCACGTCGAACGATTCGGCGAGGATAGAGTCCGCCTGCGTTTTCAATACCGCCGGAGGCACTGTCGTTCCAAAGTCGAAGGCTGCTGCGACCGCGAGCATCACCCCGTGCCGTTCGTCTTGCACGCTCAAATTCACGGCATAGACCGCGAATGCAGCAAACACACAAGCCGCAAACCAGCGCGGCAGCATTATTCCTGCGGCGAGGCGTAAGGAAAAAGCCGATCGCGGCTGGTCGTTCGCAAGATGTTGTCTCGGCATTGGTTCCGGTGACACGCGGCAAGCCCATCTGACTGCAATATCAGTTTGCTACCAGATGGGCCAAGCGATTGAAAGCTTTAGATCGGGCTCAGGATGTCCGCGGTGCCGCTGAACGGATTGGTGGAACCGAACGAATAGGTTCCTGTTGTCGTCGGCAACGGGCCATCCTTCGCATGATAGGTGTTGGTGTTTTTCGGGTCCTGACCTGTGGACGTGTCGCCTCCCCCGAGAGATCCTGGCCCAGCGCCCGGACCGACAGATGCGACGTTGATCTCCTTGGAGGCCGTCTGGAAGGTCGAAGCAAATGCCGGATCACCGAAACCAGCCACGAATGTCTGGATGGAGAGCACATAGTTCTGTGCGTCGTCACCGCCGATCAGGCCGCAGTCGTGGACGACATTGGCAAGGCCCGCTGCAATCGCCGCGCGCTGGAGACCATTGGCAGTCTTGGTCAATGCGCTGAGTTTTGCAAACGTGTCGCTGCTTGACTCGGCAAGCTCGCGCACACGGGTGATGAGGGGCAAACCGCCTGCTTCGTTGTCAGTCAGGAGAGACCCCGGCGCATTCAGGAACGCACTTATGTCGGCGTCTGAAAGCTTCTTCGCCGGCGCAAGGCAGACGACTGCCTTGACGGGTTTGGACGACTGCTCGGCTGCCGCGGTGCCGGCAAACGCGACTGAACAAAACGCGCCAAGAACGAACGCTACACCAGGAACGTAGTATTTTTTTAACATCGCCAGTCTCATTTCCGACACATCGTTTACGTTGTTTATGCTTAACATATTCCTATCGACCCCACAATATTGCCGCCAAACCATCGAAAAATATAGTTTACGCGACAGCGTGCCTGCATGGAAAAACATCAGGAATCGACGTGGTTGGGTGTATTTTAGAGATATCGCAGATAAAGCAGCGATCCCGAGTGGGACAGATGTCCACAAATGAGACATCAGACAGAGTATAGAAGACGGGCAGGTAAGAACCCGCGAGCAAAAGCTGTCGATCTCGACCAGCTTAGCGGCCGCCAGCGCCAACGGTTACCGGACACGCATGGACGAATGTACTCAGCTGTTACGCAGGGGCGAGCCCCTGCGGAACAGCTGCGTATCAGATCGAGATGTTCGAAGCGTTGCTGCTTGCGGCTTACGCGTTAATTGCCCAAATCCTCGATGGCATTTTTGGCGCTGTCCGCATTTTCGGGCACCGCGGCGGCGGTCACCGAAGTGTTGTAGACAAGGTTCAGGAACTTGGTGAACTCGACCGCGTCGGCATTGCCGACGTAGATGATGTCCTTGTCCTTCATCTTGAACTGCTGGATCGCGAAGAATATCGCCGGGTCACGCATATTTGCCTTGAAAACCGTAGGAACCGCGACGCCGGTAAAGTGGCTCACATCCACGCCCATCTTGGCCAGGGTCTCACGCGGCACCATGCGATAAAGGAAAACCTGCGCCGGATCGGCACGCTCGTCGACCAGGCCACCGGTTTTTGCGATCGCCTCTCCCAAGGTCAGGTTCGAGTCGTCAAAGTCGATACGCCCAGCCTGCTGCGTCGCGCCAAACACCAGATAGGTGCGACGCTCGCGGTTGACGTAAACGGTATCGCCGGGATGGACGAAGATGTTTTCGCGGGGATTGTCGATCAGAGTGCGGAAAAGAACCGTTCCCTCGCGGCCGTGACGTTCAACCGTTACATAGGTTTCGTACTGGGAAGCAGTCAGACCGCCCGCACGAGCGATGACATCCAAGACGCGCTCGCCGGCAGGGCTGAGTTCAAGTTGTGCCGGGGCGTTGACGTCGCCAAGCACGGAGATATTGGTCGATCGGCTGGCGGTCGTGGTGATGACCACCTGGGGTTCGATAGCGCGGTTGGCAAGGCGCTTTTCGATATCGGTCTGAACTTCGCCAACGGGGCGACCCGCGGCCCGGATCGCGCCCGCATAGGGAACGGAAATCGTTCCATTCCTGTCGACCGTCTGTGCCGGCAGCGTAATGTAGTTGCCGGGACGAGCTCCCGCATCGTCAGGGATGAAGAGGCCACCGGCCTGCGCTTCGAAGATCGTAACCTCAACCACGTCACCGATCCCGAGCGGCGTGAGCGGCGCACTACCCCTGCCGCCACCGAAGCCCTTCTCAAGCGAATTCAGGATCGAATAATCGAAATAGGTCGCGACCTGCTTTGTGATATCGACCAGTGCATAATCGATGCCGACCTTCTTGTTCAGCGCGGTAAACTTGGTGGTTGCCTGACGCTCGATGGCTCGATGCGCCGGCCCGGAGGTGGGCAGCACGGTGCATGACGTCATGGCGACCGACGCCGCAACTGCAACGGAGCACCTCAGGTAAAACTTGATCATACGGCTGCGCCCCGAAAGAGTTTGTCGCATATCATACACAGCCCGTTCCCTTCGAATTTCTGCAGACTTCGTTGCATATGACTCATTTTGTGACGATAGTAAAAGATGGTTAACTGCCGAAAGGCCTCATCACAAATCGGCAGCCTGTTGCAGGAATGCAACGTCTTCATTCGGCTTGCTTTTTCATCACCAAGCGTCGGAAGCTCAGCCCGCTTATCCGATCGTGAATTACCCCGGCCTATACCGCGAGGCGTGCGCGCGCTCGAAGTATTATCCGAAAAAACCCTGAACATAGACAGTCTAATCCCATCGTCCGCGTTTACCCTGCTGCAACACCGATTACGAAACAATTACAGCAGGCGGGAGAGAACTTCCAAACCGCCTTGCGGCGACGCCCCTTTACGAAAACTGGTAAACAAATGCTTCACCTCGATTGCGTCCATTGTCGGGTCGGCGGTTTTGCATAATCCCCTGCTCCGCGTTGATGACCAAAGGACACCGCGACCACGGCGCCYATGAATGCAGCGAACACCGCCGCTACGCCGGGATTTTGTATCGAGAAGTCAACCGTATTGTGGACCAGTTGCAGCAGCAGCACGGCAAGGCCCGACGCCGGAATCCAGCGCAGGCGTCTTCGTATGCGCACGCCCTTCACGAGGATGACAAGCAATGTACCAACCACCGCCAGAAGCATGACGACAAAGGGAAGGCCGACGGTGATCACGCCTTCCAGGTAAAAATTATGCGCCAGGAGAAGCACTCCGTCCATGCCGCAGGCCGGATTGCGGAAGGCAGGGTAGACGTCCGCGAAAGTCCCAAGACCGGCGCCGGTCGGCCAGAAGTGTTGCGCCATTACGAGGAGGCTTGGAAAGAAGCAGAACCGCAGATCATCCCCGCCGAGCGTCAGCGTGCGGAACATAAGAACGCCGGTGAATAGAAGAACCAGCATCAGGAGCCCACCGACGACGGCCAGCAGGTAGAGCAGTCTGACGAGCCTTCCGGTGGATGCCTGCTGGCTCGTCCGCGACCGACCTGTCACACCCTCTGACAGACCGAGAATGATGACCAGCAGCAGAATGGAAACGAATGTCGACGCTGCCCCGCCTCGCGACTGGGTCAATATGAGGGCTGCAAATTCGAACCCTGCGGCGATCAGGAGCGCAATTGCAAGAAACGCGTCCTTGGTCCGGGTGCGGCTCGGCGCCTTTAGAAGCCACGCGACAAAACTCCTGAAACCTGCCGCCTGGACATAATGATATGCGAGGCCGATCGTGAGAATCAGGATCAAGCCCAGATAGGTGGCCGCGGTGTTACGATTGACGAATACCGTTGTCAGGTCATGGAGGTAAAATTTCTTCTCGTCGAACATCAGCATATTCGGCGCGAGGTAGAACTGCAAAAGGCCGAATATCGTGATGGCAATCCCCGTCGCCGTGATCGCCCGGATGAGATTAAACGCAGCGTAGTCACTGCTGCATAGGAGAAGCGCCGAAACGAAGACGGCAAAGGGCAACAGCGCCGCAATCAGTGCCGCGCGCGAATCACCGGGCGCAACTGAGATGTAGCTCTGACTTTCACCATAGATTGCCTGCACGTCGCCCCAAAGCGGGTTCACCAATGACATCCCGCCAAGATCGATTGTCTGAACACCTGTCCAAACAATAAGCAGTGTTGCGACGGCAATCGCTGTCCACAAAGGAACTTTCACCACCGACGACAGAGGGGCGAGAATGGCAGCCACAGCCGCCAGACCGTAGATGACGATGGCTATATGGTGCAACTGAACGAAATTGACGGAGCCTGATGGCAGCAAGATGAGGAAGAGTGCGAAATATAAGACCCAGCGAAGGAAATTCGGTACAAACGATCTGCCCGTAGAGATCGATTCTCCACGGGATGGATCAGCACTCAAGCGACGGTAGTCCGATACCATTGTTCGTATCCTGGGCGTATTCGGGCGATGTATTAAAGCCAATCGATCCAATTTACCAGCGCGAGAACAGCTTGCGCACAGCTCGCTTATGATAGACGGCAAGAACAATGAGCGGCGTCTGCCATGCGGCGGCAACGCAATGCTTTTCACGGTATCTTCTGTATTAACAGCAGTGGTCTCAAATGCTCTGATCGGATACACATTTCATACCGCAGTGCAGCAAACTTTAACATTTTTGTCATTTTCGAGCACAGTGCGGACCTTCGGCTTGGACGCTTTCAAGACCATTCCTCCTCGCCGGGTCGCCGATACGCCAATTCGAAATCTAACAAAATTTCTTTTTATTTCAACACGTTGCCATAATTCGTCACATCAATTGACTATATGCGGCAGATCGTACTGGAAATTTCCGTCAGTTTAATTTAAATTGTTCGCACCTGCGAATATTGACCATGCTCGTCGCCATCAATGAACTCGAAGGGGATACGAATGCCTCATCTGGAAGGAACCCTCAGCTTTCTCGAAGTTCTTTCGACCGAGAATGCTGCGCAAGGGAATTTTTCCCGAAAAAGCCAGCTGATCCTGAAGCGGCTGCTGGATATTGTGGTTTCCGGCGCCGCGCTCGTGGCTCTTGCGCCGTTCCTCGCGACATGCGCTCTGCTGATCAAGCTCGAAAGCCCCGGACCTGCGATTTTCCGGCAGACGCGCTGGGGCCAGGGCGGCAGACTGAKCACCGTCTATAAGTTCCGGTCGATGTTCAACGACAAGGGAGACAGGTCGGGCGTGCAGCAGACTGTCGCCGGAGACGCGCGCATCACGCGGGTTGGTGCGTTCCTTCGCAAGAMCAGTGTCGACGAGTTGCCGCAACTGTTCAACGTGCTGAAGGGGGATATGTCCCTGGTCGGGCCGCGATGCCATGCCGTCGGCATGAAGGCAGCGGGCATGTTGTACGAAGAACTCGTGCCTCACTATCACTGGCGCCATCTTATGCGGCCTGGAATTACCGGACTGGCGCAAATGCGCGGCTGGCGGGGCCCCACCGATACGACCACAAAATCGCGGGCGCGTATCGCTGCAGATCTGCGCTACGTCGAGAACTTTTCGCTGTGGTTGGACATCAAGATCATCTTCGGCACGATTACCAACGAACTGTTCAACAGTTCCGCCTTTTGAAGGCGAGGCGCTCGGCAATCCTCCCGAGCGATAAACATACCAGCAACGACGTGTCGAACCACTACACCACTGCACGCACCGCTCTTGCCTGCTTGAGCGGCGCGAAACGTGACTGAGTGCTGCGTCGCTGACACGGCTCTGGAAAAAGTCCTGAACAAAAAAAGCGCGGCATGGAGATGCCGCGCTTTTATCTATCCAGTAGGACCTCTGGTGACCGGACATCCGCGGACTTCAGTCCCTGTCGGCGCCATCCCAGTTGGCCTGAATTCCCTCAGTCAAGCTGCTGTCGCGTTTCGGCAGAAGCAGCCTGATGTGAATTCGATCCCGCATATAGGGCACCAGATGCGGCGAGAAGCATTGATGCGAAGGCGAGCGATTTCGTCAACGTGCCGAAGCTGCGGCGCTTCTTCGGCTCTTTCACGGCATGTCGCCGAATATAGTTCGTGTAATATATGCCGGGCGACTCTGCTTCATGGAGGTTCTTAAATACGCCATCCGGTACATTTTCATGCCAGACCGAAGAACCGGAATGGAACCAGACACATAATCTCTGAGTGCTCCTGTAGTACGCGGCCGAGGCAATAAGATTCGATCGGATCTGTACACACTCCATCACGAGCTCCTTGTTATACAGCCAGACTTGGTCTGAGCATATTTAGGTCGCATCTTGACACGCTAGGACACCATCCCAGCGGCCTGTTCAAAAAAACCTCCCATGATACTGGCATCCGACCATGACTTAGGCGCGCTCATTCTCCGATGAGGCAGCCTCGAAAGCTGTCGTGGTCCGGCACTTAGGCCGTTCGAATCGACTGCTCTCCCGTGTGAGGCGATCGGACCGAACATGGTTAGGTAAAGCCTAAATAAGGCGACATTGCAACGCACAATATTGTGCCCCGCAGGGTAAAAAGCCCCTACTTGACGTGAAACGAGGAGCCTGCCAGCCGATAGCGCGTAGCGTGCTTCGCATATGTACGAAGCCAAGTCGCGCGCTTTATCTTACCTCTTCGCCTTTGCGCATGCCGTTCTCCCGAAACCGAGGAGTGCTCAGACCGCGTGCTGACAGGCCTCATGGCGACTTGCGCAATACGCGATCTGGACTGCCTGCCTTTCTATTCTGCCCTTGTTTTTAGGCCGTAGACTCATAACGCGTTGATCCAGATGCGGGTAGCAATGATTTTGGCGGCGGCAAGGAAATTGGCTGGGTTCTTGTCGTAACGTGTTGCCATAGCTCGATATTGTTTGAGCTTATTGAAGAAGCGTTCGACGAGATTTCTTT
>NZ_JBFUFK010000100.1:0-7694 GCF_056403475.1 Rhizobium sp. P2_G9 | reverse complement strand
CTCATGTTCCGACACCATTCGAACGGCGCGGGCGCGGACTTCAGGGGAAAATTTGTTCGTCGTCTTGCTTGTCATAGACCCTACTTCTCACGAGTTGGGGTCTCCGGCAAAGCCGGGGCGGTTCAAGGCAATGAAGGCCTGGACCGTATCGCCAATCTTGGCGGGATCGCCGTGATGGGGCATGCAGGCAATGTGGCGGGCTTCGAGTTCGACGATATCGACATCGCTAAGCAGAAATTGTCTGGGCATGAATGTGCTCCGTGCTTGATCGAGTGATTTCAGGGTTTGGAGCCACGAAGCCCAATCGGGGGATTTCCGGAAGCGGGAAGGGGCTTGCCCGAAACATTGGCGGAATGCGCGCGCAAACGCCTCCGACGCTTCATAGCCGGCATCCAGGCCGATATCGGTGATCCGGTGATTATCGCGAAAGGCTAGCCGGAACGAAGCATGCTTCATGCGGCAGAGATGGACATAGCGATGTACCGGAATGCCGAAGATGGCGGTGAACTGCCGGTGGAAATGATACTTCGAAAACGCCGACAGATCGCTCAGCCTGTCGAGGTCGAGACCCTCGTCGAGATGATCGTCGATATAGTCGATCACCCGCTGCATCCGGGCATGATAATGTTCGATCGTCGGCTTTTTCATCCTGTCCTCCGTGGCGATCCACACATAACTCGGGGGATTTTGCGGCGCCTGACGGATCTTGCGGAGTTGCGTTCTCGGGATCGTTCCGATGTTGGACGCAGCCTGATCTCGCTTCACGAAATGAATGCAAACTATTCCGGAAACTGCCAGCTGATCCACTTGCCGTCGGCGACGCGAGCAAGCTCTTTGCCCTTCAGGTCATCGATGCGAGCAACGCCGCCTTTGCCGTCGAGGGCGACGTGGCAATAGGCGGCATTGCCGATCTGGACCTGTGTGGAGCGGGGCAACGCCGCCCACGCTTTATCATAGACAAAGAAGTCCAGGTTTTTGCCACTTTGCTGCATGTGCCGGATCAGATTGATGCCGGTCCAATGATCAATGACCGCATTCTCATCCTGGCATGGGGTTGGCGCCGTCGTTTCCGTGTGGTGGGCCTCCCAAGGCCGAAAGGAGAGAGCGAGGATCACGAGCACGCCGAGTTTGCCAATTCTGCCCCATGTTTCAAAACGAATGCTCACCAGCCCTCCAACGACAGCACTTTAAACAATGCGACTTAACTCGTCCAAGATTCGCTTCTTTTATGACATTTCGTCAGCCCTGCCCGCCGTTAGCACTATTCAGGGAACTGCTTGCTCGACCACTTCCCGTTTTCGACCCGAGCTAGCTCGTGATCTGACTCTATGCGGGCCGCGCCGCCCTTGCCGGCTTTCGCGATCGGGCAGTAGGCGGCCTTGCCGATCTGGAGCTGAAGCGGACGCGGCAGTTTGCTCCAGCCCCGATAATCCACTTCCACAACCAAGTCGTTGCCGTCGTGCTTGACCTCGCTAATGAGATCCAAGCTCTTCCAATAATCGATCAGGACGAGCTCGCTCTGGCAGGCCACAGCTGCCTGCACTTTTTTGTCCTCGGTCTTTTGCATGGCCATAGCGAGCACGGCCAACAAGACCAAGGCAATGATTGATCCGACTGTCGCGCGCCGCATTCCGATCACCGCCCCCGAATTGTCAGAAAATTAGGAGTGCTGGCGCTCCTCGTCAACGCATCATTTCCGCTTCATCGCCTCGGCCAAGGCTGCCCCGAATGCGCCTTGGCTTGGCGCCTGCGGCTTCGGGCTCTGCTTGACGTTCCCGCCACTATTACCGCGGTTGCGATCCTCGCGCGGCTCCCTCGGCCCGCTTGCTTCCTTCTTCATCGAGAGCGCGATACGCTTGCGTTTCGGATCGACCTCGACCACCCGCACCTTGACGATGTCGCCTGCCTTGACCACCTCATGCGGGTCCTTGACGAAGCGGTCGGCGAGTTCAGAGACATGCACCAGACCGTCCTGGTGTACGCCGATATCGACGAAGGCGCCGAAGGCGGCGACATTGGTCACCGTGCCTTCCAGCATCATGCCGGGCCTGAGGTCGCTGATCTCGTTGATGCCCTCGGCAAAGGTCGCGGTCTTGAATTCCGGGCGTGGGTCGCGGCCCGGCTTTTCCAGTTCGGCGATGATGTCCTTTACCGTCGGCAGGCCGAATTTCTCGCTGATGAACTGACGCGGATCCACTTTCTTCAGCGCCGCACTATCGCCCATCAGGGTACGCAGGTCGCGGCCGCAGGCGGCGACGATCTTTCGCGCCACGTCATAGGCTTCCGGATGCACGGAAGACGCATCGAGCGGCTCCTTGCCGCCGGCAATGCGCAGAAAGCCGGCACATTGCTCAAAAGTCCGCGCCCCGAGCCTTGGCACTTTCAACAATTCCTGCCGGCTCTTGAAGGCGCCGTTCTCGTCGCGGTAGGTAACGATCTGCGTCGCCAGCGTATTGTTGAGGCCGGAGACGCGTGACAAGAGCGGTGCCGACGCCGTGTTGAGGTCGACGCCGACGGCATTCACCGCATCTTCTACGACGCCATCCAGCGAGCGGCCGAGTTTTGCCTGGTCGACATCGTGCTGATACTGCCCGACACCGATCGATTTCGGCTCGATCTTGACCAGTTCGGCAAGCGGATCCTGCAGACGGCGGGCGATCGACACGGCGCCGCGCAGCGACACGTCGAGCTGCGGAAATTCCTTTGCGGCGAGTTCCGACGCCGAATAGACCGAAGCGCCGGCTTCGGAGACGATCACCTTGGTCGGTTTCGGCGCCGGCAGCTTGGCGATCAGGTCGGCGGCGAGCTTTTCCGTCTCGCGGCTTGCCGTGCCGTTGCCGATGGCGATCAGGTCGACATGGTGCTTGCGGATCAGGGAAGCCAGTTCGGCTTGCGCGCCCATGACATCGTTCTTCGGCGGGAAGGGATAGACAGTCGCGGTGTCCAGGACCTTGCCGGTCTGGTCGACCACCGCGACTTTCACGCCGGTCCGGATGCCGGGGTCCAGGCCCATGGCGGTGCGTGTGCCGGCAGGAGCGGCAAGCAGCAGGTCCTTGAGATTGCGGGCGAAGACGCGGATCGCTTCTTCCTCGGCCCGCTCCTTCATGTCACGGATGAGTTCCAAGGACAGCGATGAATTGAGCTTCACGCGCCAGGCCCAGCCGGCCACATCCTTCAGCCATTGATCGCCTGCCCCGGACGTCCGTGGCTCGAGCGCTGCAGCGACAATGGCTTCTGCCGGCTTCACTGGGGAAGGGTCATCCGCATCGGTTTCGATGGTGACGCTGAGCACTTCCTCGTTCCAGCCGCGCAGCATGGCGAGCGCGCGATGGCTCGGCACTTTCGACCACGGCTCCTTGTGGTCGAAATAGTCGGAGAACTTCTCCGCCGCTTCCTTCTTGGCATCGGCGACCTTGGCGACCAGCATCGACTTGCCCTGCATATAGCCACGCAGCCGGCCCAGCAGATCGGCATTTTCCGAAAGATCTTCGGCAATGATATCGCGCGCGCCCTCGAGCGCAGTCTTTACATCGGCCACCTCGTCCTTGACGAAACCTTCGGCCAGCTTTGTCGGCTCGGCCGAACGATTGGCGAGGATGGCGTCGACGAGACCTTGCAAGCCACGCTCGCGGGCGATCTGGGCGCGGGTGCGGCGCTTGGGCTTGTAGGGCAGATAGATATCCTCGAGCGTAGCCTTCGTGTCGGCCTGCAGGATTTTCACCTTGAGCTCATCGGTCATTTTGCCCTGGGTCAGGATAGAATCGAGGATCGTATCGCGCCGCGCCTCCATCTCGCGCAGATAGACCAGCCGCTCCGACAACGTGCGGAGCTGGGTATCGTCCAGCCCGCCGGTCACTTCCTTGCGGTAACGAGCGATGAAGGGAATGGTCGCGCCTTCGTCGATCAACCCAACGGCGGCCGTCACTTGCTGGGGCCGGGCGTTGATCTCGGCGGCGATGGTGGCGGAGAGGCGGTTCAGATCGGCTGGCATATCCATGGTCCTGATAATGATTTGCCGCGAAAATAGCGACCAATGATCAAAAAGGAAGGGCGGAGGCGAAATTCCACAGTCGACGCGTTCTAAAAATCCTTCCGGTCCCCCGATCGGGGGATACCGCTTCGTATACCGGTCATCCATCATGCGACAATAAAGCGCAGTCCGGGAGGAAACACCATGGCCAAAGTCGATGTCGGTCCATATGCAGATGCGAATGGACTCGAATTCAGTCAGGATTTGATTTTCATATTGCGGGATGTGGATGCCCTGGAAGTCTCCAACGACAAGGGTTCGGCAACCGGCACCACTGACATCAACCACGCAGGTTATGTCTGCACTGTCGTGGCATCGGGGACCGATCTCGATCAGCAGAGCGGCACGGTCAGCAGCATCAGCTTCACTTTCCAGGACGGTGGCCTCGATATCACCGTGAGCGGACTCCAGTTGAACTTTGCCGACCTGACGACGGCGATCGACGACGCGACATTCGACAACGCCGACTCACTGGTGGACTTCTTCTCCGGCATCGGCTGGGAACTGACCTACAAGAAATCTGTATTCCACGAAATCAACCGTTTCGTCGGCACCGGCGGCGATGACACCGTGACCTTTGGCAACGGCGATGATGTTCTGATGATCGACGGCGGCAGCGATAAGGTCGATATGGGTGGCGGTGATGACCATATCGACGCCTATAATTCACTGCCCATCTTGGCGAAGGGGGCATCGACCATCGATGGCGGCAAGGGCTACGATACGTTCTCGCTCCTCAAGGGAGAGAACCAATCGTGGTTTCCGTTCGGAACGACGGTGGATCTCGCAGGCAAGACGACACTCTTTAAGGGAACCACCGTCAAGCTGCTGAATATCGAGGAGGTCGACGGTTCCTTGCATGACGACAAGCTGCTGGGTGACACCAAAGCCAATACGTTTTTCGGTGGCGCAGGCAAGGACACGCTCGTCGGCCGGGGTGGCGCCGATATGCTCACCGGTGGTGCCGATCAAGACACATTCGTCTATCAAAAAACCTCCGATAGTGCTGGCAAGCAGCACGACATGATCGACGTCTTCATCTCGCACGAGGACAAGATCGACCTCTCGGCGCTGCACCCTGACACGGGGAACGATAAATTCAGCTTCATCGGAGCGAAGAAATTCAGCGGCGATGCCGGCGAACTGCATGTCGTGATCGACAAGAGCCATGCAACGGCGATGATCGAGGGCGACCTTGACGGTGACAAGAAGGCCGATTTCCAGATCGAATTCGACCATTTCACCAATATCGTGAAGGGCGATTTTATCCTCTAACCGGACCTGCCACCCGACACGGTACGTTTGGTCACGACTTGCTCCTCGGCGACACCGTCCGCCACCCGCCGCGCCAACATCTCTTCGAAAGCTGCCTTGATGCGCATGACGTGCGGCGTCTTGTAGTCAAAACCTTCATTATGCAGGTGAATCAACATCGAGGCGTTGACCTCGAACACCAGCACCCGGCCTTCGCGATCGAGCGCGCAGTCGATACCGAAATAGTCGAGACCGATGCGGCGCCGGATGGCGTCGAGCGTCGCCATCGCCTGTGGCCCGAATCTGCGTTCAGGTGCGTCCAGGAAGGCAGCTTCCTCGGCGCGCATCCATTCGAATTCCGCCATGCGGGTTGACGCGTGATGCACCTTCCAGCCGTCGCCGACCGCCAGATGATAGGGAAGAATCTCGTTGCCGGCAAAGATGAACCGATACTTGCGGAAGAGGCCGTCCGGCGAGCTATAGTCGACATAATCCGTGAGATAGAGCGCTTCCTCGCCCGCCTCTTCAGCGAAAGCGAGAATCTCATGCTGCGAATGCAAAAGCTCCATGCGATCTCCACCATGGGTACCCGCATGGCGAACGATCACCGGCAAGGCGATATCGGCACCTGTTCGCATCTGGGCGGCGAGCGCAGGCGCTGCGATGCGCGTGGTGGCCGGCATAACTGCGCCTGGCAGGTCCTTAAGCCGTTCCGCGATAGAGGCGCGGTCGGTGGGCAGGATCAGCCGCGGATGGTTGACGACGGGCTTTGTCAGCCGGTCGGCGAAAACGGCGAGCGGACCGATGATCTCGCGGCCGAGATCGGCATCCGACACGAGGTTGACGATGACATCGGCGCCAGCGTCGAGTTCGGCCGGATCGTAGTTGTAGCCGGGCAGGACGAGAACGACATCGGCATCGTAGCCGCCATTGATGATCAGGTCTTCATAGGGCGTATTGCCGGCAAGCGGGGAGAAGAGCAGCAGCGCCTTGAAGCGAGCCGGGCTGCGGGTCGCTTTGTGGCGACGTGCCGGCCCCTGTTCGGCGACGCGGGTGAGCGTCGCGATCGCGGCATCGCCCTGTCCAAGCCCATGTTGGAGTGTGCCGCAGAGCAGCAGCGCCTCGCAATTGTCAGGCTCGATCTCAAGCGCGGCGCGCACATGGGCGAGTGCCTCGTCCTCGCGTTCCGCCTGTTTCAGTGCATGGGCCTTGTTGCAGAGACTGCAGAAATTGCTCGGCTCCTGCGACAGGACCATATCGTAGATGGCAATCGCACTTTCGGACGTATTCTGCTTCGATAGGAGATTGCCGAGTTGCAGCAGCGCATCGACATCCGGCGAAATCTCGCAAGCGCGGACCGCCGCGGCGACAGCACCAGGAAGATCGCCTGTCGCGTCGAGCACGGCGCTACGCCTGGTGTGGGCGAGCGCGTAATTTCCTTGAAGTTGGATCGACCGGTCGAGGCACAGAAGCGAGTCGCGAAACCGCCCGAGCTCGAAGAGCACGGACCCCAGATGATACCAGAGTCCAGCGTCATCGCCTCGGACAGTCAGGGCCGCATCGTAGCATTCCGCCGCGCGCGCCATATCGGCAGTTGCCTGGCAGGCCATGCCGAGTCCTGAAAGCGCCTGTGCATCTCCCGGTTTGAGGACGAGCACTGCTTCGAACCAGCCAATCGCCTCATGCGATCGATTGGTCGTGAGAAGCAGATAGGCCAGCGTGCTGCTGGCGACTGGATGCGCGCGTACGCTCTGCGGTATGGACAGCAGCGCGGCTGCTGCTTCGGTTTCCCTGCCGGCATCCATCAGGCTTACGGCCTGTGCCAGCACGGCTTGAAGCGACGGAGAAGCGGCGACGGCCGAAGAATTCATGGGAGCCTATCCCTGACAAGAGAGCGTCGAACATTCGATAGACGATCTAGGCGCTTCGAGGCTTGTCCTGGGCTGGTCGCAGGCGAGAGTGAGACGTTCAGACGCATGATGAGCGACAGGCAAATAACAAGACGGCCGAAGGATTGCTCCCCGGCCGTTAGCTAACGGGCGCGAAGGCGGCCCTCATTTCTGAGGCACGGGCTTGTCGGGTCCGCGCTTGTGATCGTCGGACGGCCACCCAAAGGAGGGCAAAATGATCGATCAGGCATCCCTGCCGCGCGGTCTGGTGCCCGAATTCAGAACTTGGGTACAGCCTTGCCGGCCTTGCGATGGGCGGCGATGACCGTGTTGGCCATCAGCATGGCGATGGTCATCGGGCCGACGCCCTTCGGCACCGGCGTRATCGCGCCGGCCACGGGCTCGCAGGAGGCGAAGTCGCAATCGCCGACAAGCTTGGACTTGCCTTCGCCTTTTTCCGGCGCGGCGACGCGGTTGATGCCGACATCGGCGACGCGGTTGATGCCGACATCGATCACGGT
>NZ_JBFUFK010000099.1:0-8199 GCF_056403475.1 Rhizobium sp. P2_G9 | reverse complement strand
AGGGCATCGTCAACTTAACGGAATTTGGAATTCGATGTGCGATCATGGGCCATGACAAATCGTGATCCGCTGTACCGCCGCCATCGCTTTCCCGCTGAGATCATCGCGCATGCTGTGTGGCTCTATTTCCGCTTTCCTCTCAGTTTGCGGATGGTCGAGGACATGCTGGCCGCACGAGGGATTATTGTCTCGCATCAGACGTTCCGGTTGTGGGCAGAGAAATTCGGCCGCGCCTTCGCCAGCGAGATCCGCCGCCGCTCAGCCGGCCGGCTGGGCGACAAGTGGCACCTCGACGAAGCCGTCGTTTCGATCGGCGGCAAGAAGCACTGGCTCTGGCGCGCCGTCGATCAGGACGGTTTCGTCCTGGAGGTTCTTGTGCAAAGCCGCCGCAATGCCAAGGCGGCCAAGCGCGTGATGCGCAAGCTGTTGAAGAGCCAAGGGCGGGCGCCGAGAGTGATGATCACTGACAACTTCGTCTCAATCCATGATCCGATCGCCAATCTGTTTTACATCCCCCGCCACGACATCTCATCCAGCCATCATCGTGAACTGCGTTCAGAGGCGATGAACCTCTGGGCGAGAATCGCGCGGATGTGAACCGTCGTGACGCAAGCGGGCTACGACTGTCGCGCGATCATTAAGTTTACAGTGCCATTTCGCTCGATCGTAGCGCAGCCCTGGTGCGGGAAATCCGCTGCCGAGAAGGAGTGGCTGGCCCGCCAAATCCTGGGGTTTTACCGAACCGGTGTGACGACCCCGTCGATCTTTGGTCGATCACCCATCGCCGGGGCGTGTCCCGCTTTTCGTCCGATGCGCGTTGAATTGATGGCAGCCGCGGTCTTTTTGGCGCGGCGCCTGGTCAGGCCGAGACTGTGTTCCCTGGCTGCTCGACCAGCTGGGCCATGGGAGCGGTGATGCGGGACCGCCTGCTGGCGCACGTCGCTACTTGACCTCAAGGTCTGGGTGAATTCAGCAAACATATGGAAATACTCACATTTTATAAAGCCCGTAATTACCCTCTGTATTTTGCGAGCGACCTTGCCCATCGCTCCAATTCCAAAAGCTAGTGATCTTAATCTCTTTCTCAGAACTGGCGTAGATTGCATGGCGAATGGGATAGTGCCCCGTCTTGGTATTTCTGTAATACAGGTCACATTCCTGTGTCGCTGAATATTCTCTCGGGGATTCACTTGGCTAATCGACAAGGTGCTACATCTAGCTCCCTCGCGATCCCTAACTACCAGCGTCTTTGCTACCAGGGCGCCCCCTTCAAAACTGACAAATTTTGGTCAGCGTTTTCTGGTGCATTCCCTCGCAGGGAAAAATTGGAGGTCGCTGAAAGGCCGCATTTTTCGCACGCCCAAAAGGCGTTTATTTCAAGGGGCGCGACGAGGCGGGCCTACTGCTGATTTGCCGCGAGGTAGCGATCAGCCATGCAACCAAAATGCGCTTCTTCGAAATTAATGCGGCTGCCTATTCCGCCTCGGGATAGCGCCTTCGATATACCTCCCGGTGCTCCCCGACACCAAAGCGACGTATCGCCACTGCCTCGGCCTTCAGCATCAACGCCGTCCGTGCCATTGCGCCCTCTCCCTTGATGTAAAGGTGGGCCATTCTGGCAACGTGCCAAGCGTCAAGCACCTGCTCGTCCGTCATTTCGTTCGGGGTCATAGTTCGCGAAGCCTCGCGCGTCCAGCATTGTCATAGGAAAGCCTTCCGGCCTGCCTCAGGATCGTCTCGGCGGCGCTGGCCCGCGACGCTCCCCAACCGAGATGGAATGCAATGCCTCCATAGCCGCACGGGCCCGATCCGCGAGAGAGCCTGTGCGTACTCCTCCGCATCCTCGGGGCCGGCAAGCCAAACGGCTCCCCGGAGCTTGGGTGTTCGCCACGAGGACCACTCGTCCTCGGTTCGGACGAACCGCCGTTTTCAAGCGCCCTGAGCGCTGATCTCATGGCGCGCTCCACAATCTGCTGCGTCGCCTGGCCAGCGGCCAGCGCGGCCGTCTCGACCCTCTTGCAACGACGCCGTCTCCGGAGACGACATCAACCCGCTGGTCCAGAGCATTCAACGCGCGAAGGATTTCGTCATAGGAGACGGCATGTCTGGTGCCGGGATAGTAGCGCAGCGCTGGAATGGACTCGACGGCGTGCAAGTCAGACGCCCACGAGGCAAGGATGGCTCGCTTCTCGTCTTTATCGAGATGGGTGGCGGAGAGCACGTCCCGGGGATGATCGAAATACGCCGCCGGGTTGAGCAGTTGCGAAACGGTGATGGCGGCCGTCGCTTCGTTGGTGAAAGTTGTGTTTTCAGGTTCCTTTCTCATTTCTTCGCTCCACGGCTAATCAGTCTATGGATCGGGACGGCCGCGCGGAACCACACCGCACGGCCACTTTCCACGCCTCTGGGCGCGTGTGTTTTGCTCGGTTCACTATGCGGGCTTCACGTCTCCGCTGCGCAAGGGCCGATCTCCGGCCAACTTTTGGACGGACCGAAGAAGCCAGCCCGACTTGGTGGCAGCGGACGTGGTCGAGCCGCGACGCCGCTTCACTTCCACGATGAACGATTTGGGTTGCTTGCGCATGTGCTCGCCTCACGCAGCCTGCCTGTCGCCTTCGATCTGAAGCGGCTCGTTCTTGGGCGAACCGTTGCCGATCTCGATGCGGCGGGGCTTGGCCTGTTCAGGGATTTCGCGCTTGAGCGTGATCTTGAGCAGACCGTTTGCGAGCGAGGCCCCTTCGACGCGGACATGATCCGCCAGCTCGAAACGCCGCTCGAACGACTGGGCGCTGATGCCGCGGTGCAGGTATTCGCCATCCTTCTTCTGCGCCGCTCCGCCCTTCACCACCAGAACGTTGCGTTCCTGGGTGATGTCAAGGTCGCCCATCGCAAAGCCCGCGACGGCAATCTCGATCGAATAGGCATCCTCGCCCTTGCGTATGATGTTGTAGGGCGGCCATGCCTCGGTGCTCTGGAGCCGCTGGGCATTGTTGAGCAAATTGAAGACCCGGTCGAAGCCGACGCTTGAACGGTAGAGTGGCGCGAAGTCGAATTCAGTTCTCATAGCCATATCCTCGTAAGCAACATGGAAGGGACATTGTCCCGGTGATGTCGGCCCCTTAATAGGCGACCGACGGTTTACCAGCGGCACGCCGCTTTGGCGTGCCGCCGATCTCATGTCAGAAGTCCATATCCGCGCCGGCGGGTACGGCCGGAACCTTGTCCTTCTTGGGCTTTTCGGCGATCATTGCCTCGGTTGTCACCAGCAACCCCGCCACCGACGCAGCGTCCTGGAGCGCCGTGCGCACGACCTTTGCCGGATCGATCACGCCTTGTGCGTAGAGATCGCCGAACTCGTTGGTCTGGGCGTTCCAGCCCCACGAGAACGCGGACTGCTCGCGCAGCTTGCCGACGATGACCGAGCCTTCGGCACCGGCGTTCTCGGCGATCTGGCGAACCGGTGCTTCGATCGCGCGGCGAACTATGTCGACACCGACGCGCTGGTCTGGATTAGCGGTTGCGAGATTCTCCAACGCCTTAACGGCGCGGAGCAAGGCGACACCGCCGCCCGGAAGGACGCCTTCCTCAACCGCTGCTCGCGTCGCGTGCAGTGCGTCGTCGACGCGGTCCTTCTTCTCCTTGACCTCTACTTCGGTGGAGCCGCCGACGCGGATGACAGCGACGCCGCCGGCGAGCTTGGCAAGGCGCTCCTGCAGCTTCTCCCGGTCGTAGTCCGACGTTGTGTCCTCGATCTGGGCGCGGATTTGGGTCGTGCGACCTTCGATCTCCGCCTTCGAGCCAGCGCCATCGATGACGGTTGTATTGTCCTTGTCGATCGCCACCTTCTTGGCGCGGCCGAGCATCTGCAGCGTCACGTTCTCGAGCTTAATGCCGAGGTCTTCCGAGATCACCGTGCCGCCCGTCAGGATGGCGATGTCCTCGAGCATTGCCTTGCGGCGGTCGCCGAAGCCCGGAGCCTTGACGGCTGCGACCTTGAGCCCGCCGCGCAGCTTGTTGACCACCAGCGTCGCAAGCGCTTCGCCTTCCACGTCTTCCGCGATGATGACGAGCGGCTTGCCCGATTGCACCACCGCCTCCAACACCGGCAGCATGGCCTGGAGATTGGAGAGCTTCTTCTCGTGGAGCAGGATATACGGGTCTTCGAGTTCGACCCTCATCTTGTCCTGGTTCGTCACGAAGTACGGGCTGAGGTACCCACGGTCGAACTGCATGCCTTCGACGACTTCGAGTTCGGTTTCGGCGGTCTTGGCTTCCTCGACGGTGATCACCCCCTCATTGCCGACCTTCTCCATCGCTTCCGCAAGGTAGCGGCCGATCTCGGCATCGCCATTGGCCGAGATAGTTCCGACCTGTGCGATCTCCTCGTTCTTGGAAATCTTGCGGGCGTTGGCCTTGAGTTCCTTGACGACGGCGTCGACGGCGATGTCGATGCCACGCTTGAGGTCCATCGGGTTCATGCCCGACGCGACGGCCTTTGCACCTTCCTTGACGATGGCCTGGGCAAGAACCGTTGCGGTCGTGGTTCCATCACCGGCGAGATCATTGGTCTTCGAGGCGACCTCGCGCAGCATCTGCGCGCCCATGTTCTCGAACTTGTCTTCGAGTTCGATCTCCTTGGCGACCGAAACGCCGTCCTTGGTAATGCGCGGCGCGCCAAACGACTTGTCGATCACGACATTGCGGCCCTTGGGACCGAGAGTCACCTTCACCGCATTTGCAAGGATGTCGACGCCGCGCAGCATCTTCTCGCGGGCTTCCGTGTTGAATTTGACTTCTTTCGCAGCCATGGTTCACTCCTTCATAGGCAGTTGGTTATGACTGAAACAGGCCTTAAGCGGCCTTCTTCTGCTCGATCTGGGCTTCGATGACGCCCATTATGTCGGATTCCTTCATGATCAGCAGGTCCTCGCCGTCGACCTTGATCTCGGTGCCTGACCATTTTCCGAACAGAACGCGGTCTCCCGCCTTGAGGTCGAGCGCCACGACCTGCCCCTGCTCGTCGCGAGCACCGGGACCGACGGCGACGACTTCACCTTCCTGCGGCTTTTCCTTGGCTGTATCGGGAATGATGATGCCACCCTTGGTCTTCTCCTCGGACTCGATGCGGCGGATGACGACGCGATCATGCAGCGGTCGGAACTTCATGTTTTCCTCCTGGACAAACAAGTTGAACTCCCCTCCGTCGGACTGGATGACCATTCCGGAACGGGGTGCCGAACTCCCCTGAGCGTCCGGCGACGAAAAATCTGGTTTTGCATTTTTTGGATTTCAAGAGCCGCCGAGAAAAAATTAGCACTCTTGCGCCATTGCTGCTAACGGGCTGATGAGGAACAATAATCTCTGCCCGTCGTTGGTTTTCTGTTGACGGAGTTCGCCCTTGGCGGCAAATTTTTCTGGTCATCGAAATGGAGACCAAGGCATGCAGACTAAGTCCGATTTTGAACTTCAGCTCGAAGGCTACGGCATCACCACCGCCCACATCCTCTACCGCATGCCCGATTTCGGGTCCGTGCTGCAGACTTACGTCTGGCAGCAGTACGACCTCGCCCCCGAATTTCCAGAAATGCGCAGGTTCCTCGAGTTCTGGGAAGACAAGCTGGACGGTCCGCTGCATTCCGTCAGGTACACGCACAAAAGACTGGTCGGTCCGCACGAATGGCGGCAGGTTTCGGGGGAGTTGAAGTTGCATTAGCAAGCGTTCGCCCGCGAAGTAGCACTTTTGAGGACTGCCACACCAACGCGATACTGGATACGCTTGAGCTGGGAATGGCCTGGAAAAGCGATCGCCTATAAACCTTGTCGCAGGTACGCTAACGCACGAACATTCGAGCATTTACAGTTCTCTCACGCTAGTCCTCGAAAATGCGTTGTCAGAATGGCGATAGCGGATGGCGATTGGATGTGAAGGCTGCATGAACGGAACAAAAGCGGGCAATAAGGGGTTATTGGCTCGAAAATCAACCGGTCGCCTGTCTCGGGTGCGGTCTGAAGCAGAATGTAAACCGGAGCCCGCCTCTTTTCGTTTGCGATTGGACCGCCCGCGCAATAGAAAGAGCCAATGCCGCTAAATCTTAGCATGGCTCAGTTTAAATGCGCGGACGCGATAAACGGAGCAAAATGACCGATTTCAATCCTGCGGCGTCTGAAGCCGGCAAGGCGTCCAATCCATCCTTTACCTCCCCCTTTCCCGACATTGACTCGAACACTGTTCTGACCGCCGTGCTGGCAACCAGCAATGACTGTATCACGATTCTGGATCTCCAGGGTCGCCTGCTGTTCATGAGCGAAAGCGGGCAGAGGGCGATGGAAGTCTCGGACTTCAACATCATACGCTACAGCCCTTGGTCGCACTTCTGGCAGGGCGAGGGTCACGCAGTAGCAAAGCAAGCGGTTGAAAGCGCACGCAAAGGCAAAAGCGCCCGGTTCTCGGCTTTTGCCGACACGATGGCGGGTAATCCAAGGTTCTGGGACGTAGAAGTTATCCCACTTGGTGGGGAGCTGGGCAAGCCGAGCCACCTGATGTCGATCTCACGCGACGTTACTGACCTAAAATCTGCTGACATCGAGATCGAACGGCTGCTCGAGGACGCTCGACAGAATGAGGCACGCTTTCGTACTCTGGCTGATTCCATGCCTCAGGTCGTCTGGTCGACGCTTCCTGATGGCTATCATGATTACTATAATGCCAGGTGGTACGAGTTTACCGGCAGGCCAGTGGGTAGCACGGATGGTGAAGGCTGGAATGGGCTGTTCCATCCGGACGACCAAGCACGGGCCTGGGAGGTATGGCGAGCCTCTCTTGCGACCGGCGCGCCTTACGAGATCGAGTATCGTCTTCGCCACCATTCCGGCGAATACCGCTGGGTTCTAGGCCGCGCATTGGCTATGCGTAACCTGGAAGGCGAAATTGTTCGCTGGTACGGCACGTGTACTGATATCCACGAAGCCAAAGAGCTGTCGGAGAGTTTAGCGCTTCTGAGCCATGAACTTAGCCACCGGATCAAAAACATATTTGCCATTATCAACGGCCTGATTGGGCTATCCGCGCGGCGGTTTCCCGAAAGCCGGCAGTTTGCCACCGATATTCAACACCGGCTGGCCGCGCTGGGCCGCGCCCACGACTTTGCTCGCCCTCACAGCGAAGACTCCAAGCCAGTTACCGGCGATACGACTCTGACAGATCTAATGCGAGAAATCCTGAAACCCTATCCGGCGCTGGATGAACACCGGATACAGATAACCGGGGATGAAATCAAAATCGACGACCGCTCGGCGACACCCTTGGCATTGATCTTTCACGAACTCGCCACGAATGCCTCAAAATATGGGGCGCTCAGTGCGCCCGACGGACAGATTGCCATTTTTGCGACTGTGGCTGGGGAGGAATGCCAGATCGAGTGGATCGAGCGCGGCGGACCTCCAATTATCGGAGAGCCCAGCCGCCAGGGCTTCGGAACGAAATTAGCGACCATCAGCTCGGAGAGCCACTTGGGCGGGAGCATCGAGCGGAAATGGATGCCTGAGGGCCTGCATATGACGCTGCGATGCTCGGTCTCGAGCTTGCGACGCCCTTAGCCAGTTGCGCGTCGCGCAAATACTTTCATCGGCGCCGGGGCTTGCCCGGATTTGGTCACCAAATTCAGCGCAGCCTCGCCATCCTCGGCAGTGTACGGTTTCGGCAGGACGCCGATAGTCCCGGGCACACCGTCACCGAGCGACTTCGGATTAACGGTGACGTAAAGCACGTTCAAGCCGAAGTCCTGCGAAAGTCGCGCTCCGAGCGCAATGCCCGTGGGGCCGTCACGCAGATTGATGTCAACCAACGCGATCTCTGGGGCTTTCTCGACCAGCCTCAACGCAGTCCCAGAATCAGCTGCAATGCCCACGCCCTGGTGACCCATGTCATCGAGCGTTGCCTCAAGCTCCATGGCTACGAGAGACTCATCTTCAACAATCAGGATTCGATGCGACATAAAATACCCGTTACACGTTGAGCGCTAGTAACGTGTAGGTGGAACCGATGGTTCCAAGGGCATCGTCAACTTAACGGAATTTGGAATTCGATGTGCGATCATGGGCCATGACAAATCGTGATCCGCTGTACCGCCGCCATCGCTTTCCCGCTGAGATCATCGCGCATGCTGTGTGGCTCTATTTCCGCTTTCCTCTCAGTTTGCG
>NZ_JBFUFK010000098.1:0-8455 GCF_056403475.1 Rhizobium sp. P2_G9 | reverse complement strand
TCCAACGCAAAGCCCATATTCTGCGCCACCGTCATCTGTGGATAGAGCGCATAGTTCTGGAACACCATGGCGATGTCGCGATCCTTGGGCTCCAGGTCGTTGACACGCCGTCCGTCGATGGCGATGTCGCCGGCGGTCACCGTTTCCAGGCCGGCGATCATCCTCAGCAGCGTTGACTTGCCGCAGCCGGACGGGCCGACGAGGATGACGAATTCGCCGTCACCGATCGGGACATCGACACCGTGCATGACGGCGATGGAGCCATAGGACTTCTTGACATTGGAGATTTCGACGGACGCCATAGTTTACCTCAGTCGAGTTTGCGCACGCGCAGTGCAAGATGGGGGCGACCCGGCAGTTCGACTCCGAAAGCCGCATCGGCCTTGCCGCCGCGGGTGACGCTGCCATGCCGCTGCGGATAGGGAACGAAGGGAGCGATGCGCCTGGCCGGCACCACCGTCATGTTCCAGGTATCGATCAGATCGACGTCATATTTGCCGAGCTCGGTCGGCAGGCCGGTGGTCCACTGGCTCGGCTGATGTTCGCCGAAATAGATATAGGTGACCTTGCCGCCGAGATCGCGGGCACCGGACACGCGGCTCCACGGCCATTGATCGTTGCTGCCGAGCGGCTCCAGGCCTTCGAGCTTGTCTTCCTGCATCAGCTTGAGCAGAAAATTGATCCGTTTCCAGCTTTCGCCATGCAACGTGCCGCCCTTGGCCCACCAGATCAGGTCGTTCGGGTCGGTATAGGTTTCGCCGTGGCCGGCATAGCCGCCGCGCGTCACTGTGATCCAGAAGCGGTGCACCAGTTCCTGGGCGGTGATGTTGCCCCAGTTGTAGATGATATTGCCTTCATATTCCGGCTCGTCGTTGACCACCGGCTTTCCGTAGGCATTGCGCCATTCCGGCGTGCGCTTGACGTCCCAGTTCTGGATACAGACATGGGAGATCCAAGGCTTGCGATGGTCGAAATTCATGTTCTGGTCGCCATTGTGGATCGACCGGAGATGCTGTGCCGGATCGTTCTCTTCCAGGATATGGCAGAAGCGGTCCCAGGTCTCGACCGGGATCGTGTCGAGCAGGAAGTCATATTCGTTGGCCAGCGCCCACCAGACATTGCGAAAGGCCGAAAGGCGGGCAGCGATATATTCGACATAGGCGAGATTCTGCGCCTCGGTCATCCGCGCATAGCCCCAGCGGTCATAGGGGTGGAAGAGGATCAGGTCCGCCTCGATGCCGAGGTCTGCGAGCCGGCCGATCTGCTTTTCCAGATGCCGGAAAGCGGCCGGATTGGGCCGGTCGAAATCGATACCGCCACCCTCTTTTTCCATGAAGACGGATTGCAGCGGCTCGTTGGTGTTGAACGGATAATCCTTGGGAAAGACCGCCATGCGGATCTTGTTGAAGCCGCTCACGGCAAGGCTTTCGAGCGTCTTCTCCTGCATGTCGAACGGCTGGTGTGTCCAGGCATAGCAGGTCGTGCCGAACGGGTAGTAGGGCGTACCGTCTGCATAGGCGAAATGGAAGCGGTTGCGGACATGGACAGAGCCATGCACGTTTTCGCGCGCCGCGATCACGATCAGTTCGCCGGCATTGCCGTCGAGTTCATCGACATTCGAGGATGTCAGATAGGTCCAGGCACCCAGCGTGTCTGGCATGAAGCGGATGACATAATCCTCGCCGCCATCGTGGAAGCCGGTGACACGCACCGTCCGATTGCCCTGCCTGAAATGCGCATGGAGCTTGACGTCGTGATAGGGATTGCCCCTGGCCCTCGCTTTCAGGCGCAGTTCGAAAATATCGTAAAGATGGGTCATGATCATTCCTTGACCGCCCCGGACGTCAGACCGGCGACGAAATAACGTTGGAACATGAGATAGACGATGGCCGCCGGGAGCACGGTCATGATGATGGCGGCATTGAGCTCGCCGTAATTGCTCTGAAACTGGCCCTGGAAATTCATCAGCCCGAGCGGCAGTGTCCACATTTTCGGGTCCTGCAGGATGACCAGCGCCATGGCGAATTCATTCCAGGTGGCGACGAAATCGAGGATCAGCAGCGCCGAGAGCACGGGCAGTGACACCGGCAGGAAGATGCGCCGGAAGATGGTGAAATGCGACGCGCCGTCGATGCGGGCCGCTTCGGACAGTTCCTTCGGCACGGCGGCGAAGAAGCCGTAGAGGATGAACACCTGGTAGGGCACGCCGAAGGCGAGATAGGGCAGGATGATGCCGGGATAGGTATTGATCAGGCCAAAGGCGTTTACCTGACGGAAGATCGGCGCCAGCATGACCTGGAACGGCAGCATGGTGCCGAAGACGCAGAGTGCCAGGAAGACGCGGCTGAACCGCATCGGCACCTTGGCCAGCGCATAGGCCGCCATGGCCGAGATGAACAGGCCGAGCGGCACCTTGATCACCGTGATCACCACGCCGTTGAAGGCTGTGGTGGAGAAATTGCCCCGCTGCCAGGCTGAGACGAAATTGTCGAGCGCAAGCGCGGTCGGCGGCGAGAATGCGCTCCCGCCCATCACATCCGCCTTCGTCTTCAACGCGGTGAAGACGATGAAGACGAAGGGCGTGATCCAGATCAGCGCCAGCAGGATCAGTGCAATCCAGAGCGCCACGAGCAGCGGATCGACCCGGTTCGAGCCGATGGGGCGGAAGGCTTGGGAGAACAGGTTCATCGCGCCGCCTCCGGCCGATGCGACATCCAGCGCATATAGGGCACGACGATCACCAGCGTGATCGCCAGCAGGATGACGGAGACGGCGGCGCCGCGACCGAAATCGCCGAGCTGCATGGATTGGGTATAGGCCCACATGGCCAGCATCTGCGTCGATTGCGCCGGCCCGCCGCCGGTCATGCCGTAGACGATGTCGAAAGCCTTGAGCGAATTGATCAGCGACAGCACGAAGACGATGGTGAGTGTCGGCTTGAGCGCCGGCAGAGTGACGTAACGGAAGACGCCGAAGCGGCCAGCGCCGTCGATGCGCGCCGCCTCGATCAGCGTCGTCGAGACGCTCTGCAGCCCAGCGAGGAACAGAACCATGGAAAAGCCGACCGACTGCCAGACATGGGCAGCGAAAACGGACCAGAGCGCGACCTTCTTGTCGCCCAGCCAATCCGTGATCCAGCCGTCCAACCCCCAGGAGGTCAGCAGACTGTTGAACAGGCCGAAGAACGGGTCGTACATCCATTTCCAGATGGTCGCGACGGCGATTGAGGCAATGATCACCGGCAGGTAGAAGACGACCCGAAGTGAGGACCGGCCGGGAATGTTCTGGTTGAGCGCCAAGGCCAGCGCGAAGCTGATCATGTTCGGCACGATCACCGCCAGTCCCGTCCACCACAGCGTGTTCCACAATGCCCCCCAGAACACCGGGTCCTGCGTCAGCACCGCGCGATAATTGGTGAGACCGACGAACTTGCTCTCCGCACTCAGCCCGTTCCAGGATGAGAAGGACATGCGGATGACGTCCAGCATCGGATAGAGGGCAAACAGGAGATAGACGATCAGCGCCGGCGCCAGCAGGATATAGCCCTGCAGATCCGGCCGCAAAGAGGTGCGCGCTTTGGACATGGTGGTTCCCGGGGATAAAAAGGGTCCCCCGGGCACGCCCGAGAGACCCAGCCTTGGGAGGTTCAGCTTCTGTTGCCGATAAAGGTCTGCAGCGTCTTGCCGGCATCTTCCGGCTTGATGTTGCCGGACGCCACCTCGTTGATGATGCGCCAGTATTCGGTCGTCACATCGAGCGGGAAGGCCTGGTCGCCGTTCATATAGATCTTCGTGTATTTGCCGAAGATATCCAGCCACTTCTGGTCAAGCGGCGACAGATTGGCATATTTGACATTGGCATTGACCGAGATCGAGCCGAAGGCGCCGAGATTGTCCTGCTGCACCTTGTCTGAGAGCATGTAATCGAGGAATTTTGCCGCGGCGTCGGCATGTGCGCTCTTGGTCGAGACGTAGAGATATTCGGCGAAGCCATAGAGACGGTCGGTTCCGGTCGGCACCGGGAAGATGTCGAAATCGTCGAGGCGCTTGGCGTCGCGCAGCTGGCCGACCAACCAGTCGCCCTCCAGCATCATTGCCGCACGATTTGCGAGGAACAGGTTGAAGCTCTGGTTGTTGTCAATGCCCATGAAGGGCTTGAGGATATAGTTCTGCGACCAGTCGTTCAGCTCCTGGAAGCTCGCGGTGGCGCAAGGCTCCTTCGACCAATCGAGCTTCATGTCCATCAACTGGTCGTGCTTGTCGACACCGCATTTGGCTTCGAGGATGACGTCCATCAGCCGCATCAGGTGCCAATTGACCGTACCGCCGAATGTCATCGGCGCAATGCCGGCATCCTTCAGCTTCTTCGCATCGGCCTTCAACTCGTCATAAGTCGTGGGCATCGCGGTGATGCCGGCTTTCTGAAACAGCGCCTTGCTATAATAGATCGCTTCGCCGTGGAAGGTATAGGGCACGCCGTGGCGGCCGCCCGGATAGATCTTGGAGAAGCTGGTGGCCGTGCCGAGCAGGTGCTTATCCCAATCGTATTTCTTGTAGTCGTCGTCGAGCGGCTTCGACAGGCCGGCCTTGACGAATTCGCCGCCCAGGCCGAGGCCCGCCCACATGAAATAAATGTCCGGCCCCTGACTGGACTGGGCCGCGACGCGCATGGCGGCCTTGTGCTCGTCGACCGAACGGCCTTCGCGCGTCACCGTGATGCCCGGATTGGCGGCCTCAAAACCCTTGATGACATTGTCCCAGCCGATATTGGCGGAATTGTTGGCATAGGTGAGTGTCCACACCTTCAGCTCGTCGGCGGCCGCCGGGCCTGCCGCAAATCCCACAGTCATCGCCAGCGCCGATAGCGTGGCGGCAAAAGCATTCTTCACCATCATGAAAACCTCCCAGGAAGCGGTCCTCTGCCGCTGCGGCGCAATCAACCAAAGTCGCGGCTGACTGTCAATGACTTTTTTCTCGTTAGAAATTAATATCGCTTATATTCAGCGTTTATTCGCGAACTTATTTTTATTTGAGCAATTTTTGCAGCGCAAAACGACTGACGTTGCGTTTTTGGAAAAAAGTTGACATGTTGCCGTGCAGGAGCAAGAAGGATGGGAGAGAGGCAAGCCGATGCAGAACATCAACAATCTCTTTCTTGACCAGGATTCACCGGCCGGCCGCCTCGTGCGGGGGCTGGCGGCGCTCGGTGCTGCGACGGCCGGTCAGCTCGTCCGGCCGACCGGCCTGGGCCGCTCCACGGTTTCCACCGTGGTCAGCGAATTGCGCGACGCCGACATCGTCATCGACGTCGAAGTCAAGGCCAATGGCTTTGGCCGTCCCTCGCAGCTGCTCTCTCTCAACCCAGCCTCGGGGCGCTGTGCCGGCGTACTGCTCGGGCTCGGTGAGATCCGCATCGTCATCTGTGACCTGACCCATGCCGTGCTGTCGGACGTGTGGATTCCGATCCGCCGCGACTACACGCCGGAGGAAGCTGCCGATCAGGTGAGGGAAAGCTTGACCACGCAATGCGCCTCCCTTGGCCTGACAATCAGCGACCTTCTCGGCGTCGGCCTCGCGATCTCGGCACCGCTGAGCTATGACGGCAAAGTGCTCAACGGCGATGTCCTGCCGACCTGGGGCGGCGTCGATCTGGCGGAGATTTTTTCAAGCCGCATCGACTGTCCGCTCCATGCCGAGAATGAAAGCCATTGCGGCGCGCTGGCGGAAATGACCTGGGGTGCGGCGGTCGGCGAAAAGGATTTCGTGCTCTATAAGTTCGACCTTGGTGTCGGCGGCGCCATCGTGCGCGACGGCGTCGTCTATCGCGGCATCAGCGGTGCCGCCGCCGAGTTCGGCCATATCGTGCTGGAACCGCAGGGCAGCCTTTGCCGCTGCGGCAATCGCGGTTGCGTCCAGACCTTCGTCGGCGGCTTTCACCTGACGCGCCATGCGGAAGCCTTCAGTGGCCAGCCCGTCACCATCGACCAGTTCATCGAGCGCGCCCGCGAGGGCCGTCTCGGCTACAAGCGGCTGATCGAGGACGCAGCGGAAAAGGCTGGATGGGGCATGGGAATCACCTCTTCGATCCTCAATCCGCCGCTATTCATCATTGCCGGCAAGCTCGCGACCATCGGAAAGCCCTTCCTGGAGCCCTTGGAGCGAAGTTTTGCCCGCCATACGTTGCCGTTGCCGGAAAATGCGCCCGGCGTCCACGCACCACGCTTCGTCGTCGCCCGGTTCCTGGGCAATGACGATACGGTCATGGGCGCGGTGGCACTGGTGCTGAGGCAGCACGGCCGCATTGCTGACGGTCCCAGAAGAGCATTGGCAAGCGCTCCCGCGGCGTAGAGCTGCCCCCGGATCGTCGCAAGCCTGCCGATCTGCATATTCATTCCGACGGGACCGAGCCCAGCTTCTGACCCACCGTTCTGGCGATGAGCGACAGTGAAATGGCACCAGCATCGGGATGACCAATGCTGCGCTCCGCAAGCGGTCTTGCCCGGCCAAGCCGTGGCCTGAGCGGCACTGTCGCTTGTGCAGCAGCCTCGCAGGCGTCACTGGCGACGTACCATGCCCGGTCGAGCGTTTCGCCGCCGGCGAATGTCCTTTCCAGCGCCTCGACGAATGGTACGAAGGCATCGACGAGCGTCTTGTCGCCGGGCTTTGCGCCACCAAGACGCATGACATCGTCGAGCGCCAGCCTGGCTCCCGCGACGACCTCGGCCGCCGCGATTTCGCGATCGTCGGAAAACGCTCCGCTCCAGGCGCGCAGCAGCAGGCCCCAAATGGCGCCCGACGTGCCGCCTGCCCTGTCTGCCCAGGCATCGCCGGCCGCGGCCAGTGAACTCCGGGCGCCGGCACCCTTGGCGACGGCATGTCGCATGGCGTCACGGGCCGCTGTCGCACCGCGGCGCATGCCCTGACCGTGATCGCCGTCACCGGCCACGGCATCGATCCTGCCGAGTTCGGCTTCTGCATCGGTCAGCGCTGCAACCATGGCGTCGAGAATCGAGGACAGGCATTCGGCGCAGCGTTGTGACGTTTCAGCCGCCGCTGGGTAGGTCGGCTCCGGATCGTCCGGTCCGGTGGTCACATTGGCAGGCTCCGTATGAAACGTCTCGCCGCGGCGGAAAACCGGCGTGTCACACGGGGCAGTCCAGAACCGTTCCAACGCGTCGTCCAGCCACATGACGGTGAGCGAGCAGCCCTGCATATCGAGGCTGGTGACATATTCGCCGACTTCCGGCTGGACGATGTCGATGCCGTGCGCCTGCAGCAGCGACTCGACGACGCCCCAGAGCACAAAGAGCTCTTCATATTTGGTGGCGCCGAGGCCGTTGAGCAGCACGGCGGCGCGCGCCGCACCGGCCGGACGCTCGGCGAGCACCGTGTCGACCAGCAGTTTCGCCAGTTCGCTGGCCGTGGCGATCTCAGCATCGCGGATGCCGGGCTCGCCGTGAATGCCGAGGCCAAGCGCCATCATGCCCTTGAGCACTGTAAACAGCGGCTCGCGGGCGCCGGGCAACGTGCAGCCGCCGAAGGCCACACCGAAGGAGAAGGTTCGGGCATTGGCATGGCGGGTGATCCGCTCGACTTCATCGATCGGCAATCCAGCCTCGGCCGCGGCACCCGCTACCTTGAAGACGACGAAATCGCCGGCAATGCCCCGGCGCTGAAATTGCCTGTCGGCCGGTGCACTGGCGACATCGTCGGTGACGGTCAAGATGCGTACATCCATGCCTTCCGCCCGCAGACGCTCGGCCGCGACGCCGAAATTCAGCACATCGCCCGCATAATTGCCAAAGCCGAGAATGATGCCGCCACCGAAATGAGCATTGCGGCAGACGCGCGCCACCGCCGCCGTCGAAGGCGAAGCGAAGATCTCGCCGGCCACAGCCGCGTCCGCCATGCCGGGGCCGACATAGCCGGCGAAGGCCGGATAGTGCCCGGAGCCGCCGCCCACGATGATGGAGACTTTACCCTCAGGCACCTTCGTCGAGCGGACGACGCCGCCCTTGACCAGCCTGACATAGCGTCCATAGACCTGCGCGAATCCTGCAAGTGCGGAGGAAGCAAAGGCCTCAGCGTCGTCAACGATCTTGGTCATGGCAGTCCTCCAATGTAGCCCGTGCGTCCGGCCGCAACTCTATCTTCCCCGGCAGCCACAGCAGCGATTGCATATGGCGCTAAGACCCCGCCCCAACTTTCAGGGTCGAGCCACTCGTCTCGGCCCGTCCTGCGGACCCCCACAAGGGGGAGGGGCCTAACCCGGCCGCACCCTCGTAGCCCCAATTGAGGCAGGGAGCGCGCCGCGAGTCTTCTCCCCCCTCACATGAGGATTTTGCTGTCAAGGTATGAGTTAGGGATTTCCTGTTTGTTCGACGGGTTGGCCTTCCTGTTCGTCCCGACCTTACGGTTTTGTATGGCATCGCGCGCAGAGCGGGGCAAGGGTCGGC
>NZ_JBFUFK010000097.1:0-11753 GCF_056403475.1 Rhizobium sp. P2_G9 | reverse complement strand
TTCCACATCCCCCGACACGACGTCTCATCCAGCCATCATCGCGAATTGCGTTCAGAGGCAATGAACCTGTGGGCAAAGATCGCTCGGGCATGAACCGTCATAGTGCAAGCGGGCTACGACTGCCGCGTGCCCGTTAAGTTTACGATGCCGTGGCAAGTGTTCGAGCTATACCGCGTTCGGATCTGCGAGCAGACTCCTCCCAAGCCTCCAACTCGGACGTAAGTTCTTGTCCGAATTCTGTAGGCCTCTACCGGTGCTGAAAAGTAAGCATCCGAGAGCGGCCGCGGGTTGAAGTCTCGCGCGGAGCTGAGAGTGAGCTTATGATGCTGGGTGTCTTCAAGCAGCTTGCTGATTGACCGGATTGTCGTCCTGGCGACGCGCCTTCCACTCCCATGGGAGCAATTCATGCAAGCGTGTCGTCGGGATGTCGGCGATTTGGGCAAGCATGTCGGCGAGCCATAGCTTCGGGTCGACGTCGTTGAGACGGGCAGTGATGATGAGAGTGAGCATGACGGCGGCCCGGTCTGCACCGCGATCGGAACCAGCGAAGAGCCATGACTTTCTGCCGCAAGCCACACCGCGCAACGCCCGTTCAGCGGCGTTGTTGGTCATGCAAATCCTGCCGTCGTCGACATAGCGGGCAAAGTCGGCCCAGCGCGAGAGCATGTAGTTGATCGGCTCGATCAGCGGGGAGGATCGCGACAGAGTGCTCCGCTCCTGTTGCAGCCATCGCTCCATTTCCTCCAGAACGGGCTTGCTCTTGTCTTGTCGCACGGAACGCCGTTCGTCGGCGCTCATGCCGTTGATGTCGCGCTCGATGGCAAAGAGCGCATCGATGCGTTTGACCGCCTCCAAGGCGACGGGAGAGATCGGCTTAGCATTTTTGCCTCGTCGGGCGTTGCGGGCGACGTCGGCCAATTCGAAGAACTTCCGGCGCGCATGCGCAAAGCAGAAGGCGGGTGTGAGCGGCATCTGTTTCTTCGTCCGGTCGAAGAGCGGATTGAAGCCGTTATAGCAGTCGGCCTGGAGTATCCCGCCGAACTCCGCCAGGTGTTTTTGCGGATGGGTGCCGCGCCGGTCGCTGGAGGCGTAGAAGACCGCAGCCGGCGGTGCAGGGCCACCAAACGGCCGGTCGTCGCGCACATAGGTCCAGATGCGCCCTGTCGTGCATTGGCCCTTCGCAAGGATCGGGATCGTCGTGTCGTCGCCGTGCAGCCGGTCGGCCCCAAACACGTGCGCTTCGATCAGATCGAAGAGTGGCTTGAGCGCGAAGCTGACATGGCCGACCTGATCGGCCAGCGTCTGGGTCGAAAGCTCGATGTCTTCGCATTTGAAGCGCGTGCTCTGACGATTGAGTGGGATGTGCTGTCCGAACTTGTCGAACACAATCGTTGCCAGCAGGTTGGGGCCGAGAAAGCCGCGCGGCGTGGCATGGAAGGGAGCCGGAGACTGGCTGATGGCCTCGCAATCGCGGCAGGTGAACTTTTCGCGCACCGTCTCGATCACCTTGAACCGGCGCGGAATCTCCTCCAGCGTTTCGGTTATATCCTCGCCCAGCTTGGCTAGCCGCGCGCCGCCGCAACAAGTGCAGACCGCCGGCGCTGCGATGATGACCCGTTCACGTTCGACATTCTCCGGCCAAGGCTTGCGCACCGGCCGCTTGCGCGTGAAGGGCCGCACCGACTGGGTTCTGGCAGCCGCGGCTTCGGCGACCAGCTCGTCCTCTGTCGCCGAAGCCACAAGCTCTTCGAGCTGCAATTCCAGTTGATCAATCAGCCGTGCGGTGCGTTCGCGCCGCGGCCCGTGCTTCTCGCGCTCCAACTTTCCGATCAACAATTGCAACTGCGCAATTATCGCCTCGGTGCTCGACAGCTTCGCTTTCGCATTGGCCGCATCGGCCTCGGCTTGCAGTCGCGCCTCGCGTTCGGCCAGCAGCGCGGCGTGCGCGCTGGCAAGGTCTGAAGGAAGGGCAAACGGCGGCGATGTCATGCCGACATTGAATCAGAATTCGCAGCAAATTCAATATCAAAACGGGATCAAACCCGCGTCGGACGCCAGGTTTCCTGCGGCTGACGCCAGTCAATTCCGGACAACAGATAAGAAAGCTGTGCCGACGAGATCGCTACTGCGCCATCGGCCGCAGAAGGCCAGATGAACCGCCCGCGTTCCAATTTTTTCACAAATAGGCATGCCCCCTGACCATCATGCCAAATCAATTTTATCAGATCGCCGCCGCGACCCCTGAAGCAGAACAAATGCCCGCCCAAAGGGTCATGCTTCAACACTTCCTGCACCTGCAAAGCCAGCGACGGGAAGCCGCGCCGCATATCGGTGTAGCCTGTCGCCAGCCAAACCCGCACGCCCGGCGGGATCGGGATCATCGCAATCCCTCCAGGCCGCGGACAATCCGCAGCAGCGCCTCCACATCGACATCTCGATCGACAATGACATGACGCCCGTTCGCAACCACCACTTCCATGCGTCCGCCCGGCGACCACATGGCCTCGACCGGCATCGCAGGCTCCGGCAGCACAAACGCAGGGACGAAGCCTCCGACAGACCCGCCGACAGCGAGTTTTCCTGCCCGGGCAAGCCTGCGCCACTCATAAAGCTGTGAACGCGAAATCCCGTATCGCCGCGCAGTCGTCGCGCACAATCCCGGCTCAGAAAAACTCTCCGTAACGATCTGAAGCTTCAGTTCTTTGCTAAACCGACGACGCCGACCCGTGTCGATGATCTCAAGCCGTGCCAACCGCTGACTGTCCTTATCGATGTCAATACGCACAGTCAGTTACAAATTGACCCCTCTCGCAAGGCGGCCCAGGCCGGATGCTTACGCTGAAAAATGAGGCTGCAACACAGAACTATACCCCTGCGATCACGAACCTGCTTCTCAACGATTGCGGACTCAAGAAAAGAAAAACTCGTTGATCGAAGTACGTCGCTTTACGCTTCATCCCGGAACGATAACCGACAACGTAAGATTATCGGCAAGCAACCTGCTCGCTGTAGCATCGTTTGCCAGGGCTGCGTAGCCTGAGGCTACGCCGTTGCGCAATACCAAATAAAGATCACCCTGGTGCTCAGTTGCTAAACAGCCAATTTTTTGAGCGAATTGAAGCGACAGGGGTAAACCGGCATGTGATTCAGCATTGATGTTTGACCTCTTTCGGCGCGGAACAGCGACCCCGTCCGCGTATGTAAGGCGCTGTTCAGTTTGCTCGTCATCGGGACGAGGCCGCCCGCGGCGGTCGGACTAGGAGGAGGGTCCGGCCACCCTTCGACCTTGCTGGTCGAAGTAATGCACGTGGCCGTCCCTTGGTGACATCTTCAACTGATCGCCCGGCTTCAGTGCCGGTGTCCCGACCAATCGCAGGGTCAGGTCGCCAACTTCCGAATCCAAATAGGCGATCGCTTCGTTCCCAAGCTTCTCCACAACTCTCACAGCGGCTCTCCACTTCCCGGCGTCCCCAACATCCAGATGCTCCGGCCGTACTCCAATCGTCGTCGCACCCATCGCCTGCGCAGCGGCTCCCTTGATCAGGTTCATTTTAGGCGAGCCAATGAAGGTTGCGACGAATTCGGTTTCCGGCTTTTCATAAAGAGTCAGCGGATCGCCGATCTGTTCGATACGGCCGGCATTCATGACGACGATCTGGTCTGCCAGTGTCATCGCCTCAACCTGGTCGTGCGTCACATAGATCATCGTCGCTCTCAGCCTTTGATGAAGCTCGGCCAATTCGACCCGCATTTGCCCGCGCAATGCCGCGTCGAGGTTCGACAAAGGCTCGTCGAACAGAAATACTTTGGGATCGCGGACGATCGACCTGCCGATCGCCACGCGCTGGCGCTGGCCGCCTGACAATGCCGAGGGCTTGCGATCGAGCAGTTTCTCAAGCTTCAGCACACCCGCGGCATAGGCCACTCTCTTCTCCCGCTCCTCCTTCGGCATTTTCGCCAGCCGCATGCCGAAATCGATATTCTGTCCGACCGTCATGTGCGGGAAGAGTGCATAGGATTGAAACACCATCGAAATCCCGCGCTTCGACGGTTCCTCATGCGTCACATCGGTGCCACCGATGGAGATGGAGCCGCGTGTCGGCTGCTCAAGTCCGGCGATCATTCTCAGCAGGGTTGATTTTCCACATCCGGATGGCCCCACAAGAACCGTGAACGAACCATGTGGCACATTCAGGTTGAGGTCCGGGATTATCTCAAGGGCACCGAACGTCTTGTTCAGCGAACGAATTGTCACGTCAGTCATGCCGATATCCTCCAATTGGCAAAGTTTACATTTCGACCATCAACCCTTGACCGCTCCTCCGGTCAGACCTGCCACGATGTATTTCTGCGCGGCGAAGAAGAAGGCGATGGACGGCAGGATCGTCAGGGTGATGAACGCCAGGGTCCTGTTCCACTCGACGAGATACTCTCCCCTGAACTGCATCATCCCCAGCGGCCAGGTGAACAGGTCGCGTGAGTTGACGACCACCAGCGGCAGCAGGAAGTTGTTCCAGCTCGAGACGAATGCGAACACGCCGACCGTCGCGAGAATGGGTGTCGAAAGCGGCAGCGTAAATCGCCAGAAGAACCGGATGTAGCCGCATCCCTCCACATAGGCAGCCTCGAACAACTCCTTCGGCAACTGTTCGAAAAAGGTCTTGAACAGCAGGATGGAGAGAGACAATCCAAAGGCGGTCTGCGGCAGGATCACCGCCCACGGGGAGTCGAGAAGTCCGAGGTCCCTCACCTTGATGAACAGGGGCAGAATGGCCGTTGCGAATGGAAAGACCAGACCAAGCAGCAGATAGGATTGAAGGTAGCGCGCGCCGAAGAATCTGATCTGCGCGAACACATAGGCTGCCGCGGCTCCGACGATCAGAGTCAGCACCACCGTAATCGAGGAGATAAGGAGTGAATTGCCCATGTACCGCCAGAAGGGCGGCGCAACGACCAGGTCCGAGTAGAATTCGAAGTGCCACTCCTGCGGGATGCCGAAGGGATTGACCCTGAGTTCTCCATTGGTCTTGAAGCCACCGAGAAAGGTGGCAACCATCGGCACAAGGACAAAGGCTGAGGCGGCGAGAAGTGCCGCCCAGCGGCCGGCACGTGCCAGATATTGGTTCGCATTCATCGACGTACCTCCTTGTTGAGTTGCGTTTGGTAGAGCACCGCCACGCCAACCGCCGCCAGGAACAACAGCACGCCCACGGCACTGCCATAACCAATTCGCAGACGGACCAGGCCGAAGTTGTAGAGATAGGAAACGATCGTATGGGTCGAATTGGATGGGCCGCCGCCTGTCAAAGGCATCACGACGTCAAACAGCTGCAGCGCTCCAACAACCGCAAAGAAACCGCTGACCACGAGGGCGGGCTTGATCTGAGGCACCAGCACGTGGCGGACGACTGCCGCCCGACCCGCACCCTCTATCTTGGCGGCTTCGACCAGCTCTTCGGGAACACCCTGCAACGCGGCGATGTAGATCATCATATGGAAGCCGAAATATTTCCACACAACGACGATCGTGATCGCAAGGAACGCCCAGTTCTGGTCCGCGAGGATGAATATGGGGTCCAGCCCCAAGTAGCGGAAAAGCCCGGCTGCCAGGCCAACTTTGCCATCGAAGATGAAACTCCAAATCAACCCGGACGCGATCTCAGCCAGGATGAAAGGCACGAAGAATATCAATCGAAACGCAGTATTGGTTGGGGTTTTCCGATAGATCAGCAGTGCCAGGCCAAGCGCCATCGGAATTTGCACACAGAGTGAGACCGCCAAGACGATCACCGTGTTGAGCAGTGATCTGTAGAAGATGGGATGATGAAGAACCTGAGCGTAATTCTGCAGTCCGACGAACTCGGACGGCGAACCATACCCATTCCATTTGAAGAAGCTGTAGTAGCCAGCGTCCAGCAGCGGCAGGATCACGAATAACGTGAAGAGGACGAGAGCCGGGGGCAACATTACGAAGATGGCGGGAAGCCGGCCATCGCTGAGGCGCGGCCATATCGCAAAGCGCGTGGCTGGCCCGACTGAAACATCATGTTCCATGACATTGATCTCCAGGTTGGGGGACTTTGGGGCGGCCGGGACATTGCCTCGGCCGCCCGCAGTGTCAGCGATTGGCCCAGGCGTCCTGGATCGCGGCTGCCGCATCCTCAGGCGTCGTGTTGCCTTGGGCGAGGTCTGCGGACATGTCGTTGAATGTTGCGCCGACATCCGCTCCGAGTGCCTGATCGAGGAACACCTGGTGGAAAGTGGACTTGCCGAGAGCAGCGGAGATCTGCGCATTGAACGGATTGGTAAGTCCCTTCTCTGCCCCGATCGCGACCGGGATGAAGAAGCCCTTGGCGGCGGATTGGGTCTGAATCTCCTTGCTGGTGAAGAACTTCAGGAAATCCACCGCCTCGGGCTTCGCGCCCGTGGCAACGGCCCAGCCGTTGATGCCGCCGAATGTGTCGGTCGGTGCGCCTGCACCGTCCTTGACCGCAGGGAACCGGACAAGCGCGAGATCGGAATCCGGTATGCCCTTGCCGCTGGCCGAGTTCTGCTTCGAAGTTGCATAATCCCAATCGCCCATCAGATGGAATACCGCACCCCCATCGCCGAACATTCCTGACGCCTGTTCGAAGGTCGTGTCCATGAAGCCAGCCTGGAAAGGCTGAAGATCGACGAGGCGCTTGAACTCCTCGCCTGCCTTTACGAAGGCTGCTGCGTGGAATCCGCCGCCGTGGCCTGCCATGGCGTCGGCGAAGCCCTTTTGACCCGCTTCGCGAACTGCGAGGTAACCGTAGTAGAAATGCAGCGGCCACTTGTCCTTGCCGCCGACAACGATCGGCGTAACCCCGGCGGTCTTCGCCTTTTTGACGGCATCGAGGAAATCGTCCCAGGTCTTGATCGTAGCGGGATCGATGCCTGCTTTCGTGGCCAGCGGCTTGTTGACCCAGAACGCGACGTCGCTCGCGTTGATCGGAACGCCGTATACCTTGCCATCGATGGTGAAGGCATTGACGCCTGCCGGCGACAGGGACTTCGCCCATTCGCCGTTCATCTGGGCACTGATGTCCTGCAGAAAACCTGCAGCTGCCTGATCCTTGAGAACGCCGCCGCCCCAACTGTAGAACACGTCGGGCTTCGCGTCGGATTGAAGCAAGGTCGGCAGCTTCTGCTTATAGGCTTCGTTCGCCAGGTATTCGAAAACGATGTCCACACCAGGGTGCTTGGCTTCGTATGACTTGGCGACTTCTTCGTTGAAGGCTTTCTCGGCCGGAGTCGTTTCCGCCCGTAGGATTCTCACCGTCACCTCGGCATGCGCTATCGGGATAAAACCGAATAGGCCCAGAACGAGCGCGGTCGTCGATAGGGTCAGTCTCTTCATTTTCTCCTCCACAGGGGTTTGTCTTCAAGTGTGGGCTGGCGGGGATCGTCCCGTCAGGCCCGGTTGGTCAGGGTTGCGAAGGATTTCGGGGGCAAGCGCACAACCCAGGTCGAACCGCCGAGCGCGACGCGAACGTGGCGCTCGCTTGCCAGCGGGTTTTGGAGTACTGCGACTTCGTCGCCGTCAGCAGTGCGAAACATGATGGCGAGGGCGGCCCATGTGCCGACGGTTTCGAGAACCGAGGATCCCTGGCGGACAAAGCCCGCGAGGTGCCGCATAAGGTGGTATTCAGGATTGACGGTGACGCCGCCTGTGGCTGGATCGACGCAGAAGAGACTGTTCTGCTGCCAGCCCCATGTGCTCACGCCGCCCGCTTCGAGCACCGCGTTCCAGTAGACGTAGGCTTCCGCGCCGTTCGAAAGATAATGCTGGATGAGGTCGAACACATAATGGGCGTATTCCCATTCGTTTCTTCCATCGCCGCATTCGTTCTCGGTCTGAATGATCGGCAAATCTGGTGCCGCCTGCCGGGTACGCTGGACGGCGGCCTTGCCCGCCCATTGGAAGCCTATTCCGCCGATGATGTCTCGCGTGGCCGGATCCAGCAGTGTCGGCGCGATCCAGTCATTGAAACTCCCGCGCTCGATCGTCCCCAGCCAGATTTCGGCATCTACCCCTTCGGACAGGAATACCGGTGCCAAATCATCGCGGATGAAGTCGCGCAGTCGCTCGCCGCTCCAGCAACAGGATGGAAACTTCTGGTCGGAATCGGGTTCGTTCTGGACGTGCAGCGCGTCGATATCGACGCCTAGCGCCTTGTATGCCTGCAGGAACCGGGCAAGATAAAGCGCATAGGCCTTCCGGTGTGCGTCATGCCAAATCAGGCGGCCGTGATTATGGGCTTTACGGTCCTTGAGCCATGTGGGCGGGCTCCAGGGGGAGGCGAAGAGGTCGAAATCGCGGCCGTGCGCTTTCCTTGCTGCTTCGAGGTAGGGAAGCAGACGGCGTTTGTCGCGGTCGATGGAGAAATGCTCCATCGCAAAATCGCCATCCGTTTCGTTGTGGCTGTACCAGCATTCTGCATAGTCGCTCGCCCCGATCGGAAGGCGGCAGTAGTGGAAATCAAGGCCGGAAGGCGAGAAGACCTGTTCCAGGACAGCTTGCCGCTTGACCTCGTCGATCGACTGCAAGGCGATCCATCCGATCTCGTTGAAGCATGCGCCGAAACCACGGAAGTGCGGTGTCAGCACGTTGCGTGCCGTGAGATCGGCATGGCCTTCAGCAGGGCGGCATTCACCGTCCACCCAGGAAGCCTGGCTGGTTGAAACTTTGAACTTCAATTGATCCTCCTTGCACGGCATGGCCAACGGCCTGCCGCGGAATGCCGTTGGCGTCTTGCGCCCACGATTTACGTCTCCTGAAGGGTTCTATAGCAGCCGTCGGATTCGATTGCAATACTTAATTAACTTAATGAAGTAAGTTTGATATTGTGCAAAACCTGCTATTCGTGAGAGATCGACGGCAATCAGAATGGTGATGACAATGCACGGAAAAGGCGACCCGACCAGCGCAAGAAAGGCTAATGGCCGCTTCCTTCTCGACCTATTGCGCCGCGAAGGTAAGTTGAGCCGGGTGGAACTTGCCCAGGCAACGGGACTCTCCGGCGCGGCAGTCACCATGCTTGTTGCTGAGTTGATCGAAGAAGGCCTGATCAACGAAGGGCCACAGCAGAAGAGCTCCGGTGGGCGGCGTCCTATTTCGCTTCAGATCGACTATGCCAGCCGGCTTTCCATCGGCGTGAAAATTATGTCTCATTCCATCGAGGCCGTTCTGACGGACCTGGCAACCAATCCGATCCGAGCCGCGACGGTCGTCATATCGGAACCGGCACCGGACATCGTCGCCGCCGCTTGCCGCGAGATTGTCATGGAGTTGGTCCCTGATGAGGCTCAGCGGAGCGGGAAGTTGATCGGCATGGGCTTGGGCCTGCCAGGGTTGATCGACAGTGAGGGCGGGGTTTGCTTGAAATCCCACCGGTTCGGTTGGGACATGTTGCCGATCACATCGATCGTGGAATCGGCGACCGGGGTGCCGGTTCGGATCGCCAACGATGTCAATGCCTATGCCATCGCGCAGCAACTGTTTGGCCACGGCCGGACGCATCGGTCCATGGCCGTGTTCGTTGTCGGAACCGGGCTTGGGGCAGCTTTGATCCATGAAGGACAGATCATCAGAGGCGCACGTTTCGCGGCCGGGGAAATCGGATTTTGCCGTGACCCACACGAAGGTGCCGACAAACCGAGTTGGGGCGAGCGTTTTTCCGAGCCTGCGCTCATCGACACCTGGCAGCGCATTGGAGACGGCTCTGATCTTGCGACTGCCGCCGCCGCGTCAAATCCGGACGCAGTAGGATTCCTTGAAAGCGTTGGCCGTGAGATCGGCGAGCGGATTGCAAATCTGGCCGCATTCGTCGATCCGGAATTGGTGATCGTAAGCGGAGAGGCAATTCGCTTCGGTGCGCCACTGACAGATGCAATCCGCATCGGTTTCGAGCGCCAGTTTCCTCTGACAAAGCCAGAGCTCACCATGGATTGGCAAAGTGACTACTGGACCAGAGGCGCAGCTGCGCTGGTCGTCCAAGGTTTCTTTTCCCAGACGTAGTTTGTTCTCATCTTTGTAGGGCAATAGTTGGTTGGTCTACGGTTCGGTTCCCATCAAGGCGATAGAAAAACATCCCATCTTGTTCCCCGTTCTCTCGCCGGTTATGCTGTTTTTGAAAAACAGTATAACGCCGGAGTCGAGCTAATGAAGTCCATCGACCTCATGTACCAGACGATGCTCGCCGAGCTCGGCCAGCGCTCGCTCGACGCCGCTTGGACGGCCGATTTCCCTCCGGAAGGTCGGTTCACCCCGGCGACCATCAAGGGGCGCAAGTACTGGTACTTTGATATCCCGGATGGACATGGTGGTACGAAACGTCGTTACGTCGGTTCGGCTGATGATCCGGATATCGCGCAACGCGTAGCTGATCATAAGCGGGACAAGGACGATCTACGCGCTCGCAGGCGCTTAGTAAATACCCTGACCCGCGAAGGCGGCATGATCGCCCCTGACGCGATGTCGGGCGACATCGTCGAGGCCCTTGCCGATGGCGGTCTTTTTCGGCTCCGGGGCGTTCTCATCGGCACGGTGGCCTTTCAGTGCTATTCAGGACTACTGGGCGTCCGCCTTCCCATGGCTGCGATCCTGACCGGCGATGCGGACATCGCCCAAGACTATGCCATCAGTCGGGAGGTAGAAGACAGTCTGCCTCCGATCGTCGAGCTGCTGCAGGGCGTCGACGCCAGCTTCCGGCCAGTTCCGCATCGATCCGGGTCCGCGGCCTCGTCGGCTTTTCAGAATGCCGAGGGCTACCGGGTTGAATTCCTGACGTCGAACCGTGGTTCGGATGACTACATCGACCAGCCGGCTAAGATGCCCGCCCTTGGTGGCGCCAGTGCGGATCCAATACGCTTTCTCGACTTCCTCATACGGGACCCCGTCAGGACGATGCTGCTCCATCGAAGCGGTGTCCCAGTCGTCGTCCCTGATCCGTCCCGATATGCGGTCCACAAGCTCATAGTCGCCAGCCGCCGCCATATTGGCGGGCAGGGGCTGGCGAAGCGCGAGAAGGACGTTCGTCAAGCTGCGCTGCTCTTTGAAGCGCTGCAGCAGACAAGGCGATCTGCCGAATTGGCGCTCGTCTACAATGAAGCATGGGAGCGCGGGCCTGCGTGGCAAGAGGGTATTCGAACCGGGGCAGGGATGCTGCCTACACAAGATGCCGAGCTATTCAAGACGGTTCTTATCGACGGGGCAAAGAAAAACCGGGAAGACATCGAGCTTCCGTTTGGAAAATAGGGTATCCTTCTTTTCAAAAGCCAATTAGTTGATTTAATTCGAAGTGCGAAGGCAAATGCGGTGCCGAGAGTTCGAATCCGCTTCGAGGCGTCGCCGCGAGAGGACGCGGCAATTATGTCGTAAGCGCGAATTTCTCGGCAGGGTGACGCCGACCTTTTAACGACAGCCTCTTTCAGAGACGCTTCGGGCAGATCAGGCGGCAGCGGCTTTGGCGAAGTTGAAGGGCAGCAGGTCGTCGATATCGGTATCGACAGCGCGTTGCGGCAGTTCGGTGAGAACGTGGCGCAACCATTCGAGCGGCTCGACGCGTGAGGCGCGGCAGGGGCATCGTCAACTTAACGGAATGTGGATATCGATGTGAGATGACGGGCGATGACAGACCGTGACCCGCTGTACCGCCGCCATCGCTTTCCCGCTGAAATTATTGCCCACGCGGTGTGGCTCTATTTCCGTTTCCCTCTCAGCTTGCGGA
>NZ_JBFUFK010000096.1:0-8637 GCF_056403475.1 Rhizobium sp. P2_G9 | reverse complement strand
GGATTGGTTCAACAATCGACGACTTCTGGAGCCCATCGGCAATATTCCACCAGCTGAAGCCGAAGAACGATACTACGCCATGCTGGACGAACCAGCCGTGGCCGCATAACTTAAACCAAACGGTCTCCGGCAAAGCCGGGGCGGTTCACCTGGAGAAAGCAGGAGCGGCTCCTGCCGAAGACCAGCGCCACCTTCAACCTGTTCTACAACGACCCCGAAACGGTGCCGCCGGATGAGTTCCGCATGGACATCTGCGCCGGCGTCGAAAGCGATTTCGGCAACAGCAATCCGCGCATTCATCTGAGCACCATTCCGGGCGGCAGCTATGCGAGGCTCAGGGTTTCGGGCATCGCCGGCGAAATGCCGCAGGGTGCCTCCTTCCTCTATCGGGAATGGCTGCCGGCGAGCGGCAGGGAGCTGCGGGATTTTCCGTTCTTCTGCGAGCGCGTTCGCTTCTTCCCGGACGTGGCGGAAGCTGACGTGATCACAGATCTCTATCTGCCGCTTGCCTGACGGAAGAACGGCAACCTCATCGCCCGGCATCAGGCATGCTGAAACACGCCCTTGCCGGGAAGCCGGCCGCGATCATGCGGCCGGTCGAAATCGAGCGCCGGCCCCTTCGGCACGATGCGGGTCGGGTTGAGATGGGCGATGGAATAGTAGCCGCGCTTGATGTGATCGATCCTTACCGTCTCGGCGATGCCGGGCCATTGGTAGAGCTCGCGGGCATAGGCCGAGAGGTTCGGATAGTCCTCCAATTTCCGGAGATTACACTTGAAGACGCCGTTATAGGCAGCGTCGAAGCGGATCAGCGTCACGAACAGGCGGATATCGGCTTCGGTCAGATATTCGCCGGCGATGTAGCGGTGGCTATCGAGATGATCATCGAGCTTGTCCAGCGTCTCAAACAGGGATGTGACATTGCGCTCGTAGACGGTTTGCGATTTGGCGAAGCCGGTCTTGTAGACGCCGTTGTTGACGGTGTCGTAGATCAGCCGGTTCCAGGTGTCGATTTCGCCTCTGAGCGACTCCGGATAAAAATCCAGCCGGTTGCCGGTCAGATGATTGAAAGCGGAGTTCATGATGCGGATGATATCGGCGGATTCGTTGTTGACGATCCTGCCGGTTTGACGATCCCAGAGAACGGGCACAGAGACCTTGCCGGTATAGCGTGGCTCGCTCGTCGTATAGAGCTGGTGCTGGAAGGAGATTTCGGGTGCCTTGCCCCCGGCATCCTGCGCCGGGATATATTGCCAGCCGTTGTCACCGAGCGTGGGCTCGGCGATCGAAACGGAAATCACATTCTGCAGGCCTTTCAGGTTGCGCATCGCGAGCGTCCGTGATGCCCAGGGGCAGATATAGGCAACGAAGAGCTGGTAGCGGCCCGCCTCCGCCGAGAAACCCGGCTGGCCATCCGGACCGGGGCTGCCATCAGGCGTGATCCAGTTGCGGAACTTCGTTTCCTCGCGGTGGAAGGCGCCATTCTTCATCTCGCTCGCGGCGACATCGTCCTTGATCCATTGCCCGTCGACAAGCTGCGGCATAGAATATTCCTCACATTGACTTGCTGCGAAAATGCGCCGGAGCACGGAAATGTTCAATGCGTCAATGGGTTGACGGACCGTCAAGGGAAAGAAGGGTTATTCGTCTTCGGGTGGCCATTGCTGGGAGGTGTGGAGGACGAAGTCGATCGAAACCGATCGCTCCTTGACGGTATAGATCAAGATGAACGGCGTGCGGGTAACGACCAATTCCCTGCTACCGACCACGCGTCCGATGCGGCCGGAATGAGGAAATAACCCAAGCTTCCGCACCCGCTGCAGGGTACGCTGGTGCATCCCCCAAGCGGCTCGAGGGTTATCCTCATGAATACGGGAGAGCAGTTTCAGAAATTGTAACTCTGCCAGTTCCGTCCATTCAATCTTCACTGATGCCCGCCTCGCGATCGAGCCGCCTCAGTAGGGCGTCGGCGCGGGCCATCACCTCCTCATGAGAATAAAACACCGCGTCGGGCCTGCGGGAATATTCCAATGCGGCCTCCACCTTTCGGCGAAACCACGCGTCATAGTCCGCCTGCTCCTCGGGCGTCAGCTTCTTCTGCGGACCCCAGATGTTTTCGTCGATGACGTTCTCTTCGTCATCATCTGCCTGGAGCGGGGTTTGCGGGTTTTCCTCAAAACCATCCGGACGGGACATGCTGGTTCTCCTTTTGTTTCAGGATAGCAAATCCTCATTGCGTCACAAGCAATTTCCGGCGCGATCGGAGGCCAGCCTATAATGTCCTGCGTCAGGACGTGAAATCCAGCCCCATCTCGCGGAAACGCTCGGGATCGTCGCCCCAGTTCTCGCGTACTTTCACGAACAGGAAAAGATGCACCGGTTGTTCGAGGATTTCGGAGATTTCCTTGCGGGCGGCGGTCGAGATCGACTTGATCGCTTCACCGCCCTTGCCGAGCGCGATCTTTTTCTGGCTCTCGCGCTCGACATAGATCACCTGCTCGATGCGAACCGAGCCGTCCTTGCGCTCTTCCCACTTCTCCGTCTCGACATGCGAGGCGTAAGGCAGCTCCTGGTGCAGGCGCAGGAACAGCTTTTCGCGGGTGATTTCGGCGGCGAGCTGGCGCATCGGCAGGTCGGAGATCTGGTCTTCCGGATAGTACCAGGGGCCTTCAGGCAGCGTCTGCGACAGATATTTCAACACGTCGTCGCAGCCTGAGCCGTTGAGCGCCGAGATCATGAACGTGGCTTCGAAATTGACCTTTTCATTGGCGGCCTGCGCCAGCGCCAGCAGGTCTTCACGCTTGACCTGGTCGATCTTGTTGAGCACCAGAATCTTCGGCTGCTTGACCTCCGAAAGACCGTCCAGAATGGTCTCGGCGTCACCCTTCAGCCCGCGCTCGCTGTCGATCAGCAGCATGATAATATCAGCGTCTTTGGCGCCACCCCAGGCGGTGGTGACCATGGCGCGGTCGAGGCGACGGCGCGGCTTGAAGATGCCGGGCGTGTCCATGAAGACGATCTGCGTCCGGTCCTCGATGGCAATGCCGCGGATGATCGCGCGCGTTGTCTGCACCTTGTGGGAGACGATCGAGACCTTGGCGCCGACAAGGCGATTGACCAGCGTGGATTTGCCGGCATTGGTGGCGCCGATCAGGGCGACGAAGCCGGAACGCGTGGGGGCGGTTTCCACCGCGGTTTCAATTTCAGTCATCAAATTTCCAATCGGCTCTCGGCCGTTTCGGGCATCCATATGCCCTCGCGCTCCAACATGCGGCGGGCGGCGACCTGTTCGGCGGCGCGCTTGGAGCGGTCGACGCCGGTTTCCGATGCCAGGCCGGCAATCTCGACCACCACGGTGAATTGCGGCGCATGGTCCGGTCCACTTCTGTCCTCGACGCGGTAGGTCGGCGCAAAACCAAAACGCTGATGCGACCATTCCTGCAATTCGGTCTTGGCGTCACGTCGCATCGGCTCGGGGCTTGTCGCCCGTTCCGTCCATTGGCGCAGCACAAAGCCACGCGCGGCTTCCAGTCCACCGTCGATGTAGATCGCTGCGATCAGACTTTCGACCACGTCGGCGCGGACATTCTTCATACGCTGACCGGTGATCTTTTTCAAATCGGCACCGGTGCGGATATAGCGGTGCAGTTCCATCTCGTCGGCGACAGCGGCGCAGGTGTCGGCGGAAACCAGCTGGTTCAGACGTACCGAGAGTTCACCCTCGCCAGCGTTGCGATAAGTGGTGAACAGAAGCTCGGCAATGCAGAGGCCGAGCACGCGGTCGCCCAGAAATTCCAGCCGCTCGTAATTGCCGCCCTTGGCAACGCGGGCGCTGGAATGGGTGATCGCCCGGTCCAGGCGATCCTTGTCCTGGAAGACATATCCGACCAGCGCCTCAAGGCTCTCCCGTTCCTGCGCGGCGAGGGCCGAACTGCGGCTCATTCTATGCCCTTGAAAAAGCGGTCATAACGAAGGTTGGCCGGCCATTTCCAGATCTCCAGGAAGGAGGTTTGGTGAGAGAGCGAGAAGATGATGAAGCTGGCGTGACCGACGAGGTTTTCTTCCGGCACGTAGCCCACATCGAAACGGCTGTCAGATGAGTTGTCGCGATTGTCGCCCATCATGAAATAATGCTTCGGCGGCACAGTGAAGACTTGGGTGTTATCACCCTGGCTATTCGGGTCGAGATCAAGCGTCGGGTAAGTGACGCCATTGTCGAGCGTCTCGCGAAAGACAGGTTCCTTGTCATAATCATGTGTGAACTGTACGCCCACGCCACCCGTGTCGCTGTCATCCGATGTGAATGTTCCGTCTGGGACGCGCGGCACCGGCTTGTCGTTGATATAGAGAACATCCTTCTTCACCTGGATACGGTCACCGGGAAGACCGATCACGCGCTTGATATAATCAACAGATGGATTCGGCGGAAAACGGAAGACGACGACATCGCCGCGCTTCGGCTGACTGCCGAACAGGCGGCCCTTGAACCAGTCTGGATTGTAGAGCGGCAGCGAATAACGCGAATAACCGTAGGAGAATTTGTTGACCAGCAGATAGTCGCCGATCAGAAGCGTCGGCATCATCGAGCCGGAGGGAATGGTGAAGGGCTGCAGGAGGACGGTCCGAATGACCGCGGCGAGCAGAAATGCCTGAAACAGCACGACAATTGTTTCCCAGAGAGCATTCTTCTCAGCTGGCTTGTTTTCGGTCACGCTCATTCGTTCCTCTTGGCGTACTAAAGCGCGTCACGATTTCTCGGAATGACGGACGCCCTAGGTCTTGGACTTTACGCATTTCCGCCAAAACCGGTTCACGTTTTTAGGGATATGCACTGACTTTGAAACTCTCTAGCTTTTTCCGTATTCATCGGCAACCCGCATCAGGTCGCAGGCAATGCCTCAATGATCACAAAGGCCTGAGCCAGCGGAAAATCGTCGGTGATGGTGACGTGGATGGCGGGTTTATGCCCTTCCGGGATCAGCGACATCAGGCGTTTTTCGGCGCCGCCAGTGAGCGCCATGGTCGGCTTGCCGCTGGGAAGATTGACCACACCCATTTCCTTCCAGGCGACGCCCATGGAAAGGCCGGTGCCGAGCGCCTTGGAGCAGGCTTCCTTGGCGGCGAAGCGCTTGGCGTAGGAGGCTGCGCGATTCTTGCGGCCGTCCGATTTGCGCTGTTCGATCTCGGTGAAGCAGCGGTTGGCGAAACGCTGGCCAAAGCGCTCCAGCGTCTTTTCGACCCGCCTTATGTCGATGAGATCGCTGCCAATGCCGATGATCATGCGTCCACCTGTTCGATTTTCGATAGATGGGACGCTGTAGACCGGAACGGAAGTGGCTGCCAAGTAAAAATAAAGGCCGGCGCAACGGCGCCAGCCCACATTCCTGGAGACCTGCTCCCTATCATATATAGAGCTTGCCCGGCTTAGAACACGTTCTGCGGACGATTGCGGAACAGGCCGCGGTCGATCTGGCGCTGACGATATTCGAGGTCGACCCGGTCGGTCGAGGCATTCAGGTAAGCAAGCTCGCGATCTTCAGTAGACGGGCCGCGCAGCTTCGAGGCGATTTTAGAGACATAACCAAACATGGTTTCTTCCTTTCGTTTCTTTCAGTTCCTCCCTTCTTCTGTGTATAAGATAGCGCGATTGCTGCATCGCACAAGGTAGCCATTGCTGGATGCTGCCCTGCCACTCACGCATAGCTAGTTAATGACGCCCACATTTTTGACATGGGTCTGTCAAGAGTGAGGCAATTTGCCTCGCAGGAGGGCAATCTCAGCTGCGATATTGCTGGTGATATTCCCTAGAGCGCTTTGCGTTCTGATAGAATCAGAACCGCGCTCTAAGTTTTTGTTTTTGAGCATGTCGTTATCCTGAAACCGGCATCCACTTTCAGGCGACATGCTCTAAGCCCCCGGTCACGGCCGGATATACAGATAGCCCTGCTGCTGCAGATCGGCGATCCGCACCACGCCGCCTTCCTCGGCCACGTCGAAACCGGCAAGCAGGTCGGCTGCGACCAGCTTCTGGGCTTTCATCGTATTGCCGCAAGCGACGAAGGCAACGCCATCCTTATTGCGCTTGGCGATCTGCCCACGGATATCCGGATTGGCCTTTGAGGCAACGAAGGCATCGAGCGCCGTGCCATGGACGACAAGCACGATCCTGACTTTGTCCGGGCCGCCTTTGCCGGCAATGTGATTCTTGATATTGCCGAGCACGAAATTGACCCGTGTCGGCTCCGACAGATGATAGACGACCTTCTGCACACCGTCCGCCGGCACATTGGCGCTGGCGGAAACGGGCAGGACGGAGGCAGCTGCGCCGCCGGCCAAGCCGGGCAACAGGCGCGAGAAGATGGTGCGGCGGGAAAACAGCATGGCGTTTTTCTCCTTTGGGGCTCAGATCACTGCGTCACGGTTCCCTTTTTGACCGCGGCATTGACGTCGTCGTCATAGATGACCGACAGGCAATTCTTGAGCTCGCTCTCCTGCAGCACAAAGGTCCGGTCGTCTGTATCGAAACCCTTGGTGCCAAGCGGTTTGTCGTCTTCGGGATCGCCCAGCCGGACGCCGTTTTCGCCGATATCGAGTTTGATCGACGTGTCGTCCCTGGCATCGGCATCGACGCCACCGCCGTCACAATCGATGCCGCAGCTCACCGACATACCCGGTTTGTCAGCATTTCGGTTGCAATCGCCACCGAAGGCGAAAGACTTCTTGCTGTCGCGGAAACTCACCTGGGCATCGAATGAATAATAATAGCTGCCTTTTTCGTCACCATTCTTCTTGGCGAAATAGATAAGCATGTCGGTGACGTTCTGCTTCGGATGGGCGGTGAGATGCGCCTTGTCATAGTGCCTGACATAGCAAAGATTCGACACCGGGCCGGTGGCCTGATTGTTGAACAGGGCGTCAAGCCTGGCATTGCCCGCGGAGGCGGTGCCCGCAAAGACAAGCAGCGGCAGGCTTGCGAAAAATCCGATCCGGGAAAGCATAGGTCGATCTCCTTTCAAGTCGTTAGCTACGGTGCTCGCGCCCACTTGAACGAATAACGGATGACCCTGCCCGCTTCTTCGATGCCCCTGCGGACGTGGCTATTCAGTGACCGCTCCCTTGGCGATCCTGGCCCGCAAGGCACCATCCTTGATCGCCGGCAGGCAGTCGGCCAATGCGGCGCGGTCGAGGCGGAAAAGCTTGTCGTCGTCGCCGAACTTGCCGCGCGCGGGCACGCCATCCTCGCCCGGCGGATCATAGATACGGGCGCCGATCGGAATCTCGACCAGGATCGAGGACTGGTTCCTGACGCGCATATCGATGCGGCCGCCTTCGCAATCGAATGGGCAGGTGATCGCCTGCTTGCCCTCGCCCGGCTCGCAATAATTGGTGAGCACCAGCGGCTGCTTCTGCTCGCGGAAATCCACCTGCATGTCGACCGTGTAGCCTTCATTCGCATCGCCTTCGGCCTTGCTGACGAAGACGCGCATATCGGTGACATTCTGGTCCGGATGGCTGGCGAGATGTGTCTTTGCATAGTGCCGCGAGAAACAGGCGGAGGCCGCCTTGTCGCCGGGATCGTGACCGAAGAGCGTCTTGATCTGCGAGGATTGGCCGGCGCTGGCGACTGCCGGGATCAGGGCAGTCGCGACGAATATCGGCAAGATCGAAAAACGCATCGAAGAAATCCTCGCCTGGCGGTCACTGCGTGACGGCGCCTTTGGTGATCTTGACCTTCAGGTCCTCGTCGGAAACCACCATTGCGCAATCCCTGAGCGCCGTGCGGTCCAGCCGGAACAGCTTGTCATCCTCGCCGAAACGGGCGCCGTTGGGCAGGTCGTCATCGGAGGCGTTCTCATCGGCCGAAGGATCGTAGATGCGGACACTGTCGGGAATGTCGATGAGCACCGAGGTCTCGCTTTTTACCCGCACGTCGAGATGACCGCCGTCGCAATCGATGCCGCAGCCCAGCGCATGCTTGCCGTCGGTGCCCTGGCTGCAGCTTCCCGCGACCTCGAACGGCTTTTTCATCTGGCGGAAATGCACCTGTAGAGTGAGGCCGTAATACGGATCCGGGCCCTCCTGCTTGCTGACATAAAGCAGCATGTCGGTGACGTTCTGCTGTGGATGCGAGGCGAGATGCGGCTTGGTATAGCGGCGGATAAAGCAGGCATGCGCCGCGCCGGCGCCGGGGTCACGGCCGAAGATCTTGACGAGATCGGAGGCCGGATCGGCACGGGCAAAAGCGGGAAGCGCAAGGACGAATGCGGCGGCGGACAGAGCGAGGCGCATGGCAGTCTCCCGAGCAGAAGGATTGGCGGAGTTTATGCCATGACGGATAGAGGAGGAAGAGTATTCGGCGCTGCACCACAGCTGGATGTCGAATAACCCTTAGAGCGCTCTGCGTTCTGATGGAATCAGAACCGCGCTCCAAACCTTTGTTTTGCGCATGTCGTTATCCTGAAACCGGTTCCCACTTTCAGGCGACATGCTAGGCCGTAGACTCATAACGCGTTGATCCAGATGCGGGTAGCAATGATTTTGGCGGCGGCAAGGAAATTGGCTGGGTTCTTGTCGTAACGTGTTGCCATAGCTCGATATTGTTTGAGCTTATTGAAGAAGCGTTCGACGAGATTTCTT
>NZ_JBFUFK010000095.1:0-10194 GCF_056403475.1 Rhizobium sp. P2_G9 | reverse complement strand
CCTCACATGAGGATTTTGCTGTCAAGGTATGAGTTAGGGATTTCCTGTTTGTTCGACGGGTTGGCCTTCCTGTTCGTCCCGACCTTACGGTTTTGTATGGCATCGCGCGCAGAGCGGGGCAAGGGTCGGCCATCGGCCGGCCGCGTAGCGGCTTGCCCTTGCGGCGGTCGAGCACGATGCCACGCTGCCCGTTGGGTGGGGGCGGCGTTGAGTACCTCGAGCAATAGGTCCGCTTGCCGTTGGCGGGATCGTTTCGGCGACAAATCCAGGTGAGCCCGTGATCACCATGCGCGTCGGCGGACCGTGCCGCGCATAACCTCACATCCGGTCGCCGCCTCTGGAATCGGGGTCCATGAGGCAGCCGTACCAATCTTCCGCTTACAGAGCGGCCAGGGCTCGGGAGAACGAAACCAATCTTGTGGCCGGCCTTTGGTTGCCAAAGGGGGGAGCGGTTCGTTCACCCGGATGTCTCCGAAGCGGATCAGGCCATCGGAGAAAGCGTTGGGCGACGTCAGGTGGCGGTCATGGCCATGCCCTCGATGACGACGCCCTGGGTGACGTATTTCCACAGCGCCACCAAGAGCTTGCGCGCCAGCGCGGTGATCATCACCTTCTGGACGCGGCCACCGTTGTGGTGCACCCGCTCCTCGAACCAGCCGGCGAGCGCCGTTGTCGGCTGATGGCGCAGCCATAGCCAGGCCAGTTGGATCAGCGTCGTGCGCAGCCGCTTGTTGCCCGCCTTGGAGACACCCTGCTCGTAATGGATCGTGCCGCTACGCCAGGGCGATGGCGCCAGCCCGGCATAGGCCGCCACCTGCCGGCGGTTGTCGAACTGTCGGAACAGGCCCTCGGTGACGAGCACGGCGGCAAAGACCTGGCCGATGCCCCGGATCTGGACAAGCTGCGCCATCATCGTGGCGTCGGCATTGATGCTGATAGCCTTGGCCTCCGCGGCTTTCGCCTCGGCTGTCAACGCCCTGAGCTCTGCGATCAGCGCCTTGATCTGCTTGAGGAGCAGTTCGAGCCGGTCGAGCAGCCGGTCGATCTCGGCCCTCAGGTGCGGCCCGAGCGGACGCCCATCGACGCTCTGCAGCGCCGTCAGGCACTGCCTCCGGTCGCGGCGCAAGGGTCGGTAGTCCAAGATCCCTTGCGTGAACAGCAGGCCCTTGATGCGGTTGATGCAGCGCACCCGCTCGCTGATCAGTTCCCGGTACTCCCGCACCAGCCGGCGGCGGTCCTCCTGTTCGGGTGTCGGCGGCCGCACCATCGAGCAGACCCGCGGCTCACCCCGCTTGAAGGCCAACAGTGCGCGCACCAGCGTCTCACCGTCGATCCGATCCGTCTTCACCCGGCGGCGGCGCCGCGGCACAGCGATCGAGGCCGGATCGACCACATGGCTCTCAATCCGTGCCGCCTCAAGCGCGCGGTGGATCCAGAAGCCGTCGAGACCAGCCTCCTGAATGACGATGACGGGAAAGGTCAGCCCGCTGCGCGCCCGCGCCTTGCCCACCAGCGTCGCCAAACGGACGAAAATTGCGCCAAGATCAGTGCGGATAGCGCCCGCGCGATCGGGGTTCTCTGCGATCATATCCATGAGGCCCTCCAAAGTTGGGATTGCAAACACGACTTTGATACAAGCCGTGGCGCTATCCACCCTCATGGAATCTTGTGGGGAGGGGTTGGGGCGGGGTCTTTCCACATGCCGGCTGGGGAACGGAGCGGTTCACCCCAAATACCGCCGCAGCACATTATGCGTCACCGCCTCGACCCCGGCATCGCGGCGGATCAGACCCGCCACCCATTCGGCGCTGCCGGCGTGAAACACTTCGCCCTTACCCCTGGGAAAATTGACCATCATGCCACTGCCGCGCCGGGTCTTCTCGACTTCGTCGGCACTGCCATAGAGGATTTCGGCGGCGAAGCGGGCATCGTCTTCAGCCAGAAAACCGTCGCCGGCGCGATAGGCATCACCTTCTTCGACATTGCTGGCCATGCCGAGCGCCAGGATGGTGAGGCCATCCGGCACCTCATCCTCGCCGCCGGGATAGGGCAGGCCGCCCTTGATGATGTAATCGAGCCCGTCGACCTCGTAGCCGAAGACATGCGCCTGCGCCCCCAGGACATCGCCGTAGCCGAACCCGGTGCCGGCAAAGCACCAATGGTCCGGACGGTAGATCGGGAAGCCGCGGGCGCCGCGCGCCACGCAGCCGCCCCAGCCGGTATAGACACCGCGGGTGGCGTTGAGGCCGAAGGTGAGCGCGCCGGGGCGGCCGACGGTTCTGTGCTCCCAACTCGTGGTCAGCAGATGGGCCTGGTCGGTGGCAGCGATCGGATCTTCGCTCGCGGCGCGGTATTTGTAGCAGACCTGGCGGCGGCCTTCGTCCTCCAGCCGGATCTGCCACATGAAATTGCCGGCAAAGCGGGCGACATGGCCGCCGGCCTCGACATAGGCGTCGACGGCATCGCGCATCTCCCATGTCCAATATTCGTCATGGCCGGCAAAGACCACGAGCGGGTAGGAATCGAGCAGATGCGGGCGGTAGTGCAGGTCGGTCTGGGTGATCAGGTCGACGGCGTAGCCTTGCCGCTCCAGCCAGTGGAAGACGGGACGGTCATAGCTCGCCCAGCCGGACGAGGCGTATTTCTTGCTGTGGCCGGTGCGCCAGGCCCATTCCATATGCGGGTAGCGCGGCGGCGCCATCAGGTCCGGCACATGGTCGAGCGCCACGCGCGGCGCATCCGGCGGCAGGCTGACAAAGCCCTTGGCGAAAGGCCGGTTGGCGGAGACAACAGGAGAATATTGGTCGCGGTTCGGGCCGGTTATGCCTTCATAATGGTTCGAACCGCCCCAGTCGTTATAGGCTGACCATGTGGCGGTCGGCGGCACGAAGAGGATGCGGCCTTGGCCACGGCCTGGTTGCGGGCGGACGATGAAGATGGTCTCGGTGGTCAGCCGTGAATTTTCTTCCGACCAGAGCGTGAGCTTGTAGCCGCCGGAGGTCCAGCCGGGGTCTATACGGAAGGAGAAGGCGACGGGCCAGGCGCAGCCGAGGACGGAAACCTGATCCGGCGTGTCGTGCGCCGCGCCGACGATATTGGCCAGCGTCAGGACGGGTGTCGGGACGGCGCCGTCGCGGACGACAGTGGCATGCAGCCGCCTGGCAGAGGTGCTCAGATGCACCGAGACCGTGTCACCCGGTGCATAGGTGTGACTGTCGACATAGGCCCAGAGGAAGGGCGCGCCGGGCGCGAGATTGGCCGGGCTTTCGAAATAGCGGCCGAACACCGCCTGGTAATGGACGTTGGTGGAACTCATGCCGCAGCCGCCAGCCGTCTTGCCTGCACGACGGCGTCCTTGATCGAGCGTGTGATGGTCGAGAGAATTTCGCCCATCGTCTCCTCCGTCGCATTATAGGGCGGGGCAAGGATGATCGTGTCGCCGGCGGTGCCGCCGACATTGCCGGTGCAGGGATAGCAGATCAGGCCGTGCTCCAGCGCCCGGCTGCCGATATCGGCATGCACCATCAGGTCGGGATCGAAGGGTATTTTCGTTGCGGGATCGGCGACGATTTCCAGGCCGATGAAATAGCCGCGGCCGCGGATGTCACCGACCTCGGGCACATCGGCCAGGGCAGACGTCAGCTGCCGGCGGAACTCCGCGCCCCGCGCCAGCACATGATCGAGCAGGTTATCGCGGGCGATGACCTTCTGCACGGCGACGCCGGCGGCGCAGGCCGTGGTATGGCCGGTAAAGGTATGGCCGGTCTGCACGCCGCCATGGGCGGCGACCATGGCCGCATCGATTTCATCGGAATAAAGGGCGGCGCCGAGCGGCATATAGCCGCCGGCCAGGCCCTTGGCCACGCTCATGATATCCGGCACGATGCCATCCTGCTCCAGTGCCCGCCATGTGCCGGTGCGGGCGGAACCGCACATCACTTCATCGGCGATTACCAGCACGCCATATTTTTTGCAGACCGTCTGGACCGCCTTGGCGTAACCCTCCGGCGCCGGCACGACACCGCCGGCGGCCCCCACGACCGGTTCAAAGATGAAGGCGGCGATGTTTTCCGGGCCGGCACGGAGGATTTCATCCTCCAGTTCCCTGGCCAGATAGGATACCAGCTGCTCCTGCGACACGCCGGCCGGTGGCCGGTAGGCATTGGCGGCGGAGACGAAGGAAACGTCGAGCAGGCTGCCTTCATAGGCGTCGCGGCGGCTCTTGAAATCCGAGACCGACAAGGCACCGAGCGTATTGCCATGCCAGGAGCGGCGGCGCGAGATGAAGCGGCGGCGGCTCATGTCACCCTTTGCCGCATGATATTGAAGGGCGATCTTCAGGCAGCTTTCCACCGCCTCGGAGCCCGAACAGACGAAGACCATGTGGCGGAAGCCGGTGCGTTCGGCAATGATGCCCTGCAATTCATCGCTGGCATCGCTGGTGAAATGGTAGCGATAGGCATGCGCCACCTTTTCGTTCTGGATGCGGATCGCCTCGTTGACCTCGGGATGGGCATGGCCGAGGCAATAGACGGCCGGGCCGCCCGAACCGTCGAGATAGCGTTTGCCGTCGACATCGAAGAGATAGCTACCGCGCGCAGTGGCGACGCGGGGCAGGCCGTCAGTGACCGGATTGGTGGCGGCGAGGGCGAGCGGGGATTGTGTCATGATCACGCCTGCGAAAGGAAGAGATGTGGCAGCCCGGCCGGGCTGAGCTGCCGTCACCGACAATACATCTTCCGCCGCCGCTGACAATCGAAATTTAACGAGTGTTCAGTTTTGTTTGGCCTGTGCCAGAAGGCGCGGCATCAGGCCGGCGAACAGCGCGTCGATCCAGTTCTCGCAGGTGGCGATCGCCTCTTCCGGCGAGAAGGTGTTGGGGTTGAGGCACCATTCCAGCCAGAGCCCGTCGAGCAGCGCGGTGAGCGCGATGGCCGAGAGCCGGCCGTCGATCTCGGGCGCCCTGGCGGCGCCGCCGGCCTCGGTCAGCAGGTCGGCCAGCAACTGCCTATATTCGGCATAGGTGCGGTCATGCACGTCCATCATCGGGATGGAATTTTCGATGATGCTCCAGAAAGCCACCCAGACGCGCAACGTGTCGCGCTTGAGCATGGGCGGCGACAGCAGGCCTTCGACATAGGCGCTGAGCTGCGCCCGTGCGGTCGGGTCGGCGGCGGCAATCCGTTCGCGCGTCGCATCGAGCAGGCCGAGCGAAAAGGCCTCGTAAGCGGCGCCGACCAGCTGATCCTTGCCGTCATAGTGGTGATTGATCAGGCCGATGGAAATGCCGGCTTCGGCGCTGATCTTGCGGATCGACAGGCCGGCAGTGCCTTCACGCGCCAGGCAGGCGAGCGTGGCGTCGATCAGAGTCTTGCGGCGATCGTCGGGAAGCTTGCGTGTGAATTTTCCAAGTTCGCCCATGGAAAGCTTGATCCTGTCATTTTCGCCTTCCTATACCTGTGGGTTGATCACGTCGACAGGTTTAATCGCAGCTGCAGCCAACCGCCTTCAGCGTGGCTTCGTCGATGCCGATACTGAGCGAGGCGACCAGTTTTGCAAAGCAATGGCGCGACTGCATCAGATGCGCCGCATCGGCAATGGGCAGATGGATGACCTCGCCGAGCATACGGTGGACGCGCTGCGCCGCGCGCCTGTCGCGCCGCGTGGCGACGGCGCTCTGAATGACATGCCCCGCAAAATCATACATGGCGCGATAGCTGCTGACGCCAGCTGCCACACGAAGCCATTCGTTGCGATCGTGACCCATATCCATCCCCTCATCCGATATCCGGATATCGGCACAAACGCGGCAGGCGGCAAAAGGTGTGTTTGCACGTGGGCAGGAAGTTAAGGGCTTGTTAAGGGCTGCGCGGGGAAGTGGAACGCGGCGGGGGCTCGCAATGTATCCGGTTCGTGGTGTGTTGTTTCGGTTTGCAGGGTGTTGCATTTTGGGTCGGGCGCGGGCGACGAAGACTGGCGCGTGGGCGTGCTCTGTCCCCGAAGGCGTCTTCTGGGCACGTTCTGGCGTCTCACCGGCACGTGCAACCTCCTGACCATCCGCAAGGCTCGTCCGCAGCAGGTCGCGTAACCCCAGATTTTCGCAAGATTTCCGATTTTACGGCGCATTCCACCATCCGTGCCGCATTTGCAACATGATTTCGCAGAAACTGAGAGAAGATTGCCGCCTCGGGGTGGCTCGCCTTCATGGATTACCTGGCTTAAATCCCACGAGAACAAAGACAATGGCGGAATCCTTGCCGAGTGCCGACAGATTGAATGCCGCGGTCGCCAGGATTTACGACGCCGTTCTTGAACCCGATCTCTGGCCGGAGGCCATGGATGGCGTCGCAGCCTCCTGCGGCGGCATGGGGATGATAGTCTATCCGGTGGAGAAGCGGTGCGGGGCTGCCTCCTTCGTCTATGCCAGCAATGCGGTCGAGGAGGCGGCGCGGAATTTCGGCGAGGAGTGGTACGCGACGTCGCCGTTCATGGCCCGCGAAAGGCAAGCGCCACTTGTGGGCCGCAGCATCTGGGACGGCGATATCTATGCCCTGGATCAGATGCCGAAGCTGGATTTCTACCAGGGCTATGCGCGCAAATATGACATGGCGCATTGCATGATGCGCGGCACCAGTCCGGCGGCGACCCAGATGCGCTATGTGATGATGGTGACCACGTCCCGGCGCAAGGGCCTTCTGGATGAGACCCAGATGCAGGTTTTCAATATCCTGTCGGTGCATGCCGAAAAAGCGCTCGGCATGCATATGCGGCTGAATGCGTCTGCCGGCCAGTTCCAGAGCGCATTGGCGCTTCTGGATCGGCAGCATTGCGGCATTGTCCTGCTGGATGGGCAGGGTCGCATCCTGGAGATCAACGATGCAGCGGCGGGCTTGGACGGTGATGGTTTTCGGATTGCCGACCGAAGGCTGCTGGCCACGTCACCGAGCCAGCAGGGAGAACTGGATCATCTGCTTCTGTCGGCATTGGAGCCGAGGGCCGACGGACGCCCTCGGGGACCGCTGGCGCTGAAACGGGCAAAGGACAAGCGGCCGCTGATCGTCAATGCCATGCCCTTGAGCAGACATGTGGACAGGCTGGCTTTGCCCCTGCGATCGCTTCCGGAAATTGCCGTTCTGGTCATGGATCCGGACAGCATGCCTGCGGCATGCGACTGGCGCGTGTTCACGCTGTTCGGCCTCACGGCAGCCGAGGCCCGCGTGGCTTCCATTCTTGGCGCGGGTGCGAGCCCGGACATGGCGGCGGCGGAATTGCAGCTTTCCATCGAAACGGTGCGTGGCCACCTCAAACGAATCTTCGCCAAGCTCGACATCTCGCGCCAGAGCGAGCTTGCCGCATTTGCCGCCCGCGTCACCGGCGGCCAATGCGCGCACCCAATGCGACGTGACGCCTGATCGGCGGGTTGGCGTCGAGATTGCCGGATGCTGGCAGCATCCGGCGACTTGAACGGCAGGCCTGTTTCACCTCACGCGGTGATGTTCCAGGAATTGAAGGTCGATATATCGAGCTTGATGTCGAGATCATGCGCGGCATCGATCGACCCGTCATGATTGAGGTCGACATAGAGATGGTCGTTGGTGGTGTCGTAAAAGGCCATGACGACGGTGTGCGAAAGATGTGGCGTTCCGGAGGAGAAATCCACGTAATTGCCGGCAAAATTGACGCTGGAAACGAGCCCGCTGATGTCGATCGAGTCAAGAATCCCGAAATTGTTGACTGTGTCGGCGCTGCTGAAGGGCGATTGAGTCACGGCGTCGTAGGCGATCACATCCAGGCCGCTATTGGCAGTCAGGTTGATGACATCCGTCCCCAGCGATCCATGCACCGTATTGTTGCCGCCGCCGGTGGAGATCGTGTCACTGCCGGCGCCGCCCACCAGGATGTCGTCTCCATCGCCGCCGACAATCGTCGCGCCCGACGACACAAAGGCCTGGGTGCCATTGGCGAGGCCGGATATATCCACGCCGGCGGTGTTGGTGATCGTCAGCTCGGAAATATAGCTGGTCGATGCGTTGGTCGCGTTCAGAGTCAGGGCACCGTCGCCGGTGATGGTCACGCTGGCCGTATCCGTGGCCGCTCCAACCGTCGAGAGATACATTGTGTGATGATTGGCAAAGCTGTCGATGAAGAGGTTCGACAGGTTCGGCGCGAAAAGCCCGACCGTGGAATTTCCGAAATCGGCCGTATAGGCCAGCTGAAATCTGAAACTTTCATTGTGCAGGCTGGCGGCGTTTTCGACATTGACCGTCATGAATTCAGCCTGTGTGCCGAGGATCTGTACCAATCCCCCCGACTGCACATTGTTGAAGCTCACGGATGATACCGGAGTGTTGCCCAGGATGATCCCGTTGATGCCCGAATTGCCGAAATCATAGGTGCCGGTTGCATCATCGATGTACGTGTATTCGAAACCATGAAACAGCGCCGCGAGATTGGCGACATTGCCCTTGATCACGAAGCCGTCATTGCCGTCTCCGCCTTCGAAAGACTGCGTGGAGGAATTCAGCGCCAGATTGGTCACATCGAGGAAATCGTCGCCCGCCTGAAGATCGACCACTGCTTTCGAGCCGGCCGCGCCGCCCAGAGCGGTGACGGCGAAGTAATCCTTGTCCGACGATCCGGTCACCGCGGTCAAAGATGAGCCATTGACAACGACCTGGTCCGTGCTTGCGGTATCGTTGTCGAACGAGAACGCCGTCCATTCCGAACCGAGATTGTACGTGCCGGTGGCATTGGCGACCGCCAAATGTTCAAAGCCGCTGAACAGAGACGAGAGGCCGCTGACATTGCCGGATATATCAACCGTGTCGACACCGTCCCCGCCGACGAAGGTTTGGGTCGTGGCGTCGAACGCGAATGAATGCGACATGACCAGATCATCATCGCCGGCGCCGAGATCGACAGTCCCTTTGTTGGCCGTCGTGCCACCAAGGCTGTCGAGGATAATTGCATCATTGCCGCTGCCCGTCGCCACCGACGTTAGATTCGCGCCACCGAATTCGGCTATCAAAGCGCCGTGCATATTTGCGGCTGAGACGCTGGCCAGCGACGTGAAAGCGACACTCAAACCCCATAGGTTCAACGCCGCCTTTCCCGAGATCGTCAGGTTTTCAACGTCGTGACCGGTCGTCGACGTGTGGGCATAGAAGTCGTTCTGTTTGTGTCCATTGGAGTGGATGGTGATTTCGGTGGGACGGCTGTTGCCTTGCAATTCGACGCTGCTGTTGGACAGCGACACATTCAGGGCATTGAAGTCTCCGCCGCCGGCAGTGGCCAGGGTCAGCTTATCGTCTTGCGCATTTTTGAACTTCAGATGTTCAGTGGAAACGGTGTTTTCATCGATCCCATCGACTTCGATCGTCTGCTCCGATGTATTGCTGATGGCGATCGTGGCCGCGTGGGTCGCATGCGCGACGGTCACACCGGAGTCGAATGCCTTGAAAGACAGGCTGGTGAGCGCCGTCGCATGGGCAAGATCCAGGCTGAGTGCGGTCGTCGCGCTGCGGCTGAATATGGCCTGCTCGATATTTTTCAGCCAGGGGGCCAGGCTCGCGCCCGAAAGTGCCGCCGAAATCGTGTCCGTGCCGTCGCCTCCGTCCAGGCGGTCTTTATTGGTCAATGTCGGTTTGTGTGCGGCGCCGGTCAGTGGCGCCAGAAATAGGTCCTTGCCGGACGTTCCGACAATGTGGTCGGTGCCGGTGGTGAGTTGGTGTTTATGCACAGCCATGGTCAACGTTCCCATATGTCTTGGAGGCGGGTGAAATTTCCCGGGAACGAAAGATTAAGAGCATGATCGAGGACGGGCATGCCCCATTTTGGATAGGCGTCGAAATATTGTTGTGGCCATCCAGGCGGTCACCCACGGCGCGCGGCATGAGGCGAGCACGCCGGCAGACAGTCCGAACAGCGCGGCAAGGGTTGAAGAACATTCTGCAGTAGCCTTGCATCGGCTTCGCGCGACGCTCTGTCGCATCGGTTTTTCATGAAAATACAGGCGTAATGGCGGTGGGTGAATTTCTGTCGTGTTTGAGAGCCCGATTTAAAAGTAGTTGAGCGATAACAGCAGGTTGTGATTCCCTTTTGGTGCTAAATCAAAATGGGGTTTCCGATGACCTGGACTGTTATCGCTCGGCGTGAGCATAACCGAGACGCGCTTCGTTTTCCAAGTGATTTGAC
>NZ_JBFUFK010000094.1:0-9265 GCF_056403475.1 Rhizobium sp. P2_G9 | reverse complement strand
GGCTCGGGCGTTGCCGCCGCCTCGCCAAGGATTGGGAAAAATCCATCGAAAGCTCAACAGCATGGGCGCAAATCGCTTCAATCCGAATGCTCACAAGGCGCATCGCAAGGTATTGGATCTACGAATGAACTTTTGAATCGGGCTCTTAGCAAATTTCGGCAAACCCCAAATCTTGACAATTGAAAGAAATTTGACGGGATACGAAGAATTCTATTTTTCAAAGCCATATGATTTCATGACCATGCACTCAAACAAGAAAATATGGGTTGATGGCCGGCTCGAAAAGCTTGGAAAGGCATGGATTGAATGGAGTGGCCGAAAAGAAATGAAAGCCATCGATTTCAATCCAAACGGCACTCCATCCGACACATATAACATGTACCAGCCATCGCCGATCAAAGCAGTTGCTGGTGCTTGTAACCTATACATCGATCATATTTATAATGTTATTGCTTCTGGCAACAAAAAGCATGGCGATTATATCTTAGATTTCATGGCTGATGCTGTGCAGAATCCCGGAAAACGTCCGGGCGTAGCTTTAGTCTTTCGTGGCGTACAAGGCGCCGGAAAAGGAATTTTCGTAAAATATTTCAGCAAGTTATTTGAGCCGCATTATGCACATGTAACGAGTTCCGATCAAATTTTTGGTCGATTCAATTCCTTGGCGATGAACAAACTGCTGATCTATTTCGATGAAGCGTCATGGGGTGGTGACAAGGAAAAAGAAGGCCGACTTAAGGCGCTAGTCACGGAAGATACGATCGTCATTGAGCAGAAAAATCGCGAGCCGATCATTCAGAAAAATTTCGCTCGTCTGATTTTCTCGTCCAACAACAAATGGGTGATTGCTGCCGGCGATCAGGAACGCCGTTTTTGCGTTTTGGATGTCTCTGACAAACAGGCTCGAAACAGTACATATTTCGCAGCCATCGCCGATCAAATGGAAAATGGCGGATTAGAAGCGTTGATGTATCTCTTAAAGAATCGGGATATTTCTAATGTGGACATCAGGGATTTCCCAAAAACCAGCGCCTTGGATGAACAAAAGCGCCGCAACTATGATGCTATTCAAGGATGGTGGAGCGATTGCCTATTTCGAGGATGTGTTCTGCCAACGGAACTTGATCCGGCCGGATTTTTTGCGAAATGGGAAAGCCCCGTACCTATTGAAAAATGTTACCAGTCATTGGGAATTTCCGCCAAGCAAAGACAGGTTAAGAACCATCTTTCGGAAACCGAATTCGGAATCGAATTGAAGAGACTGATGCCGTCCCTGAATTACAAGAGAATTACTGTGCAAAATGAATACGATGGCAACGACTTGAGACCCCGAAAGAGAGCCTATGTTTTTCCCTCACTGCAAGAGTGCCGAGAGCATTTTGACAATCTGATGGGTACGCAGACGGATTGGCCTGTAGTTGATTGATGTTTGCTTCCCGGCAAAGCCGGGAAGTGCTTCGCAGTGTCGTTGATGTCATATGTGTCATACCTTTTTTCTAAATTTAGATTTTAAAAAAGAAAACAAAAAAGAAGTAGAAAAAATTATCGTGCATGTATGACGTCGAAGACGCTCCAAATCTTATTGGCAGGAAAGCAAGGCGTATTCAGTGGCTTGATACAGTGTCGCCATCGCTGTCTAAGCTTAGATAAGAAATATAATTTTACGAAATGGGATTCAACTTCAGATTACGCTGCCAATCGTGTTGTATATACTGGAAAATATTCGAGTTTCGAGCATTTTTATGTAAAATAATTTGACTTTTATCTTGGAATAGGCTAAATTCAAAAAATGTCGGAAGAGCTACGTTATTTGCTCCCCTCGTGACACAATCAACCCAAAATTTGGATTTCAATATCTGATGCGCGCTAATATATTTGGCGTCGTTTGGGTGCAAATTGCGATACTAGATTCCATCGAAGAACAACTTAAATTTTTGTGCGGCGAAAATGAAGATCGCCGCCGATAACAATATATCGGCCGAGATTTATATATCGCCTCGGCGGGTAAATGCTATCATAGATCGGATTTTAAAATTTTTTATATTAAGGAGAAATGTGAAATATAGAGACGTATTACTCAATAGTTCCATTCCTGTCAAAAAGGACGGATGCGAACCTCACCTAAAGCAGACCAAAGGCCCCGCCGACATTCGGTTGTCAAGCGAACCGATGTACATGCCGATCGTCGATGCTATCAGCCAAAAGCAATCGATCAAAATCCGATATGGGGATGACGACAAGCCAAGGCATTTTGATCCGTATGTGTTCTACCAACACAAGGGGACCGGCAATTACCTGATCCATGGGCTGCAAACCCTTGATCCCAATAAGCCGGATTTTCAGCCAAAACCGCGTACTTTCAAACTCGCCGAAATTCAATCGGTGGAAATGTCCGATCGGCATTTCGAGCCGGAAACCAATTTTGATGCCGACCAAATGAAAGAGGTCGAGGGCATCATCGCAATTATTGCAACGAAAACATCAATTTAGAAGGAAAAATATTATGGAAAACACCTCGAATAACACTGTCAATTCCGCTGAATTCGCAAGCGCCAAGCGCGAGCCTTTTATGCACGCCGACAATCAGAATGAGATCACATCGAAGCTTACCGACCTACCTGTGCGCGAAGAAAATCAAATAGCCGCGAAGGTTTTCGCGGCCACCTCTGCCAGAAAGGTAATCTCCATCCTTCTCGAAGGAGAGAGCGATTATATAACCGTCCACCCATATTTAATTTATGGTCTATTTCCAGACGAGTTGTTCCTGCTTTGCTATGGAGTCGATGAAACCGGTAGGGTATCGCAAGACAGCGGTTATCGTGATTTCGACCTATATGCGATCAACGAAATGGTGGAAACCGGCGAAGAGTTCGAATGCCGGGATGATTTCGATGTAGAGAATCGCGATTTGCATCCCGACTGCGACCCAGATTTCCACGAAATTGTTGCCGCTTGCCAGCCCAATTGGATCAATTCGGAAGATATTTGCTATTTCCATGAAGATGGAATGCCAATTTGCGAGCTGCGACCACGCAAGATCGATGAAATGGCTGATGCGGAAAGCCGCCTGCGCGACATTGTTTGGTATAATCGCTGCTACCTTCGCAACAAATATGCAATCGAAGATGGTTCAATGAAAATCATCAACTCCAAGCAAGCATCTTGGGCGTACGGTCAAACAGAAGTTATGGTCGACACCATCTGGCAGGGAGCGTGCAGGTCGGCGGCACGGATCGAAGCCGAAATTCCGATGGACGAATTGCTCATCGAAGACGAATTCGAATGGGGAATGATCAACGGGAAGCTTTCTGCTTTGCGGTGGGCGCTCGGTTGGGAATGGGATTTCTTGGACACCTAAGCCGGGATTATCGACCATTCGACGCCAGCTTGCCAGCTGCCTGTCGGCCTAACTACTCAAAATTTTCATTGGAGAAGGCGCAGCGCGGCATGCGCCTTTCTCCGAATTTGCGAAATAATTATTTGAAGCATTAAGGAATAAAATGACAAACCAAGACGAACTCAAAACGGAAAATATCCGGATCATTAGAGAGGCAATGGACCGCAAACGTATTATCCAGTTTTCATATTACGGAACGCGCATTACGCATCGCTTCGCGCCGCATGAAATCAAATCTTCTTCTGCCGGGCTATATGTCGCTGGAACGTATTACGACGACAGCGCCAAACGCTCACCGCGAAACTACACAATCGCGAAGATGTCGGACATTCGAATAACGTCTCAAACTTTCCAGCCACCAAAAACCTTCAATCCGCGAAAATCCGACCGCAACAAGCAGGTGGTCGCACGGGTGAAGACGGCGGACGAGAAGGAAATGGAGAAATTGTCGATCTTCGATTTCATGCCGCTCACCCGGCAATCGCGGTAGTGGGTGAGAATGCCGGTTCGCCGGCGATATTTACCCTGGCTCTGGCGGCGGCATCGCGGGCCATCGGATGCGAGTGTTCCTCACCTAATGCAGCAATTGGCAGAAGGAGCGGTGAAGGGCGACTAGCGATCTCCCGGCACACGGCTTCGGCCACATACATATCCTCGTTGGTGACCAGCGTAGTGAGGAAATCTAAGTCTGACAGGTCAAGCGAGGGAATAAGGATGGGCAAGATGATGTCTTTGTCCGGCTCAGAGCTTAAGGAAGATATCAGTTCCCTCAACGTCGCTTGATCGGCTGCGATCCATGCATGGTCCGGATGTTGGTCGTAGACATATCCTCCAATCTCAAAGGCGCGTTGAACCGCCTTTATGAAGCTGTCGACACTATCGAAGACAATGCGACTTTCCCCATCGTGCGCAAGATGTAGCACCGCGCCGCCAAAGGGAGCGCGGCAAAGAACAACGTGGTGATCGCTCGTGCCGGGGTCATCAATGATTACGCCTTCAAGATCGCGCACAACGGGATGGAAGGCTCGGAACTCTTCAGTCCGATTGAGTGAATCTGCTATTGTGAGTAGACCGAGACCATCCCGCATGAGCCGTTGTTTATCGACAAACCGGAAATGGTCCTGAAGTTGCTCGGCAATGCCGACRTCGCCAGTTAACGCGATCAATCTAGGGTTCATTCCATTTAGACCCTTATCTTGTCGTCAGACTCGGTCAGTAGCTTGCTGTGATCAACGACTAAAATTCTCGCGTATATTCGCCGTGAGACTCCATAAAGTATCCCTTAGAGACCAGCCATTTATTAATATTCTCGCCATCAGAATAGAAAATTGCCGCTTTTTCGTCGCCCTTTACGCAAATCTGAAGAGGCTTATTGCCAATTTTCATTGCAAGCGCGGCTTTAACTTCTTTAAACCACTGAAGGAAAGACTGTACCGATTGTGACGGGACCCCGAGATCTTTGAAGGCAAGCACGGTATTGTATCTCAATTCGAACCCGAGATCGACGTCCACGCGTACGGCTTTCGGAAAGAACTCGATTGCAGTCGCGGGATAGAGCCTTCCAAGGCAATCGGATTTATCCTCGGCTGCATTGACGGCAGTTACGCACAAATAGCCGAAGGCGGCGATGGAAAAGATTGTGGTCACATGTTTCATGCTTCGGAAATACTGCAGAATTCAGGCGAATTGCGGGCGATCGATGTCGCGGGTTTAGTCGTCACGGAAAAGACACGAATATTTCCTTGGTTCAACCATGCAGATGTTTAAAATTAAAATTGCGCTTACGGTCTTGGGTTCGCTGGTTCTCGCCATCCCGGCGACAGCCCAAAGCAAAATTCCGTGTTTCGGGCGAGAGTATCCGGCCAAGGTGATCACCGTTTTCGCCAGATCGGCACGGCTGGACGTGGATTTGGGATTTGGCCTTAGCTATCAAGGCATTGTGGAATTGGACGGCACAAAAGAACCCAACAAGCCCGTTGCCGAATGGTATGGCAAGGCAAGCGAAGCGCTTAGTCAGAAAATCTATGGCAAGCTCCTGACTATTTGCGTTGTGAACGGTGAAGGGAAAGAGGCGTACTTTTACGTTGATGGCAATGAAATAAACAGAGGGATGATCAAGGAAGGCTTCCTTGACGCTATGCCGACTCCGCCGTTCGGCGTGAGAACGGATTTTTGATTGCTGTCTCGTTTGCACATAGGTTTTGGTGAAAGCCGGAAACGGTTTCATGGCATCCGCATCGGTTCCGTTTTGCGCCAAAAGTTCTTTCCATGCTTTGCCTTCAGCACGCGAACGGCGCGCACTGCTTGTCTGTTGCTTTCGGAATCTTCAATAATTGCCGATGCGCCACAACTAACGTCGCCAAATTCAAACACGCGTTGACCGTCCGGTTCAATCTGGTCATGGACGGCAACAATGATCTTCGCCGGTCCGTTCCATTTGGCCGGGACTTTGAAATTCGGCCACATCGCGTACGCTGTGATATTTTTAGCTGAAACGGGTTTCCCATCGAGATTTGCGGTGATTGCCAGTTCAAACCTTGCAACTTCATGGTTCGGAAATTTTGGTATTGGATAAGCAATCTTGTCATATTGGGTGACGGTTGCTTCGAAAGCTTCGCCATCGCCCAAACCGCGCAAGTCAGGTGGAAGTCCAAGGGAACACGGAAACGCCATTGTTGTTTGGGCGGCAATCACTACCGCAAGGATTGACGCTTTCATCATCTTCGTTTCGCCGGTGAAATTATCATAGTATGGGAACATTCTTCATGTAGAAGTGATTAAGAAAAATACCATTTGGCTCTTCGTTCGCGAAGTCGTCGAGTTGCATGGCTGAATAGCAAGAAATTTTTTCAATATAAATCGAACATCGATTTATCCGAGTGAGATTGCCGTTCTGAATTATACGAAAAACGATTGAAACGCCAAGCAAGCCTTCTAAAAGGTTTCCTTTTGAACAACTTTCAGCAATGTTTTGGAATGCGTTAAACACGCTAGTTTTTGAAAGATTCTCTTTCGGGATATCGACGCCAACTAATAGGAAACAACCGGGTTCATCCGGATAGCCACTTTCACGAATGGCTGTGTAGATCGAAAAAGGGAATTGTGCGTTTTTGGAACCGTCCCTTAATCGGGCGCATATATCGTCATTGTCCATGTCAGGTTCTCTGATCGGCACCATTCACGGCCTGTAGAATGCGCTAATTCTCTTGGATCGCATATCCTTCATGGATGACGTGAGCGTTGCGTTGATAAATTTTGGGCAACCGGTTGATATCGACATTTTGCACGCCGCGAGAAAAGATGTCGTATCTTTCCCATTCAGTCAGTCCATCCATACTTAGAATTTCGTCAATCCCGCCAGGAAGTTCCTCTTGCATGATCAGCAAGCTGTCTGGCCCGTCTATTTCATAGAAAATATTCGTGCGAAGCTTATATGCAATCATCTTATAGATAAATGTWCTACCTTCCCAATTATTTTCGTCATAGGGCGCTTCGATAAGGGCCATCATTTGGGGGAGAATGTCCTGGCCGATCTGTTTCGAAAGATAATGACAGCATTCGACCAAGACCGAATGCACGATCCTTACATTTTCAACGCCGCGGGTATCCGAGATTTCCAACACAAGTTCGCGAAGCTTTTCGGTTATGTCGATTGTCATAGAGCCGCCGATTGAAGTGGTTGTATTTGATGATTGCGCTTTGAAAATTGGGCATCAAGCGATCCCATCGCTATCGAAAGGAAGTAGGTTTTCATGTGTCCCTTCACAGAGCTTACTCTTCACACAAGGTAATTGCCTTCTTTAGGCCGAAATCGATTGGAGCAAGCACATGCCTATCAGCGCAAGATCAATATTCGCTTTCGCCTTCATGTGCCTCACCATTTGCACGGCACACGCTTCAGACGATCAAAAAATGCAATTTTTTTCTCGCTATGCTGACCTTCTGAACGAAACGTGTAGAGACGGGTATGTCTTACATAGCAATGAAGCCCACGAAAAGAAGTCGTTCTGTATTGGCTTTCTATATGCCGTCATGTTGCGGTTGGAATTGGATAAAGAGGCATGTTTCGGTGCTGATATCGGACCAATGATCGAAGCCGCATCAAGAATTCTGATGTCTGCAAAGCCACGCGACGATGCATGGGTTGTTTTACGCAATGGATTTCGAAAGCAATTTCCGTGCAAGTCTTAATCGGTAGGTTGTAAGCATTCGCCCTAAATATACACGTCTAACGAAAATTTTTTTACCTGCATTATTGAAGGATAAGACGCGACAAATCGAGGCGATAGCTTCTTTGTACTTGTCAAAGCACTGATGTAGTGTAGTCTAATGTCCGCCAAAATTCAGGGAGTGGATCAATGACAAAGATTATCACGAACGGAGATAAGGGTGGGTTATTACAGGGAACGCCCGGTGACGACATCATAAATGGTGCCGGTGGCAATGACATCATAGGCGGGTTTCCCGGCGATGATACAATCAACGGCGGCACCGGAAACGATCATATTAACGGTGGCATTGGCCACGACGTGTTGACCGGCGGCGCGGGTTCCGACGTGTTTGTTTTCAAAGCCTTCACGCCTGCAGACAGCGACGAAATAACCGACTTTACTGTTGCCACCAAGGCGCACCGGCACGGCGACTTCATAGGTATCGACGGCTACTACTTGACCGCATTCAGCAGTGGTCAATTCTCGCCAGACGAATTCACGACACACTCACACGCGCAAGATTCCAATGACTACCTGATTTATACCCACCACAAACTGTTTTATGACGCCGATGGCAGTGGCGACGGGGAACAGGTTTTGCTGGCCACTTTCGACGGCAAGCCAAATATCACCGCGCACTCGATCCATGTCTTCGTAGAAATGTAGGCGAAATCTCGTTGTCACAGAATCGGTGCGATATGGCATGCGTTGAAGTACGTCGCCAGAAAATTGGCTTGCAGTTCAGGAGTCAGGTTAGTTGGCCTGACTTCCTTCACTCGGTGTTAAACTGGCTTGGCCAGCCGCGAAAGCGTTGACCGGCTACATCCGGTCGCATCAATAATCTTATTCCACGACATGCCGCTTGCAAGCATCTGCCGAATCCCGGCATTCCGTGCTTTGTCTTCGGGCCTTCCTTTATAGCGACCATCGGCTTTGGCTTTGACTATTCCTTGCGATTGCCGCCGACGCCGATCGTCATAATCCTTCCGCGCGATGGCCGCTAAAAGATCAAGCATCATGCCGTTGATCGCATCGAAAATTCGGCTTTGGATGTCATCGGAATTTCCCGTTGCCATCATCCAAGACGTTGGAAGGTCCAAGGCGACAACCTTTATTTTCTTCGCCTGAAGCTCGCTCTTGAGCTTTTGCCAGTCATCGGCATTCAGTCGAGAAAGCCTGTCAATTTGCTCGACAAGCAAAATGTCGCCGGGTGTGCTGTCGTTCAGGAGTCGGAATAATTCAGGACGCTTCAGAGAAGCGCCACTTTCGTTCTCGGTATAGGTTGCGGCGATTTTCAAATTCCGCTCAGCCGCAAACTGGAAAAGATCGTCCTTGGCGCGGTTGGCATCTTGATCTTTGGTCGAAGCGCGAAGATATGCACGGACGAATGTCATTTTGGAACCGCCTAGTTCGTTTTATGTGGTTCGCTTATAAACGGTTCGCTTTAAGTAGTCAAATCGGATTTATCGAACCGGCTTTTTCGCGGTTCGCAAAAGGCATACCCAAATCCAGGGCAATCGGGTGAGTTAATTTTTGCGGATGATGGTCTCGAGGTATTTGTCATCCCAGTTTGCGGTTTTGCGCTTGAGGTTGATGGAATCCTTTCCGGGGGCGAGCCTGAGCAGGTTTGCGGTTATGTGTCTCATGATGGCGAAGA
>NZ_JBFUFK010000093.1:0-10414 GCF_056403475.1 Rhizobium sp. P2_G9 | reverse complement strand
TTCCACATCCCCCGACACGACGTCTCATCCAGCCATCATCGCGAATTGCGTTCAGAGGCAATGAACCTGTGGGCAAAGATCGCTCGGGCATGAACCGTCATAGTGCAAGCGGGCTACGACTGCCGCGTGCCCGTTAAGTTTACGATGCCCTTCGGACTTCAAAAAGTTAACAAAGCATGAAAATGACACCGTCCATGGATAATTGTGCCCCCGAAAATCTTTGCGACGCGCCGTCGAGAAGCCAACGGAGCAGTTCGGTCATATAGCCGCTCGCCTGGCCCGGGGAGAGAATGAAGCACATTGGATTCCCCAGCCCCAAATCGAACTTCCGGCATCCGCAGCGCAGGCCAGCTGGGACTGGTCGATGGAAGGCATCGAAGCTGCCATCAAATACCATCTCAGAGCGGGCGATGCGCTGAGTTTCGTCGATGCGATCATACATGGCTCGGCCGAGCGGGTGAACCCCGGCCAGCGCCGCATGGCGGTCTATCGCTACGGCCCGAGCTGGGGGCGTTTTCGCTATCCGTTCAAGATCAGCGAAGCGATGCTGGCGCGGCTGACTCCGGAGCGGCGGACGATCATCGAACTGCAGTCGCAATCGCTGGTGCCACCCGGCGCGGCGGCGTGAGGCCGAACGACCCAGCAGCAAAAAAAGACGGACTCGCGGTCGATTTTGGTTTATGCCGACGCCCGTTGCCGGTGCGCCGGCCTAGTAGAAACTGGCCCGTCCGATGAAGCGACTGTCAACGACATCGAGCCTTTTGCGCCGCCTGAACCGGTCGGCCGCAGTGGATCTGATCCGCACCGAAGGGGTGATTTCGCCATCGAGCCTCGCCGAGCGGCTGAACATCAGCCTGCCCACGGTGATGCGCGTGATCGAGGATCTGATCGCCGAGGATCTGGTCGCCTATGACGGCTTCGACGAGACGCCGCGGGGCCGGCCGCGGGCGCGCATCAAGTTCCGCGGTGCGGCGCATGCGATCATCGGCATCGAGGCCGGCAAGGGCGAGTTCTACGGCGCCGTGGCCAATCTCGAAGGCGTCGTGCAGACAGAAATGCACGAGAGGGCCGACGATGATGGCGAGCGCAATTTCGAAAAGCTGGTCGGCCTGATCCGCCGGCTGATGGCGGCCCCCCGCCCGCGCGGCCAGACCATTCGCGGCATCGGCATTGGCCTGCCCTCGATCGTCAGGCAGCCAGAGGGCGAAGTGGTGCTGACTCTCGGGCTCGGCTGGCGCGACATGCCGTTGCGGGCGCGGCTCAGCGAACATTTTCAGATGCCCATCGTCGTCGAGAACGGGCGCAACCTCGCCGCCGTGGGTGAATGGGGATTCGGGGCCGGGCGTGGCGCCGACAGCGTCGTGAGCCTTTCGATCGGGCCCGGTGCCGGCGCCGGCGTCATGATCGAGGGCAAGCTCTATGGCGGGCACTCGCATGCGGCGGGCGAGCTCGGCTGGTATCTCGATGACCCCCTCCTCACCGGGCGGCCGTTCGAACATCTGGGAGACAAGCAATCGCTGCGCTTTTTCGGCATCCCCGAACAGGCGACCAAGATGCTCGAAGAGGCCAACACGCAGTATGCGGCGGGGAAGCTCAGCCTGGCTGCCGTCACCGACCGGCAGGCGGGCAAAATCGCCCCAGTCGTGACCGAACTGCTCGACTATGCGACGATGGCGGTGGGCAGTGTTGCAGCCTTCATGAACCCCGAAATCATCGTGCTGGCGGGCCGGGTCGTCGGCGGCGGTGATCTGGTGCTCGATGTGCTGCGGCATCGCCTCAAGGACAATGTGTACGACCCGCCGCGCCTCGTGATAGGCGCGCTGGGGCACCGCGACATCGTGCTTGGAGCGGTGCGCCTGGTGCTCGATGCGACGACGCTCAACCCTGCCGACAGCCTCGTGACTAAAGATCAATCGATCGCGATTGACAGCGAAGGGATCTCGCATTAACTTTCTAACTGAAAGAAAACATATTCCCTGCATCGTGTGGGAGTGTATCTTTCGTGGGAGGACTTCAATGACAAAGATTTTCAATCCGCTTGGGCGGACGATGCAGCGTCGTGACTTCTTGAAAGTTGCGGGCGCGAGCGTTGCGGTAGCTGCCCTGCCGGCGGCAGTTCGCGGTGCCGAGCCCGTCAAGGTGCTTCTGTGGTCGTGGGTGCCGAATCTCCAGCTTCAGGTAGACATGTTCAACGCCGCGCATCCGGGCATCCACATCGAACTCGTTAATGCCGGTCAGGGCGACCCGGAGTATCAGGCGGTTCGTGCGGGCCTGCAGGCGGGCAGCGGCCTGCCCGACGTTGTCCAAATCGAATACCAGCACCTCGAGAGCTTCCGCCAGGTCAACGCCTTCGCCGACATCGGCCAGTACGCCAATGCCCATAAGGGCGAGTTCCCCGAAGCCACGTGGAAGCAGGTCGCCAAGGGCGATGTGGTCAACGCCATGCCGCAGGATACCGGTCCGATGGCGATGCTTTATCGCAAGGACATCTTCGACAAGCAGGGGATCACGCCGCCCACCACCTGGGCCGAGTTTGCCGACGCGGCCAAGAAGATCCATGCGGCCGATCCGAATGTGTTCATCACCGACGCGCTGTTCAGCTCAGGCGACTGGGTCACTGCTCTGCTGTGGCCGATGGGCTGGAAGCCCGTCAGCCGCGATGGCGACAAGCTCGCGATCAACATCAACGACAAGATTTCTAAGGACTTCGCCGCCTATTGGCAGGACCTTATTACCGCGGGTGTCATCGAGACCAAGCCGGGGTTCAACAATGAGTGGTACACCGGCCTCGACACGGGCCGCTATGCCACCTGGCTCACTGCGGGCTGGGGTCCAGTGTTCCTGACCTCGTTCGCCAAGACCAGCGCGGGCCACTGGCGTGCCGCCGATCTGCCGCAGTGGGACACGAGCAAGTTCGCGACCGGCAATTGGGGTGGCTCATCGCTGGCTGTTATGAAATCGACCCAGCATCTGCCCGAGGCCGCCGAAGTCGCGATTTGGCTGACCACGAATCCCGAAGCCACAATGCTCTACACCACCAAGCAATTCTTCTTCCCCTGTACCTCCGCGCTGCTGTCAAGCCCGGAATGGGCGGGCAACAAGATGGATTTCTACGGCGGCCAGGCGGTGAACGAAGTGTTCGCCAAATCGGCGAATGCTGTGACGCCATTTGAGTGGAGCCCGTTCCAAAGCTTCTTGTACCAGTCGATGTCCGATGAATTCGGCGCCTCGATCGGCGGCAAGGGCACGTTGTCGGATGCGTTCGACCGCATCCAGGACACCGTGGTCACCTACGCGAAGGAACAAGGCTTCACCGTAGTCTGAGTTCTCCCGGGCAACGGCCGGGCGCGCATGATCTGCGCGCCCGATCTCTTCATCTTGCCTGACGGGGGAGCATTGCATTGCCGAATTCGCCAGCCGTAGCGACGCGCCCAGCGCGATCGGGCGGTTTTACGTCACAAAAGCTCGCGCCCTATCTGTTCCTGGCGCCCTTCTTGCTGCTGTTTGGCGCCTTCATCGTCGCGCCGCTGGTTTATGCATTCTATATAAGCCTCTATCGTGACACGCTGGTGGGCGGGCGGCAATTCGCAGGTGCAGCCAGCTACATCAAGGTCATGGGAGACGCCAAATTCTGGGGCGGCGTATGGAACCTCGTTTTGTTCGGCATCGTGCAAATGCCGATCATGCTGGGCCTGGCGCTGTTGTTTGCCATCGTGCTCGACCGTGGTCAGGTCTATGCCAAGGGCGTCTTCCGGCTCGGCTTCTTCCTCCCCTACGCCGTTCCGAGCGTGATCGCGACGATCATCTGGGGTTATCTCTACGGCCCCACCTTCGGCCCGTTCACGCAGATGGCCAAGGCGTTCAATCTGCCGCCGCCGGACTTCCTGTCGCCAGGCGCGATGATCTTCTCATTGGCCAATATCGTGACGTGGGAATATGTTGGCTACAACATGGTGATCTACTACGCCGCGCTGAAGGCGATCCCGTCGGACCTCGGCGAGGCCGCGCGGGTGGAAGGCGCCTCGCCCTGGCAATTTGCGCGGCTGATCCAGCTGCCGCTGCTGTGGCCCGCGATTCTGCTGACCATCATCTTTTCGATCAACGGCACACTACAGCTGTTCAATGAGCCATATTTGATGCGCGCGCTCGCCAGAAACACCATCAATTCGAGCTACACGCCGAACCTCTATGCCTATTCGCTGGCGACTTCGAACCAGCAGTATGGCTATGCGGCAGCCGTCTCGTTCGTGCTTGGCATCGTGATCGCCGGTGCCTCCTATGTCTTCACCCTGATCACCAACCGCCGTCGGCCGGAGCAATGATGACTGCGACCACCGACATCGCTACTTTCAAAGCTGCCAAGCGCCGGCTCGGCGAACGGCGGCGCTCGCGGATCATCCTCACGCTGCTGCTGTCACTGTTCCTCCTCTACAGCTTCATGCCGCTGGTCTATCTGGTCCTATCAGCAACGAAGACGAATGGCGACCTGTTCACCACGTTCGGCTTCGGCTTCGGCACCGAGTTCAACCTTTGGCAGAATCTGCGCGATCTGCTGGCGCGCGACAACGGCATCTTCATGCGCTGGATGTTCAACAGCCTGCTCTATGCGACCATCGCCGGGCTCGGTGCCGCGATCCTGGCTACCGCGGCAGGCTATGCGTTAGCCAAATTCAAATTCGTCGGCCGCAATCTGTTGTTTGCGCTGGTCTTGGGCGCTGTGATGATCCCGCAGACGGCCCTGGTCGTGCCCACCTTCCTGCTGCTGGCGCTTTCGGGACTCAGCGACAATCCGCTGGGCGTGATCCTGCCCTCGATGATCTCGCCGATCGGCGTCTATCTGATGCGCGTCTATATCGAGCAGGGCCTCGACAACGAACTGATCGACGCAGCGCGTATCGAAGGCGCCGGCGAGTTCGTGATCTTCCGCGCTATCGTGCTGCCGCTGGTGGCGCCGGGCATGGTGACCGTGGCGCTGCTCTCCTTCGTCGGGACCTGGAACAATTACTTCCTGCCGCTCATCGTGCTGCGCTCGCCGGAGTATCAGCCGATCACTGTGGGCCTTGCGACCTGGTATCAGCTCGCGCAGCAGGGCGGTGGCGGCGGGCAGGTGCTGTTCTCGATCATCATCACCGGCGCGCTGGTCAGCATCATCCCCGTCATTGTAGTTTTCCTGCTGCTGCAACGGTTCTGGCAGGGCGGCCTCACCGCCGGGGCCATCAAATAAACTATCCCCTGGAGTTTTCCGACTATGACGACTGCCTCGAAATCCGCGCCGCTCTCTGTCTGGCGGCCGATCGCAACCGACACTTTCCTCGTCGGTACCCCGCATTACCCGGAGCAAGTCGATGAGAGCTATTTGCAGCGCGACGCCGATCGCATGGCAGCCGCGGGCTTCAATGCGGTGCGACTTGCGGAATTTGCCTGGAATATTATCGAGCCGCATGAGGGGACGTTCGACTTTGATTTGTTCGACCGCGCCATAGATGTGCTGGGCAAGGCTGGCATCAAGACCATCATGTGCACACCGACGGCGACGCCGCCGCGCTGGCTGACGGTGCGTTATCCCGAAGTTTTGCGCGTCGATGCCAATGGCCGCGCCATGAGCCATGGCTCGCGCCAGCACGCTAATCTTGCGAGCGGCGCGTTCCGTGAACATTCGAAGCGCATTACTGAAGCGATGGCCCAGCATTATCGCGGCAATTCGCACATCATCGGCTGGCAGACGGACAATGAGTTCAATACCTCTGGATCGCTGTCCTACGGTTCGGTGACTTTGGCCGAGTTTCAGGCCTTCCTAAAGGACAAGTACAAGACCATCGCCGCGCTCAACGATGCGTGGGGCGGAAATTTCTGGGCCACCGCCTACGACGATTTCGATCAAGTGGTGCTACCCCTCGACTACGCCCCTGCCCCGGTCGGGCCGACCCATCTGATCGACTATCACCGTTTCCTTGCCTTCGTCACGGCGCGGTTCCAGCACGATCAGGTGCTGATCCTGCGCGCCACCAATCCAGACTGGTTCGTCTTCCACAATCTGGGGCGGATCGACGACATCGACTTCCGCGGCGAGTTCTCGACCGATCTCGATTTTCTCGGCTTTGACATCTACCCGCATCTCCATGACGAGATGCAGCGGGTCGGCGGCGTCGGCGAGGGGCAGGCGCTGCAACTCGACATATGCCGCGGCTTCACCGGCAACTTTATCGTGCCCGAGCAGCAATCGGGCTTCGGTGCGCAGCCGAACTTCTCAACGCTGACGCCCGAACCCGGCGAGATGCGCCGCATGGCCTATACGTCAGTGGCGCGCGGAGCCGATGGCGTGATGTTCTTCCGCTGGCGGCCGGCGCATTTCGGCGCCGAGATCTATTGGATGGGCATCATCGATCACGACGACATCCCGCGGCGCCGCTATGACGAGGCCAAGCAGTTTGCGGGTGAGGTCACGGCGCTCATGGACAAGATCCTCGGCACGCATGTGCGCATGGATTTGGGCATCGCCGGATCAGATTTCGACAACCAGGAGATGCACCGCTCCTACCCCATCGGCATGCCGAGCCCGCAGGACGATGCGACGCTGCTGCACCGCTATTGCTACCGCCACAACATCGCCTGCGGCTTCATCCATCCCGAGGATGATCTCAGCAAGCTCAAGGCGCTCTACGTGCCGCATTGGCTGAAATGGACCGATGCATGGACGGCGCGGATCGAGGCCTTCGCTAAAGCGGGTGGAACGGTAATCCTGGGCGGCCGCACCGGATCACGCGACGTTAACAACCACGTCATCCGCGACACCTCGCCGGGCAAGACGCTCTCGGCCCTGGCCGGGGTCACGGTCGAGGAGTTCGGTTTGCTGGCGCCGATCGGCGGCGACGGCCTGTTCGAGCATGGCGGCCGCTTCGGCGCCAACACGGTGCGCAAGAAGCTGCCGGCGACGTCGGCGAGCCGCCAATACGAGCTCAAGATCGGGAATGCGCGGGTGACGGCGGCGCATCTTTATGAGCTGCTTAACGTCGCGCCCGGCACGGAGGTTGTCGGCAGCTGGGCCAGCCGCTTCGCCGAGGGCCAAGCCGCGATAACGTCGCGCAAGGTCGGCAAGGGCAATGTGATCTACCTAGGCACGTACCTCAGCGATGCTCTGGTCGAGGTGCTGGTCGATCAGGTGCTGGCGCCCGCCGGTATCGTGCCGCTCATCGCCGACATGCCGGCCGGCGTCGAAGCGACCATCCGCGAGAACAAGGACCGCCGCCTGCTGTTCATCCTCAACACGCTGGGCGAGCCGGCAGAGGTGCCGAATATTCCAAAGGGCACCGATCTGCTCGGCGACGCGCAGGTGAAGGCAGGCCGCATGAGGCTCCCCGCCTATGGCTGTAGCATCATCGAACTGGCTTAAGCATTGGTGCACGGACCAAATTTCAACAAGTCCTTTGTGACTTTGGACGGCGTCAGTCTGCCGCTGCGATTCCCAATCCTCGCGCGCACTACTGCATTCGTCCCGAACATTTTCACTTGGATGAGGCGGGCGTTTCAGCGGACGTTGTTGTGGTCGAGCCGACAGGATCAGAAACACAGGTGGTGATGCGTATCGGCGCCAGTCAGCCGTGGCCGTCTTTCGGGAGCGTATCACCGCGAGGCCGGGGGAAGCCATCAAGATCAAGCCCCAAGCAGACCTCATGCATCTCTTCGACCATCAAGGCGCACGAGTCGGCTCGCCGATCTAAGGCCGGCAACGCTTCTTAACACTTGGTACTCATTGGCGCGGCATCCTTGCCGCGCTTTGGAACCAATAACCAAGGAATCTTCCATGTATCATCGCGCTCTGGGCAATACCGGCCTGTCTGTAACGCCGATTTGCATCGGCACTAGCCCGCTTTCCAGCATGCCTTCCGTCTATGGCTATAGTGTTGACGCCGAACAGGCGCGGGATGCGATTCGAGCGGCACTTGAAGGTCCGTTCAATTTCCTCGATACATCCAACAACTATGGCGGCGGCACTGCAGAGAAGTTGATCGGGGAGGTTCTCGCGGAATGGGGAGGCCTTCCCCAAGGCGTGGTGTTGGCCACCAAAGTGGACGCAGACCCTGTCACGGGTGAATTCTCCGGCGATCGCGTGCGGCGCTCGGTGGAAGAAAGTGCCCACCGGCTAGGCCTCTCCAGCTTTCACATCCTCCATCTGCATGATCCCGAGTTTCATGTGGATTTCAGCACAGCGATGGCACCGGGCGGTGTTGTTGAAACCCTTCAAAACATCAAGGCGGAGGGTGGTGCGGGGGCCATCGGCATTGCCACCGGCGATCTCGTAGAGCTGCGTCGGTATCTCGACACCGGCGTATTCGACGTCTTGCTCAGCCACAACCGCTATACGCTGCTCGACCGGACAGCCGATGAGCTTATCACTGCCTGCAACGTCGCAAAGGTCCCATTCCTTAATGCAGCGCCGTTTGGCGGTGGTATTCTTGTCAAGGGGCCAGGCAACACCACTCGCTATGCCTATGCGAAAGCAGAAGCGCATGTACTATCCTTAGCCCTCGAAATGGAAGCCATCTGCAAGCGGCACAATGTTCCACTTGCGGCGGCGGCCCTGCAGTTCTCCCTGCGTGACGCAAGGATTGCGGCAACGGTAGTCGGAGTTTCGGCCCGAACACGGGTTGGCGAGTTGCAGGTCCTGGCAGAGCATGACATTCCCCAGATCCTCTGGGACGAGTTGGACGCCCTGAGTGCGCGCGAAGGCATTACCCGAGGCTAGTTAGAGCTCAGTTAAGGCCCCATCCCACAATCAATAACCTAAGGAGAATGCGCATGCACGGTATCACTGCGCTGGAACGTTGGTGCGGGGATCAACAAATGTGCGGAATTCGGCCTTTGATAGACCGCTTTGTTACAGCCATGGCAGATCATAGACCATGAATGTATGGTTGTCGCTCCATCATTGATTCCAAGGAACCCGGGCGACAGGGTGAAGACGAACCGTCGAGATGCACTTGCGCTCGCCCGGCTTTTGAGCTGAAAATCTCCACGAGGCGTGCTCGGATGGGTTCGCTTCGGCGGATTCAAACGAACGCAGCTACGCGCTCGCCGAAAAAAGCCCCACGGTCTTTGCTTGTTGATCTCGAAATACGTGATTGGCCGCCTTTCACAGGCTTTTGGCTGTGTTGTTACGTTTTTGGTCCTGACGAAGCTCTTATCCCGTCGAGAGCCAACTCGATAAAGCGACGCCAATCCCGATTGGGATAACCCATAGTCGCAGCAACGCCATGCATGAGAAGCGAAATGTCATTGGCCGTGAGGTCACTTCGCACCGCATTTGATGCTTGAGCCCTATCAATCAAGAGCTGCACTGTATCGCTCAAATTAGCGATAGTTTCGGCAATGGCAGCCAGCATAGCTTCGTCAGCTCTCATCAGCGCATCGCGTGTGCCAGCATCAGCGGCAGTAATTGCCGCACTCTGACGAAGAACATCGGCAAGGATATCAAATGGTTCAGCGTCGTCACGACGCACACCTACCTGTGCGATATCGAGCAACATCTTATATTTGCGCTCGATTAGCGCAAGCATAAGAGCGTCTTTCGTGGCGAAGTGACCATAAAGCGTGCCGACGCCTACGCCTGCCCTCACGGCAATTTCGTCCATCTGGACATCAAGGCCCGATATCGCAAATGCCTCACTGGCTGAGGCAAGGATGCGTGCTCGGTTGCGCGCCTTATCGGCCCGCTCGGGTCGGGTACGCGTCATCCGATGGACTGCGGGCGATTGGGGAGCATGTACGTCATGTGACCCTTGTGACGGAAAGCACAGCTGTTGACAACATGAACCATCGTTCGATATTACGAATAAGTCGAACTATGGTTCAGGTTATTGGTGCCCTCTCTGTTTAGGGCGATGGAGAAGTCAACATGGGTAAACTCGAGGGCAAAGTCGCGGTGATCACCGGGGGCAACAGCGGCATTGGGCTGGAGTCAGCGAAACTGTTCGCCAAAGAGGGCGCCAAGGTGATCCTCACCGGGCGCAGACGCGAGGCGGTCGACGAGGCGGCTCGGGCAACCGGCCACGACGCCGTGGGTTTCGTCGGCGATATCGCCAGCCTCGACGATCACGACAGACTCGTGGCTCTTGCAAAGGACCTTTTCGGCAGCATCGACGTCTATTTCGCGAATGCCGGTGTCTTTGCCTATGCCGCCTTCCGGGACACTTCAGTCGACATGTTCGACCGGACCTTCTCTATCAACGTGAGGGGAACGTACTTCGGCATCCAGAAGGCATTGCCGAGGCATCGTAAACTTAACGGGCACGCGGCAGTCGTAGCCCGCTTGCACTATGACGGTTCATGCCCGAGCGATCTTTGCCCACAGGTTCATTGCCTCTGAACGCAATTCGCGATGATGGCTGGATGAGACGTCGTGTCGGGGGATGTGGAA
>NZ_JBFUFK010000092.1:0-12648 GCF_056403475.1 Rhizobium sp. P2_G9 | reverse complement strand
TGGATTGGTTCAACAATCGACGACTTCTGGAGCCCATCGGCAATATTCCGCCAGCTGAAGCCGAAGAACGATACTACGCCATGCTGGACGAACCAGCCGTGGCCGCATAACTTAAACCAAACGGTCTCCGGCAAAGCCGGGGCGGTTCAGTGAGAGTGGGAGCGATTTTGCAACTGGAGTATTGAGGAGCGTGACGCGTTTTTTGAGAATCGGTAGGGAGTCCGTCTGCTTTGTTTTCGTGATTCAACGAGGCTGGGGAAATCGCCTGCCGCGAATGTCTCTCTCAGATACCGATGAGGGGGATCGAACCCCCACCTGCGCAGTGACTTGCGAGGATGGCCGCGTAGCCATACGTCTACCAATTCCGTCACACCGGCAACTTCTGATACGACAAAGAAAGCCGGATTGCCAGCGCACGATCTCGCTGGGCGCTAGACGTGACGCTACAGCTATACCACCCCCTCGAGTAGCCGTGCGCTCTGTGGAGTTGACGGTTTGGCGGGTCGCGACGAGATGTCGTGTAGGATGCGCTCGTGTTCGTTGATGGGAGCCAATATGTCGGAACGCGATGATACTTTGAGGGAGATGGTCGATGGCTGGAACAGAGATATAGCGCGACGTACCGCGCTGGCGAAGGCAACCGACGCGAAGGAAATTGCCGAACTCGAAGCTCGGTTCGGCATGACCCAGCAAGAGGCGGTTATGGAAATTGTCGAGGAGACCGCATGGGGAAGGAACATATTCCCCTTCTACCAGGACTGTCCGGGTTCCTTTCAGGAAGAGTTGGAATCGCTCCGTTGGAACTGGGACGACTATATGCGAGCTGTGGAAATTCCGATTGATCATGAAACCATAAAACAGGAGATGGCAGACGTTCCCTGGGATCCAATCGAGGAATGGAGGCAGGGAAACAGGTATTGCACACATCTCATTAAAACAAGCGACCCAAAGCAGGTCGCTGTCCTGGAACGCCGGTTCGGGATCACCCAGGAGAATGCGGTGGTTCATTTCGTCGAGCAGACCGAGTGGGGGATAGAGACATTTCCCCAGTACCAGGACCGTCGAGGCACGTTTCAGGAGCGGTTGGCTGCGCTGCGAGCCAAATGGGGAGGCTGGGAGCGATTTTGTAGCTGGAGTATTGAAGAGCGTGACGCGTTTTTTGAGAAGCGGTAAGCGACACAGCTGATAGCGAGGCATCTTCATGACAGACAATCCGTCCAAACGGATCGTCCTGCAACGGCTGAGGAACAGGAGACTCGAAGCCTGTGAGCTTTTGGCGGGAGGCGACGCGGCCGTGCGGCTTCAGGGATGGGCCGAATATTTTAATGGGTTTTACTTTTATTTTCCTGATGAAGGCCGCTTGGAGAGATGCCAGACCGAGACAGTAGAAGAAAATGAGGCATTCAATGCAGTTTTGGCGATCATGAACGCTGCCTGTGAAGCCACCGACGACATTGACTCGTCAGACGAGGAACTGATTTCCACTGGATGGCCCAAGCGGGTCCAGCCGGTTGCTCTTGAGGCAGTTCAAGTCCTTCTGAGGAGAGGGCGTTTCAATGAGGAAATCGAGCAGGACGAGCCGGACGAACAACGCAGGTAGGATATCTCGATCTGTTCTATTTGGGATGCGCGGGTGACTATGCGAAATTGGTGTAACGCTCGTTAATTTCCCCTTGCCGATACTGTCGCTGGCGGACCCCCCCCCATCGCCCGCCTCCAATCGTGGCTTTATATGTCCCTCCGCCCACGCCGCGAGCTCCCTCAACAACGGTTCCAGTGTCCGTCCAAACTCGGTGATCGAATACTCCACCTTTGGCGGCACTTGCGCGTAGACCGTGCGCAATATCACCCCATCCGCTTCCAGTTCGCGCAGTTGCGTGGTCAGCATGCGCTGCGTCAGCCCTGGCAGCAGGCGGCCGAATTCGCCGAAGCGTTTGGTTCCGTCGAGGACGTGGAAGATCAGCATCGCCTTCCATTTACCGCCGACGATGTCGAGTGCGGCCTCGACCGGACAGTTATTGTAAAAGCTGTGTCGCTGTTTGCGCGTCACGTCATGTCCTCCATTACTTACAAATACGACAGTATAGGCTGTATTTGTGCATACTTGCAATTCTTACCGAAAGCGCCGATCCCTCCATCGCCCTCGCATATCGCCCGAACTGGGGAACCGGCTTTGGGCCAGCGGTAGGCGTCACAACAAAAGCGAAGGAATCAGACATGCAGACCCATCCCGTCATCACGCTCGAACTGGCGGCCCTCAAGCGCTGGTGCAATGGTGATCCCTCGGGCTTTCTGGAGATTTGCGCGCCGGACGTCGTCTATTTCGACCCGCTGCTTAGCGCGCGTCTCGATGGCCTCGACCGGCTGATGGCTTATTATGAGGGCATTCGCGGCAAGATTTTCGCGCCGCGATACGAGATGATCGAGCCGCTGGTGCAGGAGATCGGCGATGCGGCCGTGCTCACCTTCCGCTTCAATTCCTATGCCGGCAGCGAGGGCACGGAAATGCGCTGGAACTGCACAGAGGTCTATCGCCGCACGCCGGGCGAATGGCGGATCGTGCAGACGCATTGGTCGTTCACCGGCAAGGGCTGATGACCATAGGAAGCTGCCGTTCGACCGATCTCAATTCGCGGTGATTGCAGAGCGTTTGGGGTTTTCCAAGGGCGTTTGACAATGTCTATAAATGGCGTTCCGGAGATCCGTGAGGTGATCCAAGGCTTCGAATTGACCGAGGCGAGACCCAACTATAGCGTTGCCTGAAGAGCTGGTATGCCTACAAAGGAGCTGATTATTCCTCGCGGGTAGATCGGATGTCAGCGGGCTATCCTGACAGAATTGAAGCGACCGGGACACTGGGAAAGACTGATGCAGTGGCTGCTCCAACGTTTGGAAGACACCGACAAGCTGGCGGCGGCACTGGATCGTCTCGGAATCGCCTATTCGTGGCATAAGATCATCCCGATCGTTGGGCGCTTCACGCCCGAGCCAGTGATCGCAGACAAGAACGACATCGTCATCTTTGGCTCTTACTCTGTCTGGAGGACGGCGAAACGCGATGGTTTGTGGCCGGGCGTGTTCAAGCTGAAACCTTTCGTCCGGCAGCGGAAATGGCATCCTTTCCTGCTCAACGGCAAGGACGCCTTGTTCCTGACCGTCGCAGAAATACCGCAGCGCCTGGCTTCCGACGGTAAGCTTTGGTTTGTCCGGCCGGTGGACGACAGCAAGGAGATGGCCGGAGCGGTACAGAGCGGGGCCGAGATCGTCGCCAGCGCGGAGCGCGTCCTCGCGCTGGCAAAACGTGAGATTCCGCGTGGCTCGTTGCGACACGACACCAAAATAATGCTCACGGAGCCTGTGAAAATCTTCAAGGAATGGCGTCTCTGGGTGGTGGACGGGAAGGTCGTGACCTGGTCGCTCTATAAAGAGGGATCGCGGGTGGTCTACCGCCATGAGGTCGACGACGATGCGCTCGCTTTCGGAAAAATGCTGGTCGAAGTTAATCCGGGATATTCCCGGGCCTATGTCCTCGACGTGTGCCGGACAGCAGACGGCCTCAGAATGCTCGAGACGAATAACATCAATTCCGCCGGATTCTACGCCGCCGACCTTATGAGGCTCGCCGCGGCGATCGATGCAATGGAAGCGGAGGGCGCCCTATAGATGCGGTTCTGACCCAGGAGCGATGGCAGTTCGGAAGGTTCGTCAAATTCGAGCACTGAGGCCATTCTGGGTGTTGTTGACTGACCCAGCGGACGGTTTCAAATGACTTTCAAAATGGTCTTCAAGGAGGGGAAGCACTCCGACACGCTTCGGTAAAGCCGTTTGCAGTAAGACATTTCATCAAGAACGCAGAAAATTCCCCTCGCCCAGACCGGACGGTTTCGGCCGTCGCGGAGCGTCATGCTCTTCGACGAGGGGTAACGAAACCATCCGGCGCCTGGCGGCGGGCTCCTTGTTGGCATGGATTGGGGGTGGCCGTGAACCCGCTTGGCGCCACGATCGGAGATCGTCGCTAACAGCTTGTTAATATTTGACAAGGCCTGCAACCGGGCGCACAATTCAGACGTTAGGCAATGCAGATGAATCATCGTCAGGAGGAAGAACGATGATGTTGATCCAGCATTTCTCATGGTTTGATGGCGTTATTGTCGGTCTTGTCGTGGGCGTGGTCCTGCTGGGGCTCTTCACCCATGACCACGACACGGCCCAGCACTGAGCGCCGGCCGGGACCACGGCGATTTCCGCGGGCCGGCGCGGCGAAAACCTTCAGTAGCCTGCAAGGGCGCGGATCGACTGGATGAAGTCGGCGCCGCCGATCTTGGTTGTGGCCACTTCGGCGCGGCCATTGCAGACGCGTTCAGTGGCCTTGAAGCTGTAGGACACCAGATATTTGTCAGCGCTCACGCTGGTGACGGCGGTCAGCCTGAGCGGCTCGAGCAGGTGGCCGTAGAAGGCACTGAGATCGCCAGCCGAGAGCGGCCCGCTATTGCGCCTTTCCGGCACGATATATTTCGCCGCCATCGTGCCGTCGCCGGCCGCAAGTGCTAGATAGAAGGCGCGCACGGTGGTCGCGGCGGTGCCGTATTCGGCGGTCAGGTCGATGGCCGGCGCGACATCGGCCACCCAGGCCACCAGCGGCTCATGATGATGGCCGGTCTGGGCCGGCGTCGGGTTTTCCAGCGTCACCGTCACCTCCTTGCCCTTCAACCCATTGAGCGTATCGGCCGTGCTCGCCGTCGCGGTCAGCTGCACTTCGCCGAACGGCTTTTTCGGATCGGCAAAACGGTCATTGCCGGTGAGGCAGATCGCCTGTGGCAGCGCCAGCACATAGGCCGGTTCCGGAATGTCGCCCTTTTGCACGTCCTTGTAATGCGGCGGTCCCGGAAACATGCGGTAGCCCAGCATGCCGGTCAGCTGGCGCGGCTCGGATTTGCCGAGATCGTAGCAGGACGAGGGCGCTGCTGCGTCTGCCGCGGGGGCGAGCAGGAGAAGGGCGAGGGCGGCAACAGGCTTGGTGATCCATCGGGGCATGGCAGACCTCCGTGAGCAATCTGCCTGTAGAACGAGCGAAACGGGAAATTGGCTGAGCATGGCGATGAAAAAATCGAGATGGGGGCGGTGGGCCACCGGATATGGCGCGGCATGCCCTCATTCGCCTCCCGCATTTATCGAAGGGCGGCACCTTCTCCCGTCGGGGAGTCAGCACCTTCCCGCTCCGGCGGCTCTCGCAGCTTTGTAAGCCATTTGGGGAAACGCTCAGTCGATGTGATGAGCCCGCTCCGTTTGTCAAACCGGGCCAATTTGATAAGAATTGCCCATCGATAGAGGGGGCAGAGGGGTGGAACGACAGCTTCCAGGCCAGCTCACGGCCGCCGGCGTGCTGATGCTGGCATCGGCCGGCTGTTCGATCATCAGTCTCAACCCGCCGACAAAGGCCGCGACGGCTTTTTACGGCGCGCAGTTCGTGGCTGAGGGAAGGCGTGTCACGGCGCCGTTCGCGCAAGTGCTGTTCTGCGACAAAGTGCCTGGCGAATGCGCCGCCGCGGAAAAGCCGATTGCCGTCGCCTTTTCCCTGACAGCGATGGCGCAAATGGCGACCGTCAACCAGGAGGTCAATCACTTCATCACCCCAAGACCAGATCCGGGCCTCGACACCTGGTCGTTGTTTCCCCAGGCTGGCGATTGTGAAGACTATGCCCTGACCAAGCGCCATATTCTCGTTGCGCAGGGGTGGCCGGCCTCCGCCCTCAGGCTGGCCATCGGTGAGACCGATGAGAAAGGGCATCTCGTGCTCGTGGCCCGCACGACCAGGGGTGATTTCGTTCTCGACAACCGCTCCGACGGGGTAACGCCCTGGGCGAGTTTCGACATGCAATGGCTGTCGGTTTCGTCATCGACCGATCCACATGTCTGGCACCAGGTGCCGCAATCCAGTAATGCGCAGCTGCTCAGCGCAAGTCTGTGATGATGCTGGCCGATGGATATGAGGGCGAGGTCATGAACCCACCTTCGATTTGCCCAGCTTGGTGCCTGGACTGTGAAAGCGATCGACGTGCTTCGCTCGAAGCCGGTCACCTGCTGCCCAGGAGCACATCCGATCGCCGTCCTCATCAGGGCCTCAGCACCCGCTCAAAGCATGGATCGACCTGATGAAATCCGCGCCGCGGCGCTTGGTGACGGTCACCTCGGCGCGGCCGTCGCAGGCGCCTTTGCTGCTCTTGAAACGATAGCTGACCGCATATTTGTTCTCAGCCAGCCGTGTCAGCGCGGTGAGCTGCAGCGGCTCGATCAGGCTGCTGTAGAAGGTGGTCATTGCGCCTGCTGACAGTGGCCCGTTTTGGCGCTTTTCCGGGACGACGAATTTTGCCGCCGTTATCCCATCTCCGGCTTCGAGAGCGAGGTAGAAAGCCCGGATCGTCGTCGCGGCCGTGCCGTATTCCGATATCATCGCGGGAGCAGAGGCAATCGCCGTCACCCAGGCGACCAGCGGCGCATGGTGATGGCCGGTTTCGCTTGCCATCTGTTTGTCGAGCGTCACGCTCACCTCGCTGTTCTTGAGCACAGCCATCCTGCTTTCGGTCTCGCTCGTCGGGACGAGGTGGACCGTGTTGAAATGCTCCGCCGGATCGGCGAAGTCACCGCCATCGACAACGCAGATCGGCTGCGGCAGCGTCAGGATGTAGGTGCCCTCCGGCTCGTCGCCCTTCTGAATGTCCTCATAGCCCGGGGGACCGGGGAAAATCTGGTAGCTCAGCCTGCCGGTCAGCCAGTGCGGCTCGGCTTTGCGGACGTCATAGCAGGCTAGCGTGCCCGGCGACGTCTGAGGCGCCGTGGCCGCACAAACGTTGTTGGCGGATAGGATTGCCATCAAGGCGGCCATCGCTACGGTATGCGGTTTCAACATCTCTTTTCCCCCAGCGCAAACGCCTGTGGCTCGAACACCGCCCCAACTTGCAGGGTCGAGCCACTGGTCTCGACCCGTCCTCCGACCCCCCACAAGGGGCTTAACCCAACCGCACCCTCGGAGCCCGATTTGGGCAGGGAGCGTGCCGCGGGTCTTCTCCCCCCCTTGTGGGGGAGATGGCCGGCAGGCCAGAGAGGGTCTTTTTTACCCTCTGGGGAGGGGGCTTTGCGTCACATGCAATGGCCCACCGCACAATCCCCGAAGCCATAGTGGCAGGCAATCGCGCCCAACTCACGTGAAAAAAATCGTGATCGGCAGTCATGATCAAAATAGGTCAGTATTATTGACATAATTGCCGTTTCATGGTCCTGTCAGGCAAAATCATGGTGAGGAAATAGACATGGAATGGGAAAATCTCTTTGCCTCGCGCGCTATGCGCATGAAGGCGTCGGAAATCCGCGAGCTTTTGAAACTTCTGGAGCAGCCGGATATCATCTCGTTCGCCGGCGGCATTCCGGATGCGGCTTTGTTTCCCAAGGAGGCGGTGGCCGAGGCCTATTCCGACGTGCTTTCGGGCGAGCAGGCCTCCGTGGCGCTGCAATATTCGGTCAGCGAAGGGTTTAGGCCGCTGCGCGACTGGATCGTCAAGGAAATGGCCAAGATCGGCATCGCCTGTACGGCCGACAATGTCTTCATCACCTCCGGCTCGCAGCAGGTGCTCGACTATCTCGGCAAGCTATTACTGTCGCCGAAGGATACGGCGCTGGTCACCTGGCCGACCTATCTCGGCGCGCTCGGCGCCTTCAACGCCTATGAGCCGGCCTATGACCGGCTGACGCCGCTCTCCAACCGCGCGCCGGCTTCCTATGTCGAGCAGGCCGAGGCGGCGGGCGGCCGGGTGAAGTTTGCCTATTGCGTGCCCGAATTCCACAATCCGACCGGCGTCACCATGACCAAGGCCGAGCGTGAATGGCTGCTCGACCTCGCCGAAGCGCTGGATATCGCCGTGATCGAGGATGCCGCCTACCAGGCGCTGCGCTATGACGGCGAAAGCGTGCCGCCGATCCTGGCGCTCGACCTTGCCCGCCATGGCGGCGATATCGAAAAAACCCGCACCTTCTATTGCGGCAGCTTTTCCAAGACGCTCGCGCCGGGCCTGCGCGTCGGCTGGGTTGTCGGCGCGCAGGAGGTGATCCGCAAGCTGGTGCTGACCAAGCAGGCCGCCGACCTGCATTCCTCGACCATCAACCAGATGGTGATCGCCAAGGTGGCCGAAACCGTGTTCGGCGAGCAGGTGGAAAAGGTCCGCAAGACCTACGGCCATCGCCGCACGAAGATGCTCGAAGCCCTGGCCAAGAACATGCCGGCAGGCGTCGAATGGACTGAGCCGGAAGGCGGCATGTTCGTCTGGGTGACCCTGCCCGAGGGCATGGACGGCGCAACCCTGCTCGCCCATTCGCTGAAAAGCGCCAAGGTGGCCTTCGTCCCCGGCAAGGCGTTTCATGCCGATGGCACGGGCGCCAACACGATGCGGCTGAGTTTTTCCTGCGCCTCGGATGCGATGATCGACGAGGGTATTGGCCGGTTGGGTAGGTTGATCGCGGGGGAGATGGCCAAGGCGGCGTGAGAAGGGGCGCCGGGCGCTTGGCAGATGTACGAGAGGCTCTTCCCCGATCTCAGGGGGAGCCGATCCGCTTGACATCCTCTCGGCCGCAGCAGGTCCCATGCGAGACGTGTTGGAGAGGATAGAATGCTGGCCAGGGGCGATAACGCTTAGTCTTGTCGTGCCTCCAAAGCTTCAAAACCCGGCAGGCCATGCCCAGCCGCCGCCCACCCTGTCAAAGGCGACCTTCGGGATGACGGACAACACCATCGAATATCTGTCGTAGCCATGTTTTCCGACGAGCAGCAGGGCGAAGATGCGCGTGTCGGTACCCTTGTCTGCGGTTGGCGCGTGGGCGGCAAAGATCGTCAGCGTCTGGTTCTTGTCATCGTCGCGTTCGATCAGCCGATGTTCGATCCGCTTTTCGAAAATCGCTTGCACCGTGGGTTCGTCAACACCGTTCAACTCGACGCCGCAGGCCCCGGTGTCGGTGAGGAAAACCGTGATCCGCACTGGATAAGCCCCGACCTGCGCGGGCTTGTCGTCGATCACCCAGACCTGCCCGCTTTGACGCAGGAACTGGTTCGCCGCGATCGGCGGCAATGCTTTGGCCTTCAGGCTCTGCATCAGCGCCGCCAGATGGTCGTGCTGGAACACGCCCTGAATGCAGAACCGATCATAATCGACAACGGCGCGATCGTCCTGGATATCCGCATTGGCAACGCCAGCGAACACGCCTACCAACCCGATTGCTGCCAGAATCCTTCGCAGTCTTTTCACGACCAACCCCTCGCGCACCACGCCGCTATTCTAAGCATTGCCAGCGTCAGGCTGCAATCATCGGAAGCGCGCGCGCCAAAGGCCAAGTGTGGGATCAGGTGACACAGTGTTGCGCGCCGATCCCAGGCGTACGGCTTATTGATCTCTTAAGTTGAATCTTTGTTGCCCAATGTCAATTTTTCTAATATCAATGAGCGCAGAGTTAGCGGGAGAGTGGCCCAATGATTCGTCCCCCACGCCAGAATGGAATTTATCCGGACCGGGATCTGGACTGTCAGGAAGCCGTGGAGCCGGCCTTCCTCCGGCATGCCTTCGCCGGCACGGCATTCGTGGATATCATCAGTATCGAGCGCGATGTGAAGCTGGATGCGCTGGAAGCCGGATGGTCTGTGATCGAGGTGAACGCTGCCCTGGTCGAATTGGCGCGCTGTTATGTGCGGCAGGTCAGGGCTGCGCCGATTTCGAGGCGATGAGGCCATGACCAGCATAAAGGCTCCCGAGCCTCCATGGCGAAGCGGAACGCCTCGCGACAATGGCGGTACCCCTTAAATTGAGGTCAATCGGTCGCAGGGCCGATCCGAATGAAATCCATGCCGGCAACGTCTACACATCCAGACAACGTTGACCGCGGGGGGCTCTCTTGGACGTTATCATCACAGCCGAGGCGAAAAACATTCCGCCGGATATTCTGGCGCTGCAGGACCAGACAAAGCCGCTGCCGCCGGATGCGGATTTTTTCGAAGAGCAATTCACCGTTTCAGGATTGGCGTGGAACGCATTTATCGGTCTGGTTCTTGCCGTTATCGGACTTCTCTCACTGCTTTTTTGCGTTGTCATGGTGGTCGACTCTTTTCACTCGCCGACCACGGTTTATTCCTCGGGGATTGATTCCAAGTTGGAATTCGGCGCACTGACCGTCGGCTTGGTATTTCTTCTCGGCAGCTATCTTATGATCGCGTCGCTGCTGCCCGCGGCACGGCTGGCCTGGTCAGGCCAACGCAGCCGCTACGGCATCACGCTCCTCGGCGACCACCTCATCAGTTATTCGCTATTCAACACCACGATCATTCCGCGCGAGAAATTCAGCGCGCTTGCGGGCGGAAAGATCCAATATCTGGTGGGCGAAAATAAAAAATCCTTCGATCTGCCCAATATCGTCAACGATCGTCGAACGCAGATGGAAGCCGCTATTCAAACCTGGGCGGCAAAGCCGTAACAAAAGCGCAAAACTTTCGCTTGGTTTCGGCGTCTAGGCCGCAGCACTCTTCGGCTTGCGGCTGGGATCATTCTCGATCGAATCGAGAATGGCTTTCAGTCCCTTTTCGAAAATGCCGTCGAGATAGGACAGGGCAAGGAAGGGCACCGTTTCCCTGGCAATCGGGTGATTGGCGAGGAATGCCGGGTCAGGCAGCTGAAAATCTGCGCGCTTGGCAGCCTCTCGCGTCGCTACCTCCGCCAGGCCTGCGCCATTCATGAAATAGCCCATCAGTCGGAAGGCGGCGGCGACGTCCTGGGGGGCGAGACCGGCGCGGCGAAAGATCGAAAATACGCGTTCGAGGACCGGCAGTGTTTCCGGTGTGTTGAAGCGCCGCGCGGCGAGCAGCACGAAGGCGCGTGGATAGGTGCGGACGATGGCCATATAATTGGCAGCGAGGGTTTCTAGGTCGCCGCGCCAGTCGTCGCTGGGCTCGGGAATGACAAGCGTGCCGATCAGCCGTGCCGCCACCGCGTCGAGCAGCGCGTCCTTGCTGGAGACATGATGATAGAGCGCCATGGCCTGGACGCCGAGGCTCTTGCCGAGCGTGCGGGTCGAGAGGTTTTCCAGCCCGTCCGCCTCGATCAGCTCCAACGCCTTGTCGACGATGAGATCGCGCGTCAGCTTGCGTCTTTTTTCCGGCATGCCGAATATTTCCTTTACAGCGTAAGAAATCTTGCTAGTTTACAATGTAAGAATCCGGGGAGGAAAGCAATGCTCGATGTGAACAAGCCGACCGTCAGTGTCGAAACAGTCGAAGTCAATGCCTGGCGCGATTTGATGGCCGCCATGCCTGAGCCGGTCGCCAAAGGGCTTGCCGCCGACTGCCGCGACGTCGGCGGCGCGCTATCGATCAGCGCCAAGAACGTCCCTCTCGTGACCTTCAACCGGACGATCGGACTTGGGCTCGAGCGACCTGCAACGCGCGCCGACCTTGCGGCGATCGCCACGCATCTCGGGCAATTCTCCGCGACGGTGGCGCAATTGCAGATCGCACCTTACGTCCTGTCCCCGGACGTGGAGGCCGATCTCGCGGCGACCGGCTTCCGGCGCGAGCCCACCAAATGGGCCAAGATGGGGCGCCGCTCGGCCAATGGGCCTGTGGTGGAAACATCATTGCAGGTGCATCTTGCCGGTCCGGAGGATGCGGAGGCTTTCGCCGCCGCCGTCATCGGCGGCTTCGGCATGCCGCCAGCGTTCGTGCCCTGGGTCAGGAGCCTCGTGGGTCGTGACCACTGGCGATGCTATGTCGTCCGCGACGGCGCCTCGGTGATTGCCGGCGGCGCGATGTATCTCGACAGCGATTGCGTCTGGCTGGGGATGGGCGCGACCTTGCCGGACGCGCGCAAACAGGGCGCGCAAGGCCTGCTGCTGGCCCGCCGCATCGCCGATGCAGAGGCGCTCGGCAAGGCCTGGGTGTTTACCGAGACCGGCATCCTCGACGGCCCCAATCCGTCGCTCGCCAACATGCGCCGCGCCGGCTTCGAATGCCTGCATGAGCGGACGAACTGGGTGTTGGAGCGGTAGGCCAGGACAGGTGTTGGTAGCGTCACCACTGCAAGCGAAGCTGAGATGAGCCTGACGACCTTCACGCAGACGAACTGCCTTCAGCTTTGGCCAAGAAGCCATTCGGCGTGGTCGGCTGCAAGCCCGCCTTTTTCCCAAGCCTGAAGGGAGTCGTAGAGGAGGGTATTTGGCCAGCGCGGGTCGCTTTCCTGACGTCTGATCCAGGTCAAATGCACCATTGCGACCCGTCCGTCCTCAAGCTGATAGAGAGCGTCGTCGCAGTCAAACCTGCGGGCGATGAGCGTCGCCCCGATCTGGTAGAGCGGATGTCCAGGCCCGGTTTCGCACGCAAGTTCTGACTCCCAGGCTCGCAAATATGTTGCGTCCATTGAGGTTCGTACTGGTTCCCAAGGCTCAAGCCATCTCACGGCATATCTCCATGCATTCCGCTAGTACCTCTGCACAGAGGATTTGACGGTTTGGTTTGGCTGCAATGTTGGCAGGCAGTTGTGGTGGATGAGTAGTTCGACACTGCGTGCGATGCGTGGCTGCCTGCGGATCAGGCCGTTGCTTTCGAGCGTGAGCAGCATCTGGTGG
>NZ_JBFUFK010000091.1:0-12766 GCF_056403475.1 Rhizobium sp. P2_G9 | reverse complement strand
GACGGAGACGGATTCGGCTCAAAACACTGGCGGCAAGCTGGATGCTTCCGACGTCGACAGCTCTGCCGCCTTCGATGTGCAGACCGATGTCGATGGCAGCCACGGCTTCGGCAAGTTCTCGATCGCCGCTGACGGCACCTGGACTTATGTCATGAACGACGCCCATGATGAGTTCAAGGCGGGTCATGACTATACCGACAGCATCACCGTGACCACCGCCGACGGCACCAGCCAGGTGATCACGGTCACCATCCAGGGCACCGATGATGCGGCTGTCATCAGCGCCGGCGGCGACAGCGGCACGGTGACGGAAGACTCAGTCACCAATCCAATCCAAGGCGATCTCAACAACACCGATGCCGACGACGCCAACGATCAGTGGACTGCCACAACCATTTCCGGCGACGATCATTACGGCACGCTGACGATGGATGCGGCCGGCAAGTGGAGCTACCAGCTCGACAACAGCAATACGGCGGTCAATGCGCTCAACGTCAACGACCACCTGACCGACACATTCACCGTCCAGACGGCAGATGGTCAGGATAAGGTGATCACCATTACCATCGATGGCGCCAACGATGCTGCCGTCATCACCGGCACGGCGACGCAGCAACTCAACGAAAATGATGTCGCCCAGAACACCGGCGGCAAACTGAGCGCCACTGATGTCGACAGCTCCGCCAACTTCGTCGCACAGAGCAATGTCGCCGGCAATCACAACTATGGCACGTTCACCATTCTCGCTGACGGCACCTGGACCTATGCGATGAACGATGCCCATGACGAGTTCGTCGGCGGCCAGGATTACACCGACAGCATTACCGTGGCCACGGCGGACGGTACCACGCAGGTGATCACGGTCACCATCCACGGCACCAACGATGCCGCCGTGATCACCGGCACGGCCACGCAAACACTCACCGAAAGCGATGTCGCCCAGAACACCGGCGGCAAACTGAGCGCCACCGACGTCGACAGCTCGGCGCTGTTCACGGCACACAGCAATGTCGCGGGCAATCACAACTATGGCACGTTCACCATTCTTGCCGATGGCACCTGGACCTACGCCATGAATGGCGCGCATAACGAGTTCGCGGCCGGCCAGGATTATACCGACAGCATCACCGTGGCCACGGCCGATGGCACCACCCAGGTGCTGACCGTCACCATCCATGGCACCAATGATGCAGCGGTGATCACCGGTACGGTCACGCAGTCGCTCAGCGAAAGCGATGTCGCCCAGAATACCGGCGGCAAGCTCGATGCCACCGATGTCGACAGCTCTGCCAACTTCGTTGCACAGAGCAATGTCGCCGGCAATCACAACTACGGCACATTCACGATCCTCGCTGACGGCACCTGGACCTACGCGATGAACGACGCTCATAACGAGTTCGTCGGCGGTCAGGATTACACCGACAGCATTACCGTGGCCACAGCGGATGGTACCACGCAGGTGATCACCGTCACGATCCATGGCACCAATGATGCCGCCGTGATCACCGGCACGGCCACGCAGCAACTCACCGAAAGCGATGTGGCGCAGAATACCGGCGGCAAGCTGAGCGCCACCGACGTCGACAGTTCGGCGCTGTTTACGGCACAGAGCAATGTCGCGGGCAATCACAACTACGGCACGTTCACCATCCTCGCCGATGGCACCTGGACCTACGCCATGAACGGTGCCCATAACGAGTTCGCGGCCGGCCAGGATTATACCGACAGCATCACCGTGGCCACGGCCGACGGCACCACGCAGGTGCTCACGGTCACCATTCACGGTACCAATGATGCGGCGGTGATCACCGGCACGGCCACGCAGTCGCTCACCGAAAGCGATGTCGCCCAGAATGCCGGCGGTAAGCTTAGCGCCACTGACGTCGACAGCTCCACCAACTTCGTCCCGCAGAGCGGCGTTGCCGGCAATCACAACTACGGCACGTTCACGATCCTCGCCGACGGCACCTGGACCTACGCGATGAACGGCGCCCATAACGAGTTCGTCGGCGGCCAGGACTACACCGACAGCATCACTGTGGCCACAGCGGACGGTACCACCCAGGTGATCACCGTCACCATCCATGGCACCAATGACGCGGCGGTGATCACCGGCACAGCGACGCAGCAACTCACCGAAAGCGATGTGGCGCAGAATACCGGCGGCAAGCTGAGCGCCACCGATGTCGACAGTTCGGCGCTGTTCACGGCACAGAGTAATGTCGCGGGCAATCACAACTATGGCACGTTCACCATCCTCGCCGACGGCACCTGGACCTACGCGATGAACGGTGCCCATAACGAGTTCGCGGCCGGCCAGGATTATACCGACAGCATCACTGTGGCCACGGCCGACGGCACCACGCAGGTGCTGACCGTCACCATTCACGGCACCAATGATGCCGCTGTGATCACCGGCACGGCCACGCAGCAGCTCACCGAAAGCGATGTCGCCCAGAACACCGGCGGCAAACTGAGCGCCACCGACGTCGACAGCTCGGCGCTGTTCACGGCACAGAGCAATGTCGCGGGCAATCACAACTATGGCACGTTCACCATCCTCGCCGATGGCACCTGGACCTACGCGATGAATGGCGCCCATAACGAGTTCGCGGCCGGCCAGGATTATACCGATAGCATCACCGTGGCGACGGCCGACGGTACCACGCAGGTGCTGACCGTCACCATCCATGGCAGCAACGATGCAGCGGTGATCACCGGCACGGCCACGCAGGCGCTCACCGAAAGCAATGTCGCCCAGAACACCGGCGGCAAGCTCAATGCCACCGACGTCGACAGCTCGGCGCTGTTTACGGCGCAGAGCAATGTCAATGGCAGCAATGGTTATGGCAAGTTCACCATCGCCGCCGATGGCACCTGGACCTACACCATGAACAGTGCCCATAACGAGTTCGTCGGCGGCCAGGATTATACCGACAGCATCACCGTGGCGACGGCCGACGGCACGACCCAGGTGCTCACCGTCACCATGCACGGCACCAATGATGCGGCCGTGATCGGCGGCACGACCACGGGTTCTGTCACCGAGGATGCAACGCTGACCGCGAGCGGCGCGCTGACGATAAGCGACCCCGAGTCGGGCCAGAGCTCGTTTGCGGTGCGCAACAGCGGTAACCCGATTGCCGGTACATATGGGTCGCTAACGATCGATGCCAGCGGAAACTGGGTCTATACGCTCAACAACTCGGCGAGCAATGTGCAGGCTCTGGGCTCGGCAGACCATGTGCACGACCAGATCCATGTGACGTCGGCAGACGGCACGGACCAGGTTATCGACATCACGGTGAACGGTGCCAACGACGCGCCGACAACACCCACCTTCGTGGCGAGCAAAACCGCCACGACCGATGGGGCCAGCCTCGACCTCGGCAAATTCCTTTCTACCGATCTCGATACCGGCGATAGTGTCAGCTACTCGATGACGAACAACTTGTCGGTCGGTACCTGGAGTGTAAACTCATCCACCGGCGAGCTGACCGCAAGCAGTGTCAACACGAGCAACAATACCTTCAATGGCACGATGACTGTGACTGCGACGGACAGCCATTCGGTGGTTTCCCAGACCTTCAGTGTCTGGATCGGGCGCGATGGCAATGGCAGCAATGCAGACAATACCATTACTGTAACCGGCACGAATCCGAGTATTGTCGATGGCCGAACCGGTGACGACGTGATCATTGGCGCCAGCGGCACCGACTATATCTATGGCGGGGCCGGCAATGACACGATGAAGGGGCTCGGCGGCGCCGACTGGTTGACCGGCGGCACCGGCGATGACCACTTCCGCTTCGAAGCGGTCAGCAATTCGACGCAGTCGGCCTTCGACACCATTCTCGATTTCCAGCACGGGACGGGCTCGTCGGGTCACGATTTCATCGACTTTGCCACCGCCCTCGGTCTGACCGCAACCGGTACGATATCCAGTGGAAACCTGGCTGCCCATACCGTTGCCTGGCAGAGCGACGGAAATGGCAACATGTTCGTTTATGCCAATACCGGAAGCGCGGCCGAAAGTGTTGCAAGTGGAACGCACATCATCGAAATCGAACTGATCGGCGTCACCACCCTGACCGCCAGCGACTTCAATTTGCTCGCATGACGGACTGAAAACTGCTGAGGGCGAGCGGGCATTCTGATGCGGATTTACCTCCGCTCAAGCTCGCCCTCCTGCTGCGGCAAGGGTGCGGCAAGGGTGCGGCAAGCTGCGGCAAGGGTGGACAAAAAAGTTGCTTGCCGCATGTTTTGTTCAATGAAATCAAGGACTACGGCAAGCGCGGCAAGCAAAGTGCGGCAAGCGCGGCAAGCAGCTGTAAGTCATTGAAATCATTATGCGGCAAGCTGCGGCAAGGGGCTCTCTCCTACGGAGAGAAGGCGCGCTTGCCGCGCCGTCTTCCGAAAAGGGTAGGGGCCGTGTGGGCGGCTCAATCGTTCACGACTTTATCGCCGTCGCCTTGGCTGGCACTCCGACGCTTGGACGGACGATACGAAGCGGCGGGCTCTTGATAATGTTTGTCCAGAGAACAAAATAGGAACCTGTCCAGGGAAAGAATGCGCCCCATGATCCAGTCTGCTCTCTTCGATGGTCCGGCACCGCACAGCCAGCATGTCGAAGCAGGCTTTCGCGGATGCGCTCCCATTCGCTTGCCTCGGCGACACGGAGCAATCTTCGATGATCTCTTGCCAAACGCCGATGTTCTGCGGGATCGGCTGTTATTGGCACGAGGTTGAATGACATCGGGGTTCGGAGGGATCGCGACAGCCGCGATACGATTGCCGCCGCCGCCATCGGTGCAATCCGCATTCTATACGGTAAAAAGGGCCGAGAAGCAGAAGGAACCCCAATCCGGGTCACGCTGTTTGATAGGGCCGCAGTTGATTCGGTCTTGCTCATTATGCGCTCGGCCCCGCCCTCGGCTTGGGATCGCACAGGTGGTTCCGCGGAGAGCGACGGGAACCATCGCCTCGCAATGCTGGTTCCAAGTGGTGAAAATGGCGTGTTCGTGCAAAGTACTTATTTCAAATGCTGCCGGTCGTTGCCATTGGAGATCAATCGCAAGGATCAATCGAAGGGAGGATGAATGTCGTCGCAGCCGCTGCTGAACCCGTCTGAAAATTGCTGGCGGATCGAGCGGGCCGACGAGTTCGCGCTATTGATCGATGCGGACTGCTATTTCGCCGCGGCGCGTGCGGCGATGAAGGCCGCAAAGCGTTCGATCTTTCTCGTCGGCTGGGATTTCGATGCCCGCATCACCCTGGGGCATCCGGACGTGGATGACGAGGGGCCGCGTGGCGTCGGCGACTTTCTGCTCTGGCTGGCAAAGCGAAATCCCGATCTCGAAATCCGGCTGCTGCTGTGGAATCCCGCTTTTTTCTCCAATTGGGTCAAACTATCGAATGTTCCATATTTGCTGCGCTGGAAACTGCATCCGCGCATCACGGTCAAACTGGACGGCAACCACCCGGTCGGCAGTTCGCACCACCAGAAGATTCTGGTCATCGACGACAGTCTCGCCTTTTGCGGCGGCATAGACGTCACCACGGACCGTTGGGACACGCGCGAGCATCTCGACGACGACCCGAGGCGCAAACGGCCGAATGGGGTTGCCTYCGGCCCTTGGCACGACGCGTCCAGTTACTGCATCGGCCCGGCCGCACGTGCCCTGGGCGACCTTTGCCGGGAGCGGTGGAGGCTTGCGGGCGGCAAGCCGTTGCAGCCGGCGGAGGGGCACCAGGCCTTTCCACGGGTGGAGGGCGCGATAGCATTCGGGGCCGTCGATCTGGCGATCTCGCGCACCGGCCCTGAATATGGCGGTCGCGAACGGGTGACGGAGGTGGAGAGGCTCTATGTCGACATGATCATGTCGGCCCACTCCGTGATCTATGCCGAAAGCCAATATTTCGCTTCCCGCATTGTCGCCCAGGCGATGGCGCGCCGGCTCGCCGAACCGGACGGCCCGGAGATCGTCCTGATCAACCCGGTGCAGGCGGACAACTGGCTCGGATCGCTGGCCATGGACACGGCCCGCGCCAGATTGCGGGAATCCATGCACCGGCACGATCGATATGATCGCTTTCGCATCTACCATCCCGTCACGGCGCAAGGCGTGCCTGTCTATGTCCATTCCAAGCTGATGATCGTCGACGACCGGGCGATGCGGGTCGGCTCGTCGAATTTCAACAACCGGTCCATGCGGTTCGACAATGAGTGCGACGTCGCCTTCGAGGCGTCCGGGTCGGATGCGCTGGCGCAAAGGCTGCTGGACCTGAGGAGCGACCTGCTCGCCGAGCATCTTGGCACCGATGCGGCAGACTTCGCGGCCCTCGTCGATCGCAAAGGTTCGCTGATCGGCGCCATCGAAGACGTCAGGTCAGGACGGGCGTCCGGGGCGCAACCCGCCTCACGCACCTTGGTCCCCTATGTCACGCCGGAGATTTCAGACCTGGCCGAATGGCTGGCCGACAATGAGATTCTCGACCCCGAGGGTCCGGAGGCCGTGTTCGAGCCGATCGAAAAACGTGGCCTTTTCCGCGGCAAGCTCAAGGTCCCATTTCGAAGGCGGCGGCCGAAACAATGATCGATGCAAGGTCCGGCGCTTGAACGCAGCCGTTCGGAGGAGGGGGCGTGGACGCGGCAGTGAAATTCGTCTGGGTCGATGAAGTGGAGCGAAGAGCTCGCCTGTAACGGGGCGAAGCTGCGTGCGCGTCTTGTCCGCTGTCGGCCCGAAGAGACATTCCGGCAGCGTCCCAAGCGCGGGCAATATGTCTGGCACGGGCGGGGAAACAAGTGTAGCTTACGGAGGCTAGGAGGCTGGGAAAGTTCCCGTCCCTGAACCGGCGCCACGGCGAGGCCTTCTACACCTTTGGGAGAGGTGGCCATGGGAGCAGTTCGCGCCGAACGGCGGCTGGTTGCCATTCTTGCCGTCGACATTGTCGGTTATTCGCGGCTGATCGAAGCCGACGAGGCCCGGACCCTGGCAGCAATGAAGGCATGGCGCACCGAAATCTTCGAGCCGCTTCTGGAGGATTATCACGGACGGATCGTGAAACTCATGGGCGATGGCGCGATCGTGGAATTCGGCTCCGTCGTCGACGCCGTCGCCTGCGCGGTCGCCTCGCAAAGCAAGGTCGCGGCACGGCAGGTGGATGTCCCGTCCCAATATCGGCTTCTCCTGCGCATGGGCATCAATCTCGGCGATGTCGTCGTCGACGGGGATGATCTGCTGGGCGATGGCGTCAACGTCGCGGCGCGCCTCGAGCAGATATGCGAGCCGGGAGGGCTATTCGTATCCGGCACGGCTTTCGATCACCTGCAGGGCAGGTTCGAATTGCCGCTGGAATTCATTGGCGAGCAGCATGTGAAGAATATCAAGCGGCCGGTGCGTGTCTATCGCGTGAGCTTCGAGGGGAATATCCGGCACAGGCGGTTCAACCCCAGAAGCCTTCGCAATTGGGTCATTCCGGCTGTTTTGGTCCTCTCGCTCCTGATCGGCGCTCCCGCACTGTGGCTGGCGCAGAAGCGCACCAGCGCCGAGACGGCATCCGTTGAGCGGATGGCTTTGCCGCTGCCCCAAAAGCCCTCGATCGCCGTCCTGCCGTTCGACAATCTCAGCTCCGATGCCGAACAGGGCTATTTCGCCGACGGAATGACCGATGACCTGATCACCGAACTGTCGAAACTGTCCGGCATCTTCGTGATCGCGCGCAACTCGACCTTCACCTACAAAGGCAAACCGACCAAGGTGCAGCAGGTGGCCGAAGAACTCGGCGTGCATTACATCCTCGAGGGCAGCGTCCGGCGCGAGGGAAATCACGTTCGGGTCAATGCCCAATTGATCGACGCGATCGACGGACACCACCTCTGGGCCGAGCGCTACGATGGCGAAATGAGCGGCGTCTTCGGGCTGCAGGACAAGGTGATAGGGCAGATCGTTTCGACGCTCTCGGTGAAGCTGACGCGTTCCGAACAGAGCGTCGTGACAGTGCCGGAGACGATGAATCCGCAAGCCTATGATACTTTGCTGCGCGGCTGGGATCACTTTCGCCGGGACAGCGAGGCGGAAACGGTCATAGCCTCTGCCTTCTTCCAGAAGGCCATAGCACTCGATCCGAACTATAGCCGGGCCTATGCATCACTGGCGGCAGCAAACTGGAGGATGAGCATCTCCTCCTGGGATTTTTCCCGTCGAGAGAACGCGATCAAGAACCTGAACAGAAATCTCGAAAAGGCCCTGGAGAAGCCGACACCGCTTGCCTATGCGATATCGGCGCAATGGCTGGCGCAGCAGGGGCGCTATGATGAAGCGTCCGCTACCATCGACCGGGCGATGAAGCTTGCGCCGAACGATGCCGACAACCGTGTCAGCATGGCGTGGATCCTCAACGCCACGGGACATGCGGCAGAGGCGGAACAGCAGGCCCGGCTGGCGATGAGGATCGATCCCCATCTCTCGCAGGCGACGCTGCGCATGTTCGCCATCTCGCTGTTCTCGCAGGGAAAATACGACGAAGCCGCCGACACGTTTGAACGCGTGATCGAAAAGAAGTCCGATGTCCGCGAGGATTACGCCACGCTCATATCGAGCTATGCGCATCTCGGACGCACCGACCGCATCCAGGCGCTGATCGACAAGTACAACAAACTGGCCATGCGCTCGCTGTCCGATCCGCTCACGGTCGAGGAAAGCGCATTTGATTGGTATGGCAGCGCGTTCGGCTATCACAGGCCCTACATCACGCGCCTGCAGGAAGGGCTGCGCAAGGCCGGACTGCCCGAAGGGGCCGGCACGGACCTCGCCCTTGATGATTACCTCAAGTTCATGACCGAGACGAAAGGCGAACTCAGCGTCGACAGGACGATAAAAATCGATGTGACGGAAGCCAAGGCGCTGCTCGCCCGCGGCGTGCCCTTCATCGATGTGCGCGCGCCCCTCAACTACGACAACGGCCATATCCCCAAGGCCATCAACCTGTCGCTGATCACCGCGCTATCAAAGGAAAGCCTCGCCAAGGTGGCGGGCAAGCAAGACGAGGTCGCCTTCTATTGCCAAGGAAAGTACTGCTCTTATTCCGCCTATGCTTCGGCCAAGGCGGTCGCCTGGGGGTATACGCGTGTTTATTATTTTGCGGGGGGATTTTTGGCGTGGGATGATGAAGGGCATCCGGTGGTGGTTGAGGTTGGGAGGTAGGAGGAGGCGATGAGTGACACTCACGACCGCTTTGGGTCCCTGAGCGTTCACCGCCCTCTGACAAGCTGCGCCGCGATCATTCATTTCGCAGGCGACTGGCGCTCGGCATCGTGCTACGATCGCTTCCTTAGTCGGGGTCGACAATTATGGCCGCATTCAACACCATGTACGTGTGGATTGGTGCTTCAGGCGGCGACTGGTACGACAACGTTCACAATTGGACGCCGGGCTATCCGGCAGCCTCTCCGCCTGGTTACGGCGACCTCGCGATTTTCAACAACGGGGTGGCCGAGACGGTCACCGGGAGCGGTGCGGCCTCCGAGATCGATGTCGTTCTCGGAACGACGCTCACGATCATGGACAGCCTGTCGGCTGATGGAGCCGTGTCCGGCGTTGGTCTCATGGTCGACAGCGGCGGCAAGGTGATCGTGGGCAGTGGTGCCACGAAACCCGGTGTGCCGGCGCCCGGCGACGTATCCGTCGACGTTATCGGCTTCACAGGCGCGGGCGCGCTTGATGTCGGCGCCGGCGGCGGGTTGGACGACACCGGGATGGTCCTCGGCGACCGGTCCACGGGGTCCGGCACACTGACGGTGGAAGGAACTGCCATTATCGCGCCCGCCGCGGCACCAAACGGGCTTTTGATCGTCGGCAATGCCGGCTCCGGTGTCGTGACCATACAGAATGGCGGGTCCCTGTCGGCGATCACCGGTACAGTGCTCGGCTTGCAATCGGGATCCAATGGCACCGCGACTTTGACGGGCGCCGGGTCGACATGGCTCGCGGGGGCGCTCACGGTCGGTTCGGCGGGCACGGGCAGCCTTACCGTGCGAGACGGCGGCGTCCTGACCACCACCGGTGGTTCGTTCATCGGCTTCGACGACGCGGCGAGCGGGGCCCATGGCACCGGCAGCGTCACGATCGAAGCCGACGGGACGTTCAACGCATTGACCTCGCTTGGCATTGGTTCCCTTGGCACGTTCCTGGTGAACGAGGGTACAGCGTCCGCCAACGCCATCACACTGTCCGGCGGAACCGTGGTGGTCTCCAACGCCGGCACCGTGATGACCCAGACCCTGACGATGGCCGGCGGAACGATCGATGTCTCGAATGGCGGCGTACTCGTCGATGGTCCGACGGCGGTCTCGGGCACCGCCGGAGCTGTCCTTGTCGAGGCCGGTGTGAATTTCAACGCGCTTGGCACGATCATCGGCCACATCCAACTCCGTGGCGCTTTGCAGGCGACCGGGGCAGCACCAGGTTTGTTGAAGATCGATGGCGACATTACCGGTGGCGGAACCCTCGCGCCGCTGATGACGCTCGAGTTGAACGGCGACGTCGGCGCAAACGTGTCGATCGTGTTCGGCACGTCCGCGGCACTTCAGCCCGGCGTGCTGATCCTGGATGACGCCCGGGACGAATTCGGCACCATCGGCGGTTTCGGCGAGGGCAATACGATCTACATCCCCTCGGGGCACTTTACCAAAACCCTGTTCACGGCGGGCAGCTCGAACAATGCTGGAACATTGACCCTTTCAGGCGGTGGGGAAACTCCACTGACCCTGGCCGTGGCCGGCGACTATGGAGCGTCGGACTTCATTGCCAGTTCCGACACGATGGGCACGACCGTGACGATAACACCGGGCAACCATGCTCCGGTCATCACCTCGAACGGCGGCGGTGCGACTGCTGCCGTCAACCGCGTCGAGAACAGTACTGCCGTGACCACCGTGTCGGCGACCGATCCGGATGCCGGGGCGACACAGACCTATTCGATCAGCGGCGGTGCCGACGCGCGCAAATTCAGCATCAACGCCAGCACCGGCGCATTGAGCTTCGTCGCGGCTCCGAACTTCGAGGCGCCGACCGACGCCGACGGCAACAATGTCTACCAGGTCAAAGTGCGCGCTTCCGACGGCTCGCTGGTCGACACGCAGTCGATCGCCGTGACGGTGACCAACACCGGCGGCGTGACGATCAACGGTTCCGTCGGAAACGATGTGGTCGACGTCGCCAGCACTGTCGTCGGCCAACCATTGCCGACACGCGAGGAAGATACGATCAACGGGTTCGGGGGCAATGATAGGCTGTCCGGCCTCGGCGGCAACGACACGATCAATGGCGGATCAGGCAAGGACATCATCACCGGCGGCAGCGGCGCCGACCGTCTGACCGGCGGCGGCGGCGCGGACAGCTTCGTCTTTGCCCTTGGCGACACCGCGGCCTCGAAGAACAAGGCCGACAAGATCCTCGACATGCAGGCCTCCAGCGGCGACCGCATCGACCTGCATCTGATCGACGCCAACGAAGGCAAAGGCGGCAACCAGACATTCGCCTTCATCGGCACCGACAGGTTTTCCGGCCATGCAGGCGAGTTGCGCTACGAGAAGGCCGGTAGCGACACCCGGATCTATGGCGACACCGATGGCGACAGGAAGATCGACTTCACCGTGCATCTGGACGATGCGATGGCGCTCAAGGCAGATTACTTCGTGCTGTAAGCCTGGAGGTTAGCGAACAGGAGGCGGGTCAATTAGCAGGATCGTTCTTGCCGTCATGCTCGTGATGGCAGCGATCGGATACGCGTCTCGAATTCTCAGCAATGCCCGCATTGTCCGGTTTCTCGCCCGACAACACCCTGAAATCCTCTCAGAATTTCAGCGGCTCACGGAACATCGAAAGGCCGCGTAATGCCAAAGTGCTCGCCAATTCGCCCAGCATGCCGCGTGTTAAGCAGATGGGCAGCCTTCTTTTTGAAATCGGTCATATCGGAGTCGGAACCAGCAAATCGCTAAGCAAATTGGTGCGGACGACGGGAGGGCAATCAATACAAAAAACATGATAAAATCATATATGAAACCTTGTATGTTGGAACCGCCGAGAGTGTCAGCATGTTGGCGAAACTGAGCGGGTGTGAACCGCCGACGTTTTTGACAGCGCATCGATGGAAAAAACAGTGAGGGCGGCCGGGCTCACTCGGAAGGGTGCGAATTCTCAAAGGTCTTCAGAACCGTTTCAAAAGTCGCTGCGGCACTGCCTCATGTAGGGCCATTTTTTAGACGACCGATAACATTACATTATCGGCCATTGACCGAGTTTCGCTCCTGATTTTTAAAAATGCATAACCGCTTCAGAGTGAGCTGGTAGCTCTGTTATCGTTGGTTCACGGGCGAAGTTCCAGTTCGGAATTCGCCGAATCGGACCTGCGGCGCCAACCGAGTTGGTCGAAAAAAGTCTCCAACTGCCATACGGCTTGAGTTGGAACTTCAGTGCGATGCCACTGTCGATTTTTAATAGCGGTGTCAAGATAGCGAAACTCGATCATTCCCGATGCCAATGGCGAGACGCAAAGGTATGGCCCGAAATATGGTTCAGTATCTGTCTGCTGAACACAAAGATCGAACATAGATGTCCAGCCAAATAGACCTTTTCGCAGAGCACTTTGATTGATGAATTTTGCGACGTCTTGAATTCCGCCGATTGCTGCTTTCCAATCATCGCTGCCTGACCGAAACCGGGTAGCGTCGAAATAGCCGACTATTTGCTCCCAGTCCTTTCTC
>NZ_JBFUFK010000090.1:0-13744 GCF_056403475.1 Rhizobium sp. P2_G9 | reverse complement strand
TCCGCAAGCTGAGAGGGAAACGGAAATAGAGCCACACCGCGTGGGCAATAATTTCAGCGGGAAAGCGATGGCGGCGGTACAGCGGGTCACGGTCTGTCATCGCCCGTCATCTCACATCGATATCCACATTCCGTTAAGTTGACGATGCCGCTGCCATTCGCTCTCGAACTTCGTGGGCTTCGCGCGATGATAGTCCAGACAGGCAAGCGCCCGCATCCAGGTGCTTCGAGACATCATCTGCATATCTGGCGTTGAATACCTCAATCGTGACGAGCGCATCGGCAGGAGACATCACCCCTATGCGCTGCTCAACGCCTTGGCGGGACCAGCGCCATTCGTGATCGCTTTGCCTGTTCGGCATGGCATCCGTGTTATCCTCGGACATTGCAAATCCTGTGTTTTAGGATGCGGCAGCGACCACAGACAGGCGAACCACCGATTTAGAAGCCATAGATCGCGATGACAATTGAGAAGGCGATGACGACCAAAATGCCGACAAAGGTCATCGCGCTCACGATGAGGGCGGCCGCGATCGGATAGGCGTTGCGCCAGGCAAGCGCTGCCGCGGCGATCGCAATGAAGGGCGATATGACGAAAATGACCGGCGTAACCCTGTCGTCGCCGTAAAAGTCGAGGCCTTGCTCAATGGCGGCCGGCACCGTCGAAAGCCAGCCGAGCATAATGCTGCCGGCGACTGCAACGGTGGTGCCGCGAAGATCACGCCGAGCAGCCCGCGCGAAAGCGACCACGGCGGCAACAGCCTGGAGCCCGCCCATCGTCGCCGCTGTCCAAGCACCGAGCCCGGAGGCCGGCTTCAGCACCCCCATGAACAAGTACGCCACCGCCGACAGACCAAAAAGCGCCTGCAGGGCAGCCGTCAAGACGAGCAGCGACCATGCTGCCTTTGCCGCCAAAGATTTGTTCTGCTGCTCTTCGCGCGCCATTTGTCGTTCTCTGAAACTCGGACTACCTCGGCCAAGCAGCAGCCTGATGCCAGACTGTCTGTGAAAAACGGCTTCAGGCAAAGAAATATCCGCCCGCCAGGAGCATTTTGCAATCCAACCACCCAAAGGCCAAGTCTGGGCCAAAAGCCGAGACCTCGCGGCAGATTCGCGCCACAAGCGGACTCGATGGCACAGAGCGCGTCAAAATGGGGTGCCGAACCGTGAGGGATGCCGTCTCCGGCCGTCCTTGAATCTGACGAGGTCCCGGGGCGACGCCAAATTGCCATGCAATTACGATGTTTTGACGAACTGGAAACGCGAGTAGCGACGTCCCCGACGAGCGGCTACTCATATCGCTATTCGCAAACGGATCCAACGGAGAGATGAAGCCCATGTCAAACGAGCAAGTACGCTGGCTCTTGAAGGTCATCCAGCCTGAGCGCACCCTGGCCTCCCTTCCCGGAGGCGCCAGCCTCGGCCAAGAGGCTCATGCCGCGCTACTCGGCCTCCCGGTCGAGATTTACGCGGCCGAACTTGGCCGCATGCAACAGGAGGCCTCGGAAGCAGCCGGCGCGTTGCTTGCTGACCAGGCCGTGGCATCGATGGTCGATCGCCTTCCCCTGCGGAAGGGGGACAAGGTCGTGGTGTTCGGTGACAGCTTGACGTCCGAACCCCAGTCCTGGGCGGTGATACTGAGGGAAATGCTGGCGATGCGCCGCGATAGCGACGGGATTTCGTTGACCGTGAGCGCCGTCGCCGCCGAAACGACCACGCACGCTCTCGTGCGGGCCGGTCAGATCGCCAATTTCCGGCCCGACTGGATCCTCTTCCTCTTAGGCACGAACGACGCACGAACGCAGGGCGCGCATCCCACCAAGACGCTCGTGCACCACGAGGAGACCGCGCGCAACATTGCGGAGCTGCGCCAGCGCGTTTCCAAAGAGACCACGGCGAAGTGCGTCTGGATCACCCCGCCCGCGGTCAACGAGGCGCTGGTCGCGGCGCATGAGGGCTTGGCCAGGTTCGGGGTTCGGTTCCGCAATCAAGACCTGGAGCGAGTCGCCGGGATCGTCCGCGATGGCGACGGGCCGGTTATCGACGCCTTCTCCAGCTTGGGGAATCCGCCTCCTTCCGACCTGCTCATGGGCGACGGTCTGCATTTCACGCTGCCGGGCCAGAAGCGTCTGGCACTCGAAGTGATCCGTGGCTGGAGCGCGCTCAAATGAAATACGTCGTCATCGGCGCGACGGGAAACATCGGCTCCCGGGTCGCTCAGCGCCTCGTAGATTCTGGAGCCCGCCCGTCCGTTTTCGTGCGCAGCGCGAAGAGGGCCAGAGCCCTTTTCGGTGACCATGTAGATATCCATACCGGAGACCTTGAAAAGCCAGGTCCCTCGCTGGCGGCGGCACTGGCTGGGGTCGACGGGGTGTTCCTCGTGACGGATGGATGGGATCTCGAGACGCGAGATCGCGCGGTCTCCTTCGCTGCCCGCCACGCTGGCGTACGGCATGTAGTCAAGCTCTCTACACTGGACGTGCGAACCGGGATCGGCACCGGTCCGTGGCACGCAGGCGGCGAGGAAGCCGTTCGGCAAAGCGGGGTGGCATTCACATTCATTCAGGCAGCCGGATTCATGTCCAACGCGCTCGGTTGGTCGGAATCCATCCGCCGAGACGGCTTGCTGCGCTCGTCCACGGGTGGAGGCAAGATCGCGTTCATCCATCCAGACGACATAGCCGCCGTCGCCACCGCCGCCCTGACCACGCGCGACCACGACGGAGAGGCACTGGTGATCACCGGTCGTGAGGCGCTGTCGTATGGGGAGATGGCGGCCGCGATCGGCAGAGCCATCGGCAGACCTGTCGGCTTCGAGGAAATATCCGACCAACAGGCGTATGACCGCGTGGTCCAATGGGCCGGGAAAGGCCCCTATGTCGATGCCCTCGTGGACATCTGGCGTGCTGTGCGCGAGGGCCAGCTTGAAACCGTGACGGACGGGGTGAAGCGGGTGACGGGGCGGGAACCAATCCCGTTCGCGCAATGGGCCGCTGAGAACGTCGCGTCGTTTCAATCGTGTTTCGCTGCGCTACCCTGAAAGGAATTTACGTAGACCAGTATGGTGCGAATTGCCTCGCTCGTGGCGCCATCCCGCGAGAGGGTGGCACGCGCCTGGTGGGCCGTTCCGTGGACGAGCGATTCCACCATGCGTGGAAGGACAAAAAGCATTCGCTCCGTCTCGTCGAGGCTGTGCCGATCCTGATCGGCACGTGACAGTGCCCGCCTGAACGTGTCATGCAGCGCGTTCCTAAAGCCGGGTGCGCTCTCCGGAACGGCGGACGAAACGACATCGTGCAGTTCCGCAATGTCGGCGTGCACATTCACCAGGCCATGGACGAGTTCGCGCGCGAATTCCTCCAGCGGAGCCGAGCTGAAGGCATCCGTCGTCTGCTGGATGACCTGCCGTATATCGTCGACGTGTTGGTCATGAAGGGCCGTGAAGATCGCGCGCTTGTCGGGGAAGTACTGATAGAGCGACCCGATGCTGACGCCGGCAGCCTCCGCGATGCGATTGGTGGTAATGGCCCGGGTCCCATGGCGCTTCACCACAAGCTGGACCGCCTCTAGCACGTCGTCCACGGTCCGCCGTGAGCGATGCTGCTTCGGCTCGCGCCGCGTAAGGGTACTTTGGGCCGTCGTCATGCTGCCTTGCTCTAGATGATCGCCGGGCCGAACCCCGACACAGGACCATAACAGCGGCGACATTTACGGGCAATATGCCACGGAGGTCAGCCAAGCCTTGACGAGCCGACGGGTGAATTTCGCCGGATCGTGACCACGTGGTTTAAGCCACGTCCGCCTTGGGCCAACTCGAGCCATGACTTCAGGTCTCTGAAGCGCCAACAGGAGACATTTTACGAGTTAACGGCCGCCCTCAACCATCTGGCCCTTGCCTAAGTTGCAGTGAAATTCGCACGCGGTGCGGCTCCCCCCACCGTCATGTCGAGATTGGGGTGACGCCAGGAGAAAGCGCAGCTAGCAGCTCACTCCCGAGACGCGACTTGATAAAGTCCTCGGGTCCGACAAGGTAGTAGCCTCGCTCCGAGATCAAGGGCTCCTGGTCCAATTCGATAAGCAAGCCGTTCGACACCAGATCGTCGATCACCCCCCTCCACCCGAGTGCGATGCCATGCCCCAGCAGCGCCTGGTGGATGGCGATGCCATGATTGGACACCTCAATGCCCGTCGCGGCGAGGGTCGCATTCGGAGCGCGATGCGATCGCCAGTCAACCCAGTTGAACCACCGCCTTTCCGGGTCTTCGAGATGGATCAGAGGTCCATGGCCCAGGATGTCTTCCTTCGATAGGGAGGCAAGCTTGGTTGCCACGGACGGGCTGCGATCGGCACCACTACCTCCGGAATCAACAATCTGGCTACCATCCCATCCCAGCGCCCGTCACCGAAGAGGATCGCGCAATCCACGCTGTCCATCGAGATGTGCTGGTCACGCTCGGCTGTCACGACCCTGACGGAGAGGTCACTATCTCTGTTTCGAAGGTTCGCGAGTTTCGGCATCAGCCAGAACATCGCCAAGCCCGGATAGGTGCCGAGCGTCAGGCTGGGTCCACTTGCCCGTTCGCGTAACGACCGGGTGGCCTTAGCGATATCGGTCAGGGCGGATGCAATCTTGGCATGGTAGGCGAGTGCATCGTCGGTCGCTGTGGTGACCCCGCCGTTCCTCTCAAACAGCGTCAGACCAAGATCGTTCTCGAGGGCCTGTATCTGGTGGCTGATCGCGGGCTGACCGACGTTCAGCTCTCGCGCGGCGGCTGTGAAAGTTCCCAACCGAATGCATGCCTCGAATACACGAAGAGCCTTCAGCGGCGGCAGATCACGCATTGACATTCCTAAAACAAAAATACCCGGGCCCACGACCCTACCATCGAAAAAAGTAATGGCGACATGATATTTTCCGCCATACCTCAACAGTCTGATTTATGGCAAACATCGTCGTGAGGATACCGCCTATTGCGCAGTGGAAATCTGGATTTGCCCATGCTTGAGGATTCATTCGATTACATCGTCATCGGCGCAGGTACGGCGGGGTGCCTGCTGGCCAACCGCCTGAGCCGCGATCCTGCGGCGCGGGTCCTGCTGCTCGAAGCGGGCAAGAACGACAACTACCCGTGGATTCACATTCCAGTCGGCTACCTCTATTGCATCGGCAATCCCCGGACCGACTGGCTTTACAAGACCGAAGCGGACCCCGGCCTCAACGGCAGGTCGCTTCGCTATCCCCGTGGCAAGACACTCGGCGGATGCTCGTCGATCAACGGCATGATCTACATGCGCGGACAGGCCCGTGACTACGACGCCTGGGCAGCAGTCACCGGCGACGCCAGCTGGTCTTGGAACGAGGTGCTGCCGAAATTCAAGGCGCATGAAGACCACTACCGGATGGACGGCGGAGCCGATCCCAAGACAGGCGACAACAACCGTTTCTCGGACATGCACGGTCACGGAGGAGAGTGGCGGATAGAGAAGCAGCGGCTCCGTTGGGACGTGCTCGAGGCCTTTGCCGAGGCAGCCTGCGAAGCCGGGTTCCCCCGAACCGACGACTTCAATAGCGGCGACAACGAGGGTGTCGGATATTTCGAGGTCAACCAGCGCTCTGGTTGGCGCTGGAATGCGTCGAAGGCTTTCCTGCGCCCGGCGAGAGCCCGCAAGAACCTGACGATCCTGACGGAAGCCCAGGTCGAAAAGCTGGTGATCGCGACTAACATGAACGGCGGCAAGGTGTGCAAGGGTGTTGTCCTGCACCATCACGGCCGCCGGGTTGAATTTTTGGCACGCCGTGAGGTCATTTTGTCGGCGGGTGCTGTCGGATCACCTCAAGTCCTTCAATTGTCCGGCATCGGTTCAACCGCTCTTCTACGGAGGCACGGCATCAATATCGCGGTCGATCTGTCGGGTGTCGGCGAAAACCTCCAGGATCACCTCCAGATCAGGGCCGTCTACAAACTGAAGGGTGCGCGCACGCTCAACACGATCGCGAACTCGCTGGTCGGCAAGGCGATGATCGGTCTCGAATATGCAATGAAGCGCAGCGGGCCGATGAGCATGTCGCCGTCGCAGTTGGGGGCCTTCACCCGATCCGACCCCAGCCAAGCCCATGCTAATCTTGAATATCACGTCCAACCTCTCAGCCTCGATGCCTTCGGCGAGCCATTGCACGACTTTCCGGCATTGACCGCGAGCGTGTGCAATCTCAACCCGACCAGCCGCGGCAGCGTTAAAATCCGCTCTGGCCGGATGGAGGACGCACCGATGATCGCCCCGAACTATCTGGCAACGCCAGAAGATCGGAAAGTCGCGGTGGACAGCTTGAGGCAGGTGCGCAGGATCGCCAGCCAACCCGCATTGCGCAAGTACCAGCCGGAGGAATGGAAGCCGGGTCCGCAATTCCAGACTGACGACGAACTGGTGAAACTAGCAGGCGACATCGCCAATACCATCTTCCATCCGGTTGGTACCGCCAAGATGGGGACGGATTCCGACCCCATGGCCGTGGTCGACAGTCGCCTGCGAGTGCGTGGCATCGAAGGCCTCCGCGTTGTCGACGCGAGTGTCATGCCGACCATTGTCAGCGGCAATACCAACTCGCCGACGCTGATGATCGCCGAGAAGGCAGCCGGAATGATCCTCGAAGACGCGCGCCGCGTCGTCGCGGCCTAAACTCCAGCAAACACAATTCCGAGAGAGAATGATGATGCGTGAAGCTCTTCCTTTCCATGGGGTCAAGGTCGTCGACTTCGGCCAGTATATCGCGGGGCCGGCCGTCGCCATGATCCTCGGCGACCTCGGCGCGACTGTCGTCCACATTGACCCACCCAACGGCCCTCTTTGGGATAGCCCCGCCAACGCGACGCTGAACCGTAACAAGCTGGTTGTCGCACTGGACCTGAAATCCGACGGGGGTCGGACCGAGGCACTTGCCCTGATCGCCGAGGCCGACATCGTCATCGAGAATTTCCGCCCCGGCGTCATGAAGCGCCTTGGCATCGACTTCACTGCGCTGCGGGCTGCACGCCCCGAACTCATTACCGTGTCGATCCCTGGATTCGCGTCCAATGACGAACTTCGTCGCGAATGGCGGGCGTTTGAATCTGTCATCGCTGCATCCTCCGGCGTCTTCACTGACATGGGGTTGAACCGTGTGCTGATGGGTGTGAACCCTTCCTTCTCGCCGCTGCCGCTCGCCTCCGCCTACGGGACGATGCTGGCCGTGTCCGCCACGGCGCTCGCCCTCCAGGCCCGCGTGAGGACGGGACATGGCGATCACATCGAGGTGCCGCTCGCCAGCGCGGTCATGGAAGGCCTCTGCTACAATTCGATCAAGATCGACGACTATCCGCTGCGCTACCAGACCCAGCGCGAGCGCGAGATCGAAAGGCGGCGGGCCGAAGGGCTGCCGATGGATGTGACATACGAAGACCTCCAGGGCTTTCTCGACCCCTTCTACCGCAGCTATCCCTGCAAGGACGGCCGCAGCTTCTATGTCGTCTGTCCGAGCCACAAATTCCACGCCAAGCGCTGCCTGCTGACGCTCGGCATCTATGACGAACTCATTGCCGAAGGACTTCGGGAAGAACCCGACACCTACCTCCCTGCGTCGGAATGGTCATCGGATGTCTCCCTCGGTGTCTATCCCCTGCCGAAATTCTGGGCGGACAAGATTTCCGAGCGGATGAAGGCCGTTTTCCTCACCCGAACGGCGAAAGAATGGGAACGCATCTTCGGCAAAGGTCAGTTTCCCGGCGCACCGCACCGTTGGCTGCAGGAATGGATCAGCGACGACCATGCTGACATGGCGGGCCTGATGATCGAGGATCCAGCCGGGCCCGATGGCCTGGCTCGAGGAGAGCGGCGAGGCTATGCTTACACCGGCACCGCGGCGGAAGGCCAACTTCGACGAGGCGCTGTCGACCTTGCGGGCGATGGGTTCCTCGCTTCAGAAGAGTGTCGCGAGGAGCGAGAGGAAGTCAGGTTGGCTGGACGGAATCAGGGTTCTCGACCTCTGCAACGTCATCGCCGGACCGCATTCGGTCTCATACCTCTCGCGCTTCGGAGCCGAGGTCATCAAGATCGATCCGGCGACGCCGCTCTTTGACTGCTGGAACACCGTCATTTTCGGCATGACCCATATGCGGGGCAAGAAATCAGTGCTGCTCGACATAGGCTCGCCGGACGGGCGCAAGCTGTTCGAGGAACTCGTCCGCTCCGTCGATGTCGTCGTCTGGAATGCAACCGACCGCCAGGTGAAGTCGAAGGGTCTCGACGCCGAGGGCCTCAAGAAGCTCAATCCCGATGCCATCTTCTGCCAGCTGGACTGTTTCGGCGGTGTTCGGAATGGATCGCGGACAAACTATCTCGGCTACGACGACCTGGTGCAGGCCGCGACCGGGATCATGCTCCGGTTTGGAGGTTCGATGAAGACCCCCGAGGAGCACGCCCATGTCGGCACGATCGATGTGATGTGCGGCTTCGGTGCAGCCCTCGGTGTGGCCGCTGCGCTCTATCAAAAGCAGATAACTGGAAAGATAGGCCGTGCGCGGACATCCCTCTCGGCCCTGAGTGGGCTGGCGCAGATTCCATTTTGCTTTGATTACCAAGGCCGCGCTCCTTTCAATGAACCGTCCGGCCCAAGCGCCCGCGGATATAATGCGCTACATCGCCTTTATAGAGCAGAGGATCGCTGGATCGTGATCGCCGCGTCGGAGAAGGACCTGCCGCGCTTTAGAAACGTCGAAAGCCTGGAGCGGATGGCCGATATCGTGGAACATGAGCGCGTTGAAGTCCTGAGTGCGATCATCGCCACCGCTCCGGCCAAGCTTTGGATGGAACGCTTTCAAAAGGCGGACATCGGAGCGGCGATCTGCGACAACATCGAAGCGATCCGTGCCGAAACTTCTCGGCCGGCCGACGGCACGCCCGGCACCGACCGCGGCAGCTATTCCTTCTCGATCTATGCCGATCACCCCAGTGGCCACACGGTGACGCATCTCGACCCGTATGCGGTCCGGCCAATCAATGGGCAAATCTATGCACGGTCGCCTGCCGAAAAGTATGGTGCCTCGACCCGGGAAGTCATGAAGGGGCTTGGTCTGGGAGACGCTAGCGTCGATGAACTTATCACTGCTCGGACGGTCAGTGAAAGCTGGAGTCGAGAATACCTTCCGAGTTGAATTCCACCATCGTGCGCGCTTGCCGGACACGGCCGCTTTGGGCCACGAACCGCCGAGTCGTGATATTCTGTCGACGCTCATCGGGAGCGACGTGGTGGGAGGCGCGGCGGAGGAACCGTCATGGAGTCCGATGTGCCGCGTACCCGTCATCCATGGAACAAGGGTATTCTCGTGGGTCAGAAGCGACCGCTTCAGCCCAAGAACGTGTGGTCAATTCGCGTCCGCCTCGAGATGAGCCGCGCAACCAGGGAACTGGCTCTGTTCAATCTGGCGATCGACAGCAAGCTTCGCGCATGTGACCTCGTCAGGCTGAGAGTGGAGGACCTTTGGTCTGGAAGCGCGATCAGGGACCGGGCTACAATCATCCAGAAGAAGACGAAACGTCCCGTGCAGTTCGAAGTGACTGAACAGACGAAGGTCGCCCTCACCGCATGGCTCCCGTCGGTAAAGAGAACTGGAGGGAGTTATCTTTTCCCTGGCAGGCGTCGCCAGTCGACCCATCTCTCGACCCGACAATACGCGCGCATTGTTCAGCGGTGGGTCAAGAGTATTGGACTTGAAGCGAGCGCCTATGGGACGCACTCAATGCGAAGAACCAAGGCAGCTCTCATCTACAAGAAGACCGGAAACCTGCGCGCTGTCCAAATTTTTCTCGGCCACACCAAACTCGAAAGCACCGTGCGTTACCTCGGTATTGAGATCGACGACGCATTGCGAATTGCGGAGCAGATCGACCTCTGAGCTCGGCGGCCATCGGCGAAAGCCGGTGGTCGCCAACGCGCCACGAGCCGACATCACATCTCCAGCAAAGCGAGTGGTGTCCAAAGAACACTGAACAGCACCCGCTGCACTAGAACGGCTCAAATCCAGTCCAGATGAAGTCCTTAATCAGAATTTGACCAGATTCTGGAACACGAGGGCGTTCCTGGCCTGGATCAGGCGACCACCCTCGGCAATCCTGCCGACTTCGATTGGTGCAAATCCCAGGTCATGCGTGAGCGACGCGACAGCCGTGCTTGCATCGGCATGATCGCTGGAAATGAAAACGACGCGACGTCCGCCAACCGGAACGGGCGCAGTCAGGCCTTGCATTGGAAGCTGATTGAACGCTTTCACCAGCTTCGCGCCTGAAACGCGGTCCGCATTCACTTCTGACGACAGACGGCCCTGCAGTTCACGCTCCTGGACGTCCGGCGGAAGAAACGCCGAATTCGTCACGTCGACGACAATCTTTCCGAACCAGTCGGCGCGCAGTTTGCCGACATCCTTGAAGTTCAAAAACTGGACTGCAAAGAAAATAACGTCCGCGTCTAGCGCGTCTTCTATGGTCGCAGGCCTGACGCTGTCGCCGAGGCCTTCGATTGACGAAGCGACGGCCGATGGCCCTCGTGTGTTGGCGACGTCGACGGGGATGGAGTTCTTGGCGAACAACCCAGCGAGCGTAATGCCGACGCTGCCAGTTCCGATGATGCTGTATTTCATGACATTCTCCTTCACGATGCGGCGGCCAGCAACCGGGTGCTGTTCCGGGCTGCGATTGAAACGAGTTCTCCGAATTCCTCGACCGCTTTCTCGCCGTAGTCTCCAGCCCTAGCACGGCCCGCAAGCACGAACTCTACATCGACGATACCCATCCAACCGAGAACCTGGCGGAGGTATCCGCTGGCCTGGTTGTATTGCTCAACGGGAGAGCCTGGAGAGAAATCACCGCCCGTGGCCAAGATGATGTCGGCTTTCTTGCCAATGAGCAGGCCCTTGTTGTCGGCGGACACTGTCACGCCGACGCGAACGATATGATCGATATAGGCTTTCAGAACGGCGGGGATGGAGAAGTTAAACATTGGCGTGCCGATAACGATCTGGTCTGCCGATTTCAACTCGGCGACAAGATCGTCCGATACCTTGATGGCTGCAGCGCTCTCCGGAGAATGCGTGTCTGTCGGCGTGAACGCCCCCATGATCCATGCAAGGTCCACGAATGGGAGGTTCGTCTTCATCAGATCGCGGACAATCACGTTGCCGCGAGGGTTTTCGGCTTTCCACCGATCGACGAAGACTGCGGTCAGTTTGCGGGAAGTGGAGTAGTCATATCGAGGACTTGCCTCGATCACAAGAAGAGTAGGCATGCTTGACCTCTGTTGTGCCTGTTTCGTTGCGACATCGGTGCTTGCAAGTGTCGGCCCCGCCTTGAGCAGACGGACGATCCTTTCGAGCCATCGGCCCGCTTTGATGGGCGTGTAACTCCAGTCAGTCATTGATCGGCCTTTCAATTTTGAGAATTCAACGATGTCGTCCCTGTATTTAGGCCTGTTGCGCTATCTATGTAATTGACGTAATATCGCTACTATTGATCTACTCTTTGGATGGCATCATGCTTGACGGCGTCACGATCAACCAACTTCGTACCTTCGTGGCAGTATGCGACGCGGGCAGTTTCTCCGGCGCGGCGAAAGGCCTCTTGCGCGCCCAGTCCGCCGTCAGTCACGCCATCGCCGCCCTAGAGGCAGCGCTGTCAGTCGAACTTTTCGAGCGTGACACGAGGCGTGCAGAACTCAGCCCGGCCGGACGCAGCCTGCTTCCGGATGCAAGGGCGGTGATCGCGCGTACCGAGGAGATGAAGACCCGCGCACGTTCGATCTTCACGTCAGGGGCTGAACACCTCTCCATCGCCGTCGACGTCTATTTCCCCCGCAGGCATCTGATTGCATGCCTTCAACGGCTCAGTGTGGAATCACCAACCGCGGTCGTGAACTTGCGTATGACGACGATGCAAGGTGGAGAGGCGCTTGTTCTGGACGGGGAGTGCATGTTTTCCGTCACTGCTGCAGATGTGCCCGAACTGAAAGCGAGTACGATCGAAAGGCACTGGCTGTGTGACACGCGAATGGTAACCGTCTGCGCCCCCTCACATCCGCTTGCCAGTCTCGGAGGTGCGGCGTCGCGCGACGAATTCAGCCGCCATATCCAGCTCGTCGTCACCGACAACCAGCCCAATGCTGACAAATCATCCGTTTCGGTCGCCGGAGAGCGACGATGGCTTGTGAACGAGCTTGGGGCAAAACACGACTTCCTCAGGGCAGGACTGGGTTGGGGACACATGCCTGAAGACCTCGTCGGCGACGACATTGCCAGCGGAGCCCTCGTGGAAGTCGCACGACGTGCGTGGCACATTCGTCCTCTGACTTTCATGATCTCCCAGCGGAGAGGCCGTGAGCCGTCTCAGCTAGAGGATCACCTGATCACAATGCTCGCCATTCGGAATGGATCGGAAGGCTTCGCGGTCGCTGACAAGTCCCCAAAGTGATGGGTTGGGCCAACCTCACCCCATGTATGAACCCTGCTCGACGCAGCGGCCGAGCCTACGTATATCGAGAAGATGAACGACCGGTTTGGGCCACATGTAGCCCAGACCTCAAGTCTCGGATGCGCCATGTGTGGACGGCTCCGGTTTGGCAAGAGGTTTTTGACTTTTTTTGCACGTTGCTGGTCGGAGCTGCCATGTGTCCGGCCTTTCGACGCGGCACAGAGGCCGCTGGCCATAATGCTCTCCGCGGATTGGGTCCCGGTCAAAAGCTCGCGCTCGAAGCGCCTGGCGCATAGTGGGTTGTCCCTTTCCTCGGGCCGACTGGCATGGGTGCGTTACAAGTCTCCTGCTCTTACCAACGGTGGTCACGACACTTGCGTCGTGTTTCAGCTCCCGGCCGCGACCGGTATTGCTCGAAACGGTTCGTTACGGCTCATCATGGCCCAAGCAACCCGCGCCATCTTGTTGGCGAGCGCGACCGCCGCGACCTTCGACGGACGGCGCTCCATCAGACCGACGAGCCATGGATGGCGAGCATGGCCTAATAGTTTCGCTCGTTTGATAACTGCCAACGCGCCGAGCACCAATAATTGTCGCAGGTATCGGTTTCCAGCCTTGCTGATGCCGCCAAGCTTCTCCTTGCCGCCGCTTGAGTTTTGTTTCGGGACCAGCCCAATCCAGGCGCTCAGATCACGTCCGGAACGAAAGACGCCCGGATCGGGGATGCTGGCAGCCAGCGCTGTTGCCACCAACGGACCAACACCGGGAACTCCCTCAAGCTTGCGGCTAAGATCATGGGCGCGATGGGCGCGTCGCAAAGATTTTCGGGGGCTACAATTATCCCACGAAGGGCGTCATTTTCATGCTTTGTTAACTTTTTGAAGTCCGAATAGGCGCGCAAGAAGATCATTCTGATCATTGACGGTCCAACTGCCAGAAAAGCCGAAGCCCTTCCGCAACCACAGCATGGCTTCGAAACCCGCGATTGTTCTTCGGGCGGTGTTGAATGACCGGAACCCTCCGATCTTGGGCATGTTCTTCTTGACCCGGAAATGGTCGCTTTCGATGCCTTGCTGGAGATGCTTGGTGACATAATGCACAGGATCTGGGTGGAGCAGTCCCTCTTCGACGGACGTTTTGATGGTCGAAGGAAAGGTATTGGCGCCGTCGGTGCCGATTTTGCCGGGTGACAGCAGTGGCTCATCCTTCAGCATCTTGCGAAAGAAGCGCTTGGCGGCGTCGAGGTCGCGCCT
>NZ_JBFUFK010000089.1:0-13862 GCF_056403475.1 Rhizobium sp. P2_G9 | reverse complement strand
AATTGCGCCAAGATCAGTGCGGATAGCGCCCGCGCGATCGGGGTTCTCTGCGATCATATCCATGAGGCCCTCCAAAGTTGGGATTGCAAACACGACTTTGATACAAGCCGTGGCGCTATCCACCCTCATGGAATCTTGTGGGGGAGATGTCCGGCAGGACAGAGGGGGGGTGCCACGAGCGATTGCCTTCCTTGTGGAGAGGGGCCTCATGCCATCTACAATTGCCTTGCTTTCGCCAGGAAAAGCAAAGAAATCTCAAAGACTATTATAAATCGCCTCGGCATCGGCGAGCGTGAAACGAAACGGCACCGGCATATCGTTCCACCAGACCTCCGCCGTGCTGCCGCGGAAAAGCGTGATCGTCCGCTCCGTATCGGCAACCGCTCCGCCATAAAGCCGGTTGGCGATGTTGAGCACGCCGGTCTGGTGCATTGCCAAAGTGCCGCTGGTGCAGGCATCCTTGACCAGCAGCACGCGAAAACCGCCGGCCATGGCGTCGCGGACCGAGGCGGCGATGCAGGCTTCGGTCCAGACGCCGACCACGACCAGCCATTCCACGCCGAGCGCCTTCAGCCGGCCCTCGAGCGAGCCTTCGTCGAAGGCGCTGGCATGGTTCTTGTGGATCACCACTTCGTCGCCATCGGGCGCGACTTCATGACAGATCGCCACCAGCGGGCTTTCCCGGCGGCTGAAGGCCGGTCCGCCGTCATCGGCCAGCGGCTCGAACGGGCGTGGCGGCCGGATGGTGAAATCGCGCACGAAAGCCGCGTGGAACACTTTCACACCATGCGCGCGGGCGGGTTTCAGCAGCTTCGCCGTATTGGCCAGCACTTTGTCGAGATTTTCGGCGATGCAGAGCGGATCGGCGCGCTGGTCTTCCTGCAAGTCGACGATCAGCAGCGCGGTCTTTGCCAGATCGAAGCTCAGCTCGGCCTTCATCAGCCATTCCCCAGAAATTCATCCTCGAAGGGAAAGCGCGAGATCAGCGCGCCGCCGGTCTCGGTGACCAGCACTTCCTCTTCCAGCTTGACGCCCTCGCGGCCGCCCTTCTCGCCGATATAGCTCTCGACGCTGACCACCATGCCCGGCACGAGATGGCCCTCGCGGCCATAAGTCTCGAAATCGATCGCATGCGCAATGAACGGCGTCTCGCCATGCATGCCGACGCCGTGCATCACGGAGGTGTAGCGCTGGTCGACGAAGCGCTCCGGGATCTTCCAGGCGCGATCGGCGATCTCGCGGAAGGTCACGCCCGGCTTTATCAGGTCGATATTGTGCTGCACCTGGTCATAGGACATGCGGTAGAGCATTTTCTGGTAGTCCGAAGGTTTTCCTGGACCACAACGGAAGGTGCGGGAAAAATCGGAATAATAGCCGTAGCAGCCGATCGTGTCAGTATCGAGCGCCACCAGTTCGCCCGGCCGCACGCGCCTGCCGCTCGCCTCGTTGAACCACGGATTGGTGCGCTGGCCGGTGGTCAAGAGCCGCGTCTCGATGAACTCGCCGCCCTGACGGATGACTTCCTGATACATGATGGCGAAGAGCTCATTCTCGCTGACGCCCGGCTTGATCGCCTCGCGCACAGCAGAAACGGCGGCCTCGGCGCCGGCCATGGAGATTTGCAGGCACTTGATCTCCTGAGGGGTCTTGACCGCGCGCACGGCAAGGATTTCGCCCTGGCAATCCTTGACCTGCAAGCCCTGTGCCTCCAGCGCCAGTGCCTGCAGATGCGTGCAGCGGTCCATGCCGATCTTCTTTGAGCCCGGCGCGTGCTTCTTCATCAGGTCGGCGATTTCGAGGGCGAAGGGATCGGCCGTCGCCTCGTCCTTGCCGGAGACCGACGACCAGACTAGCTTTGACGGCCGTGCCTCGTCGATCGTCTCCAGCGCCGTGCTGACATGATAGCTCTGCGGATAGTCGAACAGCGTGATCGGCCCCTCGGCCGGAATGAAGATATAGCGCGTCGAATTCCTGAGGAAATAGCCGAACATGTTGCGCGTGCCGGTGGCATAGCGCTGGTTATAGGGGTCGAACAGAATGACACCGCCATAGTCGGAGGCCTTCAGCCAGGCGCGCAGCTTTGCCAGCCGCTCCTGCCTGAGTCTTGGCGCGTCGACCGCCGACGGTTCGGTGTCGGAGAGCCACATGCCGTTGGACGGATCCTCGGCCATCGGATGGCGCATCCGGTCCTTGAAATCGACATCATCCACCCGGTCCGGATCGAACACCACGATCGACATTTTGCTCACCCCGCATGCTGTTTCGTTTCGTCGACTATAGATCGGCCGTCGCCAGCAATTGTGCAGCAAACCGTAATTATTGTGCCGATCCTCGGGGATCGACAACTTTGCGCATCTGCCTAGGTGTCTTGCCATAGATGGTGCGGAAGGCGCGCACGAAGGCGGAGAAGCTGGTATAGCCGCTCGCCAGCCCGATCTCGCGCACCGACATCGCCGAGTGTTCGAGCAGGTCTCGTGCACGTTGCAGCTTCAGCCGCTTGTAATATTCCGCAGGCAGCAGCCCGACCTCCGCCTTGAACGCCCGCTCCAGCCGCTCGATGGTGACGCCCAGGCGGCGGGCGACGGCGGCGATCGGCACCGAGCCTTCCTGGTCGGCCTCGAGCTGCGCCACCGCATCGAGCACGAGATCGTCGCGGATGCCGGTACGGAGCCTGAGTTGCAGCCGCTCGCGATCGGTCGAGGCGCGGATGCGGTCATGCACGAACCATTCGGCGACGTCGCGTGCCATGGCCTCGCCATGCTGTCGGCCGATCAGGTCGAGCATCATGTCGAAGGCGCCGACGCCGCCGGCCGAGGTGAAGCGCGTCCGGTCGATGACATAGATCGTCCGTTCCAGCCTGAGGTCTGGGAAAGCCTCGGCAAATGCCGGCTGGCTCTGCCAATGCAGCGTGCAGGCATAACCGTCGAGCAGGCCGGCCCGGCCGAGATAGAAGGCGCCATCTGCAACGCTGCCGATATTGCCGCCAGCGCGCAGGTTCTTGCGAATCCAGTTGAGCGGCGCCACGGCCTGCAGCCGGTCGGCATCGCCGCCGGAACAGACGACGATGTAATCGGCGAGCGGCGCATGCTGCGCGGTAAAATCCGGCGTCACGGCAATGCCGTTCGAGGCCCGGATGACGCCCTCCTCGCTGCCGACGATCGTCCATTGATACAGCGCTTCGCCGGCCAGTTTGTTGGCGGCGCGCAACGGCTCGATCACCGCGCTGAACGCCATCATCGGAAAACCGGGAAAGATCAGGATCGCAAATCTTCGGGTCACAGCGCAGGCATGCTTCAATGGGGATGACGGAGCATGACCAAGGATTGACGCAAATTGTGCTGAAGTCGAGTATGTTCTTCGGCTCCCACCCGGGTAGCCGCATAGGGCGCTAAGCCCCTCCGGAGCAATCGTCTATGGCGCCCCCTCCTCTCCTGCCTGACATCTCCCCTCAAGGCAGAGCTGCCACATGTGGCGTATGCGATTGCCCTGCGCAAAAAAGGATGCACAAAAACAACTTTTACTGGGAACACCGGCCTGCTTCTCCCGTTCGGAGGGAGCCGACGCATCGGAGGTCGATTTATCGTGCGCAAGCGAATCCGCAGCGTCGAGCAAGTGCGTTCCCGAGAGTCCCGACGAGTAACAGCTCCGCCGAATGGCGCAGTACGGCACAGGAGCAATGAAGTGCCGCCATGCGCGTAGCCTTTCACATCCCCATGACATGCAGGCTGATGTCGAACGATCGACAAAGCGGAAAGAGACGTTATGCCAACAATCAAAATCGAAAGCGGAGCACTGAGCATTCTCAAGGATTTCGATTGCTGCCGCTTATTGATCGTGGAAAACGGCTTTTTCCTCGACGATGAGACCAATGAGATGCTGTCGGGGCTGGGAGCTCGGATCGAGCGAACTGACGGGGACGCTTCGTCTCCCCGACCGTTGAACCTGTTCGATGCCGCAATCATCGATATCAGCTTGAGCGCCCCGGACACCTTCGCCTGGGCGGAACATCTGGACGAACTCGACATCCCCTACGTGTTCGCGACCAATCTGGAAAAAAACAGGGGCGACAAGGATTTTCGCCCCTTTCGCCTCTGCGCCAATAGGGAAGAGCTGCAATCCATGGCGCAGGCTCTCTTTGGCGCCGAACATTTCGATTGAACCATCTCTTCCGATGGCAGCACCGGTTTTGCAATGCGGTCGGCGCCTGGCGGCCGCCATCTCGCAACGCCGCAATTGGCTCCGTCGCGTCGATCAGCTGATCATTGGTTCAAATCGCCGAACTGCTCGACGAGGTGCCGGCGCGCTCGATTGAGCCGGCTTTTCACCGTCCCGACGGCGCAGTGAAAGCGCGTCGCCGCGTCCTCATAGCTCTGGCCGTTGATCGCCACGGCGTCCAGCACATCTCGATAGTATGAGGGCAATTCGTCATAGGCGCGGCCGACATCCTGGATGAGGATGGTCCATTCCTGCGACGCCTCGGTGATGCGGTTGTCCGCCACACATTCGGCGATACCCGGAGCCTCCCGCCTGGCGACGGCGAAGCGCGAACAGAACGTGTTGCGCATGATGGTGAAAAGCCAGGACTTGAGCTTCGTGCCCTCTTCGAAACGCCCGATGTTGCCGAGCGCCTTCACCAATGTTTCCTGTACCAGGTCGTCTGCATCATTGATGTTGCGATGAAATCGCCGCGAAAATGCGCGCAACGCCGGAATGAGCTCGACGATTTCCGAATTCAGCCTGTCTGTGCGGGAGAGATGCTGCATCGCGACCTGCCTGGCATGGACCGAGAGAAACGGACGAGCCGGACGGACGGAAACCTCCCAGCCCTRGTAGATTAATGATCGCTTTATCAACTTGTTCCCTGCTTTCTCCCGAAAAAGAACAAGCCATTGCGACTCCAGATTCATTTTTGCTCCCGTCCCCGACGGAAGCGGACCATCCAGCTATCGCGCATGGCGGGAACAAACCACCTACCTTCCAGTTTGGAGCGCGACGGCAGCGCGATGGAGATCGAAATGGTGACGTCGGCGAGAAGTGCATTGCTTGTCTTCACACTGGCATATGCGGTTCCGTGCATGGCGCATGATGCTCCGGCCGGCTGGCAATATGACCTGCAATGCTGCCAGAACCGCGATTGCCGGCCGATCTCATCCTCCTGGGTGAAGGAGGGGCCGGACGGCTACGTCATCACCATCGACAACGAGACGGTTCCTTACCGCGATGCCCGCATCAAGAACAGTCCGGACGGCATGTATCATTGGTGCACTGTCGACGGGCGGGACGATGGCCGGACGATCTGCCTCTATGTGCCGCCCCGCGACTACTGACCGAGCGGCGTTTCGCCCACCTCTTCCGTCGTAACCTGAAACTGGATCAGCGTCGTCGGGCCGAAGCTGGTGGTCATGGCGACGTCGGTGGCGTCTCGGCCCGTTGCCATCAAGATCCGGCCGATGCGGGGCACATTGTGCCGTGCATCCACGGTATGCCAGTGACCGCCGAGATAGACTTCGAACCAGGCACTGAAATCCATCGGATCGGGCACCGGCGGAACGCCGATATCACCGAGATAGCCGGTGCAATACCGCGCCGGAATGTTCATGCAGCGGCAGAGCGTGATCGCCAGATGGGCGAAATCCCGACAGACCCCGGTCCGATCGACATATCCCCCATGAGCGGTCCTGAGCGGATCGGCCTTCTGATAGTCGAATGCTATATGGTCGTGCACGAAGTCCGAGATGGCCTGGACCCGCGTCCACCCAAGCGGCGTCGTCGAAAAGCGCTTCCAGGCGAAGTCCGCCAGCCTGTCGGTGTCGCAATAGCGGCTGCCAAGCAGGAACTGCAGCACCTCGTCGGGCAAGTCCTTGATATCGTGCTGGACGGCATCGTCAGGGACGACGTCCGGCAAGCCTGTGTCGTAGACGACGAAGTCGGTAGAGATTGTCGTCTTGCCAGGCGGCGCGACGATGCGGGTACACGAATTGCCGAAGCTATCGATATAGTTCCAGGCTTCGATCGGTCGGCTGAAACTCAGGACATGGTCCGTGAGGAGATTGACCCGGCGGCTGGGGTGAATGTCGAGCACCAAAAGCATGGGCGTCGGCTGCGGGCATTCGAAGCCCAAGGTAAATCCGGCTTGTATCTTCAACGGCAACGTCCTTCACGCGGTTCCAGCATCAACTCCTTGTGGCCACGACCGTTCCTTCAGCCCGTATCGGGGATATTAACGGTTGCCATCCCCCCGGCATAGGCGCATGCTCAGCACATCGGTAGCCGACATCACGGGCGCTGCCGTCGAGGGCGGTCAGAGTGCCCTAGCTCCAAGTCAAGGAGGACGACATGTCTTCCGATCGTTTCAAACGGTATATTTGTTGACCGATTTCGACACGCTCGACATCGTTCCGTCGGGCGTAAGCATGAACGGCACCGTCCGCCCGGCGGATTGAAATTCCAAGCAAACGAAAGCCCGACCATGACGTATAGATATAGCCCACGGCTTGCCTTCGAGGAGCCGCTTGCAGCGGACGAGACCGGGGACATCGTCTTTGCTGTCAAAAAAGCACTCGCGCAGGCAGGCGAACTGGATAGCGCACACATCCTGGTCATGGCCAAAGGCTCCGACGTCACGCTTCAGGGCTGGGTTTCGACCTATGCCGAGATCGCACGCGCAACCGGGATTGCCGCATGTGTCAGAGGCGTTCATGCCGTCCGCAACGAGGTTCGTATTCAGCTCGAACATTCCACCGGGGCCCACATACATATTACCGCTGCCTATGACCGACGCTCTTTTGCACGCCTTACGGGAATGGCCTACCAGATGGGGAATAGCTGAGATGATCACTCGCGACAACGAATTCTGCCTCAGCTCCAACGGCGATCGATGGCAATTGCTGCGCGATCAGGATGCGGGATCCCCCTATGTGCTGCATCTGGCCAATCGTGCTTCCGGAGGAACGGAAACACGCCACGAGATCAGCGATTTTCTCAAAATCGACATTGGCTCGCCGCAACATACCGCGCTGATGGAGTTGATCGGAACACTGGCGGAACCATCAGCAGAGGAGGCAGGCAAAGCACTTGCGCGCCTGATGCTCGGCACGCGCCACTAAGCAGACTTTCGTTGGCAAGCCAGTGATTCATCCGCTTGGAGTCCCTTGTTTTGTCGCCGGTCTTTGTCGGAAAACCGTAGGACACTTTCCGGAACCGGCTTAGTTTATTTCCCTTCGGCCTTGTTTCGGCCAAAGATAGTGGTTACATATGTGCATCGACTTTTGCTTGCGACGTTTGTTCGAGCCCAGCTCTCCAGATTTCCTCTCATGACTCGACGTAGCGGCAAATCCTTGTCGCGGCAACTTCAGCTATTGAAAGGAAATCACTATGAATATTGGAACAGTAAAGTGGTTTAACAGCACCAAGGGCTTCGGTTTCATCCAGCCCGACGATGGCGCGACGGATGTGTTTGTCCACGTGTCGGCCGTTGAACGCGCCGGTATCCGCAGCCTGGTCGAAGGCCAGAAGGTGCAATTTGACATCGTCAAGGATAATCGGTCGGGCAAGCCGTCCGCCGACAACCTGAGAGCCATGTGATTGTTATTCGTCCAGGCTGACCACGGATGTACTGGCAGCCGAGGATGAATCGCTGTGAAGGTCGGGCTTGCCCGGCCTTTTGTTTTTTCAGCGGGCCGCACGGCTCGCGGAGGTACAGCAGGCAGCGAGACTTGTTGCCACACGGCATTTAGTAAGCGACAGCGGACCCCATCCCGTGCTATCGGTAACAGTCGCAGAGCTTTCTCTCGGCGGTACCGAAAAGGACACGCCGTGAACTCTGTCGCAAAAATCGGCTTCGCCATTGAATGGCAATTGCCTGTCTGGGTGCGCTCCGGCAAGGATGGTCGTGCGCTGATACCAGGCCCCGCCGCGGCACTTCGCTTCCTCCAGCAAAACGCCGAACATCAATCGGGCCGGATGCACAAGCTCGCAGTCGAGAACTGCCGCGCCGCCCTTCAGCGAAAAGGCGACATCGAATTGGCACGGGCGTATTTTGTCGCCGCGTGCGACGAACAGTGGATCATGGGAAACAGGTGATGCGCGGGACCGCGCTGCATCACTGCTCGGAAGGATAGGTCATGCCCCGCGCCGAATATTACGTGTCCAAGGGCGCTTTGCGGTGGAAAATTCGATGCGGCGACGCAGAGTTCGATTACGACACGCAGCCCTCGGCGATGTCTGCCGCCATCGGAGCGGCGGCTCAGTCGGGCAGCAGAGGGTTTGAAGCCTGCGTGTTTATCGAAGGCAGCGACGGCGAATGGGAGCCTGGATGGACTTATGGCAGAGACGCGATCCCAGGTAGCGTCTGACAGGAGACGGGAGAAGGTACCCCCTCCCTCTATGAAAAGGAAAGCATATGGCTGGAACCACCGAAGTGAATATCTTTAAAACCAGAACTGTGAAAGCGGAAGAGCAGAAGGACGCCACAAGCAAGGCAGCCACGCAAATCATCAATACCGAAATGGCCAAACGCATCGCAAAAACCAAACGATTGCGCGCGGAACGACTGGAGCACGAGGCGACGCTGCCGCAACCGGAGCCCGCACCACCAAAGCATTCGAAGCGAAAACAATCATAGAGCATGTGTCCCGAAAGTGGCCCCCGGTTTCGGAATGAGCGCATGCACAAATCAGAGCGCGCGAGGGCGAATCCCCAGCGATCGCGACGCGCTTCGGCCCCGCCTGCCGATCTCTGAAAGAACAATGTCTGTGAAGGAAACACCCGAAATGGTCGCTCGCACCATCAGCAAGGCTTTGCCTCTGGTTACCTTATGTTGCACGATGGGCGCGCTGATTGCGGCAAACCTGTGGGGTTGGCCGGTCAGCGCCACGTTGATGGTCATCAATGGCGCAGGGCTTGTTCTTGCCATTTTCAACTGTCTCGATCCAAATGCCTAGCGACTGACCTGTGGCGCGGGATGCGTCCTCTCGCGCGACCAGGGGATTTGTCGCCAATCCCAACTTCATGCTGAGCGATCATCGCGTCGCGGAGCGGGTCTGGCTGGAGAGCTGATATCCGCCCGCAGCGGATATCGTTGAAACGCGCCGCCGACTCTGACCGTCGGCGAACGACAAAAGTCCGTCCACCAAGTTGGGCCGGTTGTCTTGAGCGGCAGGCGAACGCCGCATTGCCGGATTGCAGGACCGGGGCGCTCGATGCGCCGGATTTCGGACGCATTCGTGCCTCGGCTGAATCGGGGTCCTTTCTTCAAAGTCCAAAGCGCCCCGGACCGGTTCCGGCCTTCCGCTCTGCTTAAATGACGCAGTCCAACGCGCGCAATGCTCCACGCCAGAATTGCAAAATTCGGATTCCTGAATCCCGAGCCATGCAAAAAACAAATCCGTCATTGTCTTCGTTAACGACCTGTTGACAGAACAGATTATTCCAAAGATTGTGCGCGTGCGGCATGTCCCTGAGGGCTCGGAGAACAGTCCCAGGCGCTTTCGCAAAGGCTTTTTTTGAGAACCGGCGGATGCATTTCAGTCCGAAGGTTCGGCGCGCCGCAACGGGTAGCGCGCGCGGTACCATCATAACAACTGGGAGACAATCATGAGCATTTTGAATGCAACAGTAGGTCGCCGTACTCTGCTCAAGAGCACGGCAGCGGGGATTGGATTTCTGGCCGCACCGGCGCTGATTTCGCGCCAGGCCCTGGCCTCCTCGGGCGAATTGAATTTCATGGGCTGGGCCGGCTATCCGGCACTGGCGAAAGACGTATTCCCGGAATTTCTCAAGGACACCGGCATCAAGGTCAACTTCACCGAACAGCCGAGCCAGGACGACATGTTCGCCCAGGCCAAGCTGTCGATGCAGACGGCCGCCATCGACGTGACCGAACCAACGGTCGACCGCATCGGCGGCTGGGCAGCCAACGGCCTGGTGCAGGGCTGGGACCTGAAGAAACTGTCGCTCGACAACTACCTGCCCGGCCTCGCCGATGGCAAGATGGGCGACATGGCCACGGTCGACGGCAAGCGCATGATCGTGCTCTCCGTCTGGGGCACCGAGGCGATCATCTATTCGAAGGCCGATGCCGCGACATCCTATGGCAAGGCCAGCCTCGGCGACCTCTTCGCCGACGGCATGGATGGCAAGGTCTGCGTGCGTGCGCATTCCGCCCTTGCCGCCTGCGGCCGCTGGCTCGATTCCCTCGGCAAGCTGCCGAAGCCGTGGCTCGACGGCTACAAGGACGAGGCGACGATGCGCCAGCTCTGGGACATCGCGCTCGCCGAAGCCGTCAAGAAGAAGGCCAATATCGTGCAGTTCTGGACGGGTGAAAACGACGCCCAGGCCGCTTACCGCACCAATGGCGCGGTCCTCGGTCTAAACTGGGACTCGACCGGCTACAACCTCGGCAAGGATGGCTTCGGCTATATCGCGCCGAAGGAAGGCGCCTTCGCCTGGAACCAGGGCTTCGCGCTGCTCAAGAACGCGAAGAATATCGACCAGGCGCACGAATTCGCCAAGTGGGTCGCCACTCCCAAGGGCTCGTCGATGTGGGCGAATGCCTTCTCGGCCAACCCAGTTGCAAAGGGCGCCATCGACCTCGCCAGCGCCGAAGTCAAGGCGTTCTACAACTCGGCTCTGCCGGGCGATGCCGTCAAGAACCTTTGGTGGTGGCCGGCCCAGGAAGCCTGGTTCATCAAGCTGCGCGGCGAATATGCCGACAAGTTCAAGGCGGCCTGATCGCATGGCAAACGCCCTGCCGGCGGTGATGCAGCATTAAGCCGCTCGCCGCACGGCAAGTGCGAACGGTAATCTCCATGCGGGCAGACAATGCCCGCATGGATGGACCGGCATACGGCTGAGAACGATGCCAAAGAGCATCCGGCCGAAAGGGGAAGCACCGGGATGGTGCCTTGGCGGATTTTCAGCCCGGCCGAATGCCACTCGCCTCAAAACGGGCGAGGCATCGTGTGCGACTGATTTCAACAGATGGACGATAGCTTATGAGTGCAGGGGTAGAGCTCGACAAGGTTTGTGCGGACTTCGGCACATTCAGGGCGGTGGACAATGTCTCGGTGGACATCCAGCCCGGCGAATTCTTCTCGTTCCTCGGCCCGTCGGGCTGCGGCAAGACGACGATATTGCGGATGATTTCCGGCTTTACCCATCCCAGCGGCGGCGCCATCCGCATCGGCGGCAAGGATATGAAGGACACGCGGCCGAATCGGCGGCCGACGGCACTGATCTTCCAGAACCTGGCGCTGTTTCCGCTGATGAGCGTCTGGGAAAACATCGCCTTCGGCCTCGAAGTGCGCGGCGTCGGCAAAGCCGAACGGCGCAAGAAGGCGGAGGATCTGCTCAGGCTCGTCGACCTGCCGAACGCCGCCGACAAGTCGATCAGCCAGCTTTCCGGCGGCCAGAAGCAACGCGTGGCGATTGCCCGGGCGCTCGCCGTCGAGCCCGACGTGATGCTGCTCGATGAGCCGCTCTCGGCGCTCGACCTGAAACTGCGCCAGCACATGCGCGCCGAACTGCGCGCCATTCAGAAGCGCACCAACGTCACCTTCATCTACATTACCCATGACCAGGGCGAGGCGCTGGCGATGTCGGACCGGGTCGGCGTGATGTCGCAAGGCAAGCTGCAGCAGGTGGCGGTGCCGCAGGAAATCTACAACAAGCCGGCCAACGGCTTCGTCGCCTCCTTCGTCGGCGAGAACAATATCCTCAGCGGCAAATTGACCGACATTTCCGGCAATGCGGCGAAATACCAGACCGATCTCGGCACCTTCGACGTCATGCTCGGCCCGAAAGTGGGCGTGACGACGCCGGCGCGCTTCTATCTCCGGCCCGAACATTCGCGGCTGGCGAAGGAGCCGGCGGCTGGCGCCAATTCGGTGCCGGTCGAGGTCACCGATATCGCCTTCGAAGGCAATTTCATATCCATCCAGTCGCGCAGCGGCAACGGCCAGACGCTGGTCGTGGAAGCGCGCAACGACAGCCAGACGGCCATTCCCGCGCGCGGCGACAAGCTGCATTTCATCTTCGACGCCGACAATGCCATGATCCTGGCCGACGACACGCTTGCCGCGGAAGCGAGCCCGGCATGAAAGACCTGCTCGTCCGCTATGGCGCCTTCCTGACCGCCGTCTTCTGCCTGCTGACCGGCTTCTGGCTGCTGGTCCTCGTCGTGCTGCCCAATGTCTACCTGTTCGAGGCCTCGTTCCGCCCCTATCTGCCGGTCACCGATGTCGGCGGGCCGAAGGATTTCTATAGCTTCGACAACTACCTGACCTTCTTCCAGAGTCCGATCCACATCCATGTATTCATCTGGACGATCGTCTATTCCAGTGTCGTCACCGTGATCTGCTTCCTGCTTGCCTATCCGCTGGCCTTCTACCTGTCGAAGGTGGCAACGCGGCGGATGCTGCCGATTCTGTTCCTGCTGCTGCTCATGCCGCTCTGGGTCAGCGAGATCCTCAGGTCCTTCGCCTGGTTCATCATCCTGTCGTTCAAGGGTCCGCTCAACATCATGCTGGTCCATCTCGGCATTATTGCCAAGCCGATCCGCTGGATGACCGGGTTCCAGAGCGTGATCATCGGCCTGGTCTATACCTATGTGCTGTTCATGCTGTTTCCTGTCTACAATGCCATTCAATCGCTGGACACCAACCAGATCGAAGCGGCCGAGGACCTGGGATCGCCATGGTGGCGCACCCATTGGCGGGTGATCCTGCCGCATGCCAAGCCCGGCATCGCCTCAGGCGCGGTGATGGTGTTCATGCTGTCGGCCGGTTCGATCCTTGTGCCGACGCTGCTCGCATCGACCACGTCACGCTGGTTCACCGAGATCATTCAGCAATGGATGTTCGAGTCGCAGGACTGGAATACCGGCTCGGCCTATGCCTTCCTGCTGCTGATCGTCTGCACGGTGTTCGTCTCCGTGGTCATGCGCATCTTCCGCGTCAAGCTGTCCGACATCGCCAAGTGAGGAGGCCATGAAAACACACCGGAAATCCGACTGGCTCTTCCGCCTCTACGCGGTGGTCTTCATCATTTACCTGCTCGTACCGCTCGTGGTCATGGGCGGCGCGGCGTTCAACGATTCCCGTTTCCCTTCCGTCTTTCCCTGGGTCGGCTTCACCGATGAGTGGTTTGTCGAACTGTGGAACGACACCAGGATGTGGAACGCCTTCGCCAACACCATCCTGGTGGCGCTGGCAGTCGTGGCAATCTCCGTGCCGATCGGCACGGCGGCCGCGGTGCTGGTCAACAACCTGACCGGAACGGCGCGCTCTATCCTATACGGCTTCATGGTGGCGCCGATCCTGACGCCGGGCGCCGTCATCGGCATTTCGACGCTGCTGTTCTGGAACAGATTCAACGTGCCTGCCGGCCTGCACCTGTCGACGCTCGGCCAGGTCTCCTATATCGCCGCCTTCGTCATGCTCCTGGTGCTGGCCCGGCTGCAGAGCTTCGACCGGGCGCTGGAGGAAGCAGCCCTCGATCTCGGCGCCAGCCACACGACGGTGCTGCGCCGCATCCTCTTGCCGCATCTCTACCCGGCGATCGGCGGCGGCGCTGCCATCGCCTTCTTCCAGTCGATCGAGAATTTCAACACGACGCTGTTCACCCGCGGCCCCTACGACACGCTGACGGTCTATGTGTTCTCCAAAGTCCGCAGCGGCATCACGCCGACGATCAACGCGCTGGCGCTGATCCTGATCACCGTGACGCTGATCATCGCCATCGCCTACGAGATCTATCGCCGCAGCGCCGAGCGCAAAGCATGGCGAGCTGAGGCGGCAGCCGCGGCGGCTGAGGGGSATTAAAGCGAGCACCGACCAGCGATGCTGACGGGTGAACGGGCTGAC
>NZ_JBFUFK010000088.1:0-15203 GCF_056403475.1 Rhizobium sp. P2_G9 | reverse complement strand
CCTCAGGATTATGACTGATCTTGTGGTAGCGCGTTGGCTCGGATCGCGACAGTTCCAGCCGGTTGAGCGTGCTTTTGCCGGCCAGCGGCGCACAATCCGAACGCTTCGCCTCAAGCTTGCCGACCAACGTCGCCATGACAGGGTCGTGGCGCAATTCATCATGATCGTTGAGATCTTCATAGCCAAGCGCGAGCCCGAATATCCGCTGGCTCACCAAGGTGGACACGTCGTGCTCGATCAGCCCCGCACGGCGATGATCGGCAAAGCAGCTGGAGAAGCGCTCCACCAGCCGGATCGCCCGATCCGTCGCCCCCAGCAGCAGACTGCCGGCGTCGCTGCTGATCGCTCCACCATCAAATGCGGCCACCACCGCACGCGATTCAATGCTGGCAAATTCGAATGACTTTGCGCTACACTCTGTCGGCATCGGGGATTCCTTTGAACCTGACTTAAGTCGTTCTGGTAAAACAACTTTCTCAGATTCTCCGCCCCGATGCACCAACATAGTGTGAGATATCCGGGCTAGAGGTCTGACTAGCTGCTGTTTTGCTACCGAACTCGAAGGTAGGGTATGCTGGAAAGGGTGCCGACCGGGAGTAGGGCAGTGCTGCTCGACATGACATCGAAAACGTAGGAAGTGGGAAATAAAGTGGGAAAGACTTCCAGATATTCAAAAACATATGTGTTATTTCAATTGGTTATCAGAGGTTTGTGGCGGAGAGGGTGCCGGACATGCTTGCGACTGCCGAAAACAAGCACGTGATGACGATGCGCGATATGACCATTGGTATGGATTGCCTTTTCGCCAAAGTCGGCGCGATTACTATTATCATATGCCCTTGCGCCTATTCCGTCGGATATAGCTATTTGCAAATATCCGATTGAGGCGCGCCAGTGTGTCAAGCCGAAGGCTTAACCCGAAACTGAAAAATCTCGAATAGCCAAATGCACATGTACAGCAAGTACAAGAAGGCAGCCCTTTATCGTATTTACCATATCTAAAAAAGCAGTCATTTTATTACATAGCCATGAGATAAACTAATTGCGCCCGGAATGTGAGGCAAGCGAATGTCTCCATTCGAAGGCTTGAGGCCTTTGCAAACAAGAAAAAGAATTTTTTTGCGGCGCGAACTTTGTTTCTTGGCAGATGTTTGTAGTGCGAAGGAGACTCCTGCTGATGCGTAAGCTGCCATACAAGTTGGGTGATGTTTTTGCTATTCCGCTCAATGATGGAAAGGGCTTTTGCCTTGGCGTGGTCGCGGGAGTGGCAAAAGGCGGAAAAGTATTGATCGGATATTTTTATAACAAAATACACCCAACTATGCCTGATGGCGATACGTACCTTGCGCCCGAACCTCGCGATGCGGTTGGGATTTGGATATTCAGAGATTTGTTCTTATCCGAACAAAGGTGGCAAATCGTCGGGCAGGTCTACGATTTTCATCCAAACAATTGGCCTTCTCCAAAATTCCTGCGGGAAATCATTCGGCAATTTGATTTCACCCGGGATGCAAGTGATGCGGGCGATGGCAAACAGCCAAACGATGCCGGTATGCCGGCCGGCGCCATCGAGGATATTTTAACGCAAATCGCGGCAACAGAGTCGCGGACTTTTTCTTAGGCGCACGAAGTATCGGAAAGTTCGGCATTTTGGGCATCGGCTCTCAGTCGCGCGGCATTCGCCCGACGATCCATTTGTTGTCGCCCTTGTTTTGGCACTTCGTGCATCGAAGTAGCGGTTGGAGTGTGATTAGATAATGGTCATCCCAACGCTTCATTAAGTCGTATTTGTTCACCCGTCCCTGATGGTTGCATCGAACACATTTGCCTCCAAGGATATGCCATTGTTGGAATGTGTCGAAAGTCAGCCCTTCAAACTCCTTCAATTCGGTTTGCGTGGCGTCATCCGGCTTAAGTTGGACTCAGTCAGCGCGGAAAGACTGCGGCGGGTCGCTGTCTATCTGCTCATCGGCATTTTCTGACAGAAGGATCGGATTCGTCCATCGTGCAGCCCTTGCCAAGCTCAGGCGTGACGGTAGATCAGGCATCAGAACCGTCTTCCACCGTTCGGTGGAGATCGCGACCTATCGACACATTTTGTTCTGTGCGGCTTTTGACGTTTTGGCGAATTGTAATTTTGTGACATAGTCTTGAAGTGACTTTTTGAACGCGGCCTCGCATAAAGCGATGCGGCCGAAGACGACAACTGATCGGGTGGCGGGTACCCTGCCCCTTGGGGCGGGGATGGTTTATTGGACGCTGTAGTGAACGTTGGCGGTTCTCAAATGCGGACCCAGGTTCAGAAAATAAAATCGGCGGCGGCTAATTCCCTTAGTTTCAGGCCGTCCAGCGCGATGGAATCGTGAGCGGTAAAGTCGATCACCACCGATGAACCGGACTGCTCCATATGATGGGCTTTGAGATCGGCGAAATTCGTGAGCCCCGAACGTCGCTGAGATCGATGACATCGTGGTCCGAACCCTTGCCATCAAAATCCTTGATCGTGTCGGCGCCGTCGCCCGCCTTGAAGACGAAACGGTCTGCATCCGCCCCGCCATAAAGCGTGTCACTGCCCTTACCGCCCGCCAGGGTATCAGCACCGGCAAGACCACTGAGCTTGTTGGCGCCCACATTGCCGGTGATGTGATTGGCAAGCGCATTGCCGGTGCCGCTGAATGCCGCCTTGCCTGATAGCGTGACTTGCACCACTCATGTAGACCACCGGGAGGACGGGGCTCAGCTGGCGCGCTCGCCGCGCGATTTCCCAGCCAGAAGGGCCATTGCCGAGGTCTCTATCGGTCATCAAGCCGCTTCCGGTCACACGTGGACAATTCAAATGCCGCCCCGTTACTCGGCGAGGACAGCGGTACAGGCATCGGGTTGCTTCCCATTTCCAAACGCAGCAATCGTGGCGGTAGCAACAGCGGGCCAACGCCGTGATCATGAGATTAGATCGTTAGACACTTAGTGAATTACTGTAAGTCAAATTTACTTTTCTGTGCTATAAATATACCTAAAGCTCAATATCGTTGAGCTGGTTAGCCTCTGATATCAACGGAATACATCGATGGCTATCAATTCCGATCGTGAAGCTGCTTCAGTCGGCCGTTGGGAATATACTCTCGTCCTTTGGCCTCGCAGAGACATAGCCGGCGTCTGGCTGATTTTCACCCAGGCTTTACGGCGCCGGCGCCCAAACGGAAGCTACGAATATAAGGTCACGTCGGCAGCCCATATTCCAGCCCAGCCTTAAGTGTGTGGTGACGCCGCACCAGATCATGAAGCGTTAGTTCGCTCAAGCTGATCAGCCGCAAAGCGTTGAATTACCACGGCCAAATGCATTTTTTGGGCTCCCTGCTTGGGTCAGAATTCGTCTAGCAAGACGCTGTGACCGATCGAATAACCCTCTAGCTGGAAGACTTTTTCTCAGGTTCCCCACTCCAAGACAATCCGCATAGGATTTACGTCCAGCTGACACACAGCAAAAGCAGCGGCGAGCGCAGCGTATGCTTCCATAGCGTTGGTCTGAGCACGATCAATCAGTAATGCGAAATCGAAATCTTTCTCGTGAACCCGGTGCAGGCTGATGAATGCCACGCCTGCAGCCTTAATTTACCCTTCTAAAGTTGCGGCGTTCAACTGTATATCTCTTCGTTGCAAATCCACCTTAAAGAATATCCTATAATATTGCCGAAGTTATTACTGAAATCCTACAAAAGCACCGTCTATGCGATCGTGTATGGTTTCGCACAGTTGGATAGCCGGTATAAAGTAATGCTTATCCCCATGGCCAACGTCGGAGGAGTTCCGCCGCAGCCTCTCGAACGGTAATGTGGTAGTTCGCCCCAAGTGAGCGTTATCGCGTGCGCTCCTAGTCGTTCAGATCCGGCGACGCCTCGCAGGTGGAGATGTTGCTCGACCAGATCGACGACCCCATCGCCCAGTTCCCGGCCGATGACGCTTACGACGGCCACCCGACCTATGACACCGTCACGAAGCATAGCGTAGGCGCCACGGTGGTCATTCCGCCACGCGCCAATGCGGTGGGACGGGCAGACACTGATCTCTGCTGTCAGCGAGACCGACACATCGAAGCGATCAGGGCGGACGGACGGATGAAATGGCAAGCAACGACCGGTTATGGCAAGCGTTCGCTGGTCGAGACCGCCACCGGCAGATACAAATTGATCGTCTGACCTCGACTGCGAGCGCGCTCACTCGGCGCGCAACAGACGGAGGTAGCCATCGGCTGCGCCGCCCTCAATCGCATGCTGTCATGCGCGCGCCCGAAATCCGTCCGGTGCGTGACAGCTACCGAATAGACACATCCTTCAAGACTGAAATCCGTTCATTCATTGATCGATGCATCAACGCAATGGGACAACATAGCTAGGCGAGGCGCGATCGCGTGATGGACCGCGCCTCCATTTGATTTCAGGTCGCGGGGTTTTGATTCTTCGCCTCGTTCATATCCGAAAGAACGCGATCTTTGGCGGTGTCGTGAAGATCGGAGGCCACGGAGACCACCTTGCCATAGGCATCCGAAGCCAGGTTCTTGCCCTGCTCGACCATGCCTGCGGCCTGGTCAGCCACATCGGCCTTCAAAGAGTCAGCAGCCTCACCAAGGATCTCATCCTCTTTTGCTGTGTGCGGCAGGGTTGCACCAATCGCGGCACCAACGGCAAAGGCGAGAGCACCGCCGACGAGAGGCTGGTCGCGAAATTGCCGAAGGATAGTCGCAGTCAGTTGCGCCGACTGGTCTTGAAGGGAGGCCCCGACGTTCGAAGCCRAAACCGAGACTGCGCTTGTCGTTCCGCTGACCTTCTGTGCAACGGCGCCGGCCGTGTCTTTGATTTGCTGCCAGGTGTCCGAGGCCCAGCCAGTCGAAGCATCAAGCAAGGCCCCTGCATCATCCGAAATGTTGGAGAGTTGCTTGCCCGTGGCGTCTGCAAAGCCCCGATATGTCCTGCCGGTGGCGTCAATGAAGTTACCAGCGCGATTTCCAACCTCATCTGTGAGAGCTTTGAAGCGGGTGCCGGCGTCATCGACGAAATGGCTGTAGCGCTCGCCGTCAACTTCATCTGGCGGTCCAACGCGTCGTATCGCGCCTTGTGCACGATACAGAGGATACGCTTCTTCAACCGCGGGAGTCGGGCTGGCCGCGGTCGTTGTGCCCTGCTTGGCGACAAGCCACGCGAGACTCACGCCGATCAGGGCGACAGGCAAAGGATTAGCCTTCAGCGCTGTGCCAAGATTGCTGACATATTCAGCGCCGCCGCTTCCCTTGGCGTAAGCCAGCACCTCGTCAACGAGTTGGCCCGGTGACATACGTTCCTGGATGGCGTCGATGCGAGCTCCGATCCTTTGGCGATCGGCGTCGATTTCGCGCTGGATGTCGGCGGAGGATTTCTCGGACGAGGCATTCATTGAATTTTCTCCTTTACCACGTCGGCATCCCGACGAAGGGATGTTGCCGTGCGATCAAGTTTGAGGTTGGAGGCGCGCAACGCAGCTATGCCTTTCGACACGAACAACCAGGCGATCAGGCCGCTGACGACACCGACGATGAGCGCTGCCAACGCGTTGGCGCCGATCGGCGTCATTCCATTGTGGACCAAAATCAGCGCGAGCCCGCTGACCAAGGCACTGAGAAGAACGCCCAAAGCACCGATGGCGAGGGCGAGGCCAACAACCATGACTTCGACGCCGCTCAGGGCGCTTGAAATTTTCTCAGACGCCTCCGTCTTAGCGAGATCGATTTCCTTGCGCAGGAGGCCCGACACGTCGGAAACGAGGCCGCCGATCAATTCGGAAAGCGGTGGATTGTTGTTCGGATCAGCCATTGACAATACCTCCTACAGCGGACGACGATGTACTCATCTGGGTAGAGCCGACCTGGCTTGACTCTTGCGTTTTGGTCGTTTCCGGCCGTTTCGCCGACGCAGTGAAAAACCGACTGGCAGCAAGCCCCGCAAGAGCCGCCACACTCAGGAAGGCGAGGGGCTGTTTACGACCAAAATCCTCGGCCATGCCAGCGATCTCGCCGAGATCGCGGCCTTCGATATTCTTTGCGATTGCTTGAACGCTCTCGCCGATCTGTCTGGCGTAGCGCCCGATTTGGGGCTGGTCGCTCTGTTCAAGTTCCGCGCCGACCTTTTGCAGCGCCGTCGCGATGCCGCCGACCTGGCGGGCGGCAAAGCCGGTTTGCTCCGCTACCGTCTCCTGGACCTTCTGCATCGCAGTATTTGCGTCGGCCTTGACGACGTCAGTGGCAGCGCTCAAATCATCGCTGACCTTGTTTTTCAGATCGTTGAGGCCCGCCGGTCCGCTCTGGACTGCGTCGCTCAATGGGTTCGTGGCTGTGGCTGCTGTGTCAGTGGTTTCTGGCATGGATTATCTCCTGCGCTGGGCTAGCGTCTCTTAGTCTGCACGCTCAACCGCAGTGGATAGGAAATGTTCCGCTGGCCGGATTTCTCCATATGCGCTAATCGCATGGGCACGGTCACACTGTTTTGACACGGGCAGCCGTCAAAGATCGCCGACCTCTGAACCGCATCATGACGACGCAGCTTTGAGAAAAGTTAGCCGGCTTCAACCCGTGAGGCTGGGGTACTTGACTACCTTCAGAAACAGAGCATTCATGGCGCCCGTATTACCCTGAAATGGCGTCACTTCGAGGAACAGACCATCGGAGGCGCACGCCTTCGTCTGTGGGTTGATCTCGGTGCGTCAGGGCTTGATCCAGGTATCATACCATGAGTTTTTATTGATCGGCCGGTAGGTGGTGTAGCACTGCGATCCGGACGCCCGCGGCTTTGATTTTTGTGCAAATACCGAAATCGATGGGCGCCTGGCAGCGGCCGCTGGTCGTGGTCTTGAGACAGCCAGTGGGTTTGTAGCTGTCGTTAACACCGTCCGAGACGAAGAACAGCACTTTCTGCGGATCCGTCGCCGTGTAACCCTGCCCGCTCGTGCCAATCGTTGTCTTCAACTGGCCGAGCATTAGTTCGAAATCGGTCTGCTGGTCGATGTTGTAACCCTGCTTGGGAATCGACATGAGGTCGATTGTCGAAGTCTTGGTTGCGACGTCGTCCATGTCGCTCGACAGGGCAGCACATCGATATGCAAGGCGAAAGCACAAGTGTCCGACGTATTGGACTCCAGCGAGCTGATGTCTGTATCCGTGGCACCCAGCCCCATCGACGGCGAGTTGTCGAGCATCAGGTAAAAATCAACATATGTCGCCGGTATATAACTGCCGGTGGCAACGCCGGCGACGTCGATCGATTTGATGCCGATAATGTTTAGGAAGCTTGTGGGCACGGTGGCGGAAAAATTGACGTGGGAGGAAAACTTATTGCCCGCTCATAGGATGCGAACTTGGCATTGGTGTTGGCCTGGAAAAACGCCAGGGCATCGGTGTTGCCGACCGTGATGTCGCCACCAGAATTGGCCGTTGATCCTTTAGCTTTCGTAAATATGTTAGGCAGCGTCATCAATTGAGCCAGACGATTGATGCTGCCAAGTGGATTGCGCCGAGGAAGGCCGCAGCGGTTTTGTCGTAGCGCGTGGCTATAGCTCTGTAATGTTTTAGTTTTTCGAAGAAATTCTCGATGAGATGGCGGGCCTTGTAGAGCGCCTTGTCATAGTCGCGTGGCTGTTTCCGGTTCGATTTCGGCGGGATGACGGGTTCTATTTCGGCGGCTTGGAGCCGCTGGATGACCCGTTCGTCCGCATCATAGCCCTTGTCGGCGATCAGAATCTCCGCCTCGATCCCGCCGAGCAGAACGTCGGCGCCATCCAGGTCGCAGGCTTGCCCTGGCGTCAGATGAAACCCGAGCGGATTTCCCAATGCATCGCAGAGCGCGTGAACCTTTGTGCTCAAGCCGCCGCGTGAGCGGCCGATACATTCATTTTTTTCGACGAGCCTTTTGCGCCCGCCGAATGCTGATGCGCCCGCACGATCGTGCTGTCGATCATCGCGTATTCGTTGTCGGCATCCTGCGCCAATACTTTGAAAATACTTTCCCAAACGCCTTTGCGGCTCCAGCGCATATGGCGTGTGTGAACGACCCGGAAATCGCCAAAGCGACAAGGCAAATCCCGCCACGGTATGCCAGCCCGGTAACGATACAAAACGGCGTCGACGAACAGCCGGTTATCACTCGCCGTCACGCCTCTGTCTGACACCTTGCCTGGCAAAAGCTGCTCGATCCGTTCCCATTGATCGTCACGAAGGGCGTAGCGGCGCATCGGCGTCAACTCCTATCAAAAGCTTACGCCCTATGAATCATTCAAATGCCGATTTGGGAATCTGGAGGGTTCTGTGAGGTCCGGCCGCTTTGGATGCAGCATTCGCTGATCGGACCTCATTGAAGCCGGATTGAACGAAGGCGCGGGTTGTGTGGCACTATGGGGATTTAGCCGCAGCGATGGATAGCGTGTGGCGGGAACGAGCTTTGCGGACCTCGTTGACGGAGTTTGGAAGAAGGTTCTCGCCGCGAGTTGGGTTGTCTGTGAAGGCCCTTTTTGACCGGCCGGCATTGACCGAAGCTTTGGTGCGGCTGGCATTTTGTGTCGCTAGGTACATCTGGCCAAAGTGGTCTCCTCGCGGCCGTTCGATATGCCGACGCTGATCGTTGGTTTGATGCCGCGCCTGATAGGGTCATGAACTATCGTTCCATGCTGGCCGGCAGGCTGGTCGATGCGGCTTCCAGGTGCCGAGGATGCTCATCCTTGTGCGTGGTCGACATGGTCTAGGGCCTCGAGAAGAACGCCGCGAACCAGATTGAGATCGCCGGCCGGCCGAGAGGCCAATCGCAGTGCGGCCAGTGTGAGGCCGGATATCGACGGAACATTGCCACCGAATGTCGCCGATCGTCGGCTGGTCATCGGCAAGGCTTTGCCTATGACTGGGTTTCCTCCAGCTTCACGGCTACAGTGATTGAAGCGTGTGCTGCGTGCGCTGCGGGATTCCCCGAAATCGACGGAGACTTCGATCAACCTCTCGCAAGGAGTGCGAACCCGTGTCTTCGACTATGTCCAAGGGCCGCATCCGGTCCACGTTCAGACGTTTCCTTGACAACGAAGCGTCTGCTGGTCTGCTTCTCATGGCCGTCGCCGCGCTGGCGATCGTGACAGCGAATTCTCCGCTCGCGGCGGCCTACTTCGAGATGTTGCACGCTCATCTGGGCCCGCTTAGCGTCCAGCACTCGATCAACGATGCCCTGATGGCGCTGTTTTTCCTTCTAAACGGCCTTGAGATCAAGCGTGAGATCGTCGACGGCCAGTTATCATCATGGCCCCGCCGTGTCCTGCCCGGAGGAGCGGCTCTCGGCGGCATTATCGTGCCAGCCCTCATCTACATCGTGTTCAATGGAAACTATCCCGCGACGGCACATGGCTGGGCCGTCCCTGCTGCGACCGATATCGCATTTGCCCTCGGCATCTTGTCGCTCCTCGGGTCGCGGGTGCCGGTCTCGCTCAAGGTCTTTCTCGCGGCGCTGGCTATCATCGACGATCTCGGGGCCGTCGTCGTCATCGCGTTCTTTTACACCTCCGGACTTGACTTGTGGGCGCTCGGCGGAGCGGGCGTCGTGTTCGTCGCGCTACTGGCCATCGGCAGGCTAAGGGTCAATCCCTTATTTCCGTACATTATGCTTGGCATTGTCCTGTGGCTCTTCGTGTTCATGTCCGGCGTGCATGCGACGATCTCGGGCGTGCTGTTGGCCCTGACCATTCCGATCAAGCGAACGCCCGGCACGCCGGAGGCATCCGAAGCGGAATCCCCTCTCCATCGGCTTGAGCATTTGCTCCACCGGCCGGTGTCCTTCGTCATCGTTCCTGTGTTCGGTTTCGCCAATGCCGGGCTATCGTTTTCCGGCGTCACCGCGGCGTCTTTCGCGGAACCGGTGACTCTGGGCGTTGGTCTCGGCCTCTTGCTCGGGAAGATGGTCGGAGTCTTCGGTTCCGTCTGGTTGATGGTGAAAACGGACGTCGCCGACCTTCCGGCATCGGCGAGTTGGGGTCAGACATTCGGCGTCGCGTTGCTCTGCGGGATCGGCTTCACCATGGCCCTGTTTGTCAGCCTGCTCGCCTTTGGCGACCGTGCGCCACAGGACCATGCCAAGCTCGGCATCCTGGCCGGTTCCGCCTTGGCAGGTTTGCAGGTTATCTTGTGCTAGCTAGCGATGAGTGGCCGACGCGCACGCCATGCTCCTGCCGCTTCAGAGAACGAGATATGACAGGACGGCGGCGAGGCCGATCAGGAACAGGATCAGCGTGGCCGCGAGGGCGGGATCGCATCTGGTGCGACATTGTGAGAGATTCGGACAAATTAGCGGGTAACTACGGGGTGATGAAAACCTGTCCGACGCCAATGACCTATCTGGTCAAATTCTTTCTTGGCATAGCCCCCCGCGCGTTCGATCAAGAACCGAACCCCGCGCCGCGATGTCACGTGATTGGCAGTCGAGGAACATTTGCTATTTCGAACCGTTCCATAGACGCTTTTCCCCTCTTGCACACGAGGCAAGTCAGTGACGCTCGTTCAGATTTATCTGAAGTCGCTCCGGCCTCTCGGTCGCTTCAAATTCCACGTGACCATGATCGTGCTCGCTAATCTGCTTCTTGCCGGGGGCGCGGTACTCGAACCTATTCTGTTCGGTCATATCATCGATGCGATTTCCCGGCGCAACCATGAACTGTCATCTCTGTTCCTATGGATCTCCTTCGCTGTCGTTAGTACTGCCTTTTACGTGCTGACGGCGCGCTCCGCGGACAGGCTCGCGCACAAGTGCCGGGCCGAAATCCTCGCCGTTTCTTTCGAAAACCTGGTCGCGATGCCAGTCACCTGGCATAACCGACGGGGCTCATCGAATGTCTTCCAAACTCTTGTTCGCGCGTGCGAGTCTCTATTCAACATCTGGTTAGAATTCATGCGTTCGCACTTGGCGACATTCGTGGCATTGGCGCTACTCATTCCAACCGCGCTGGTCACGAACCTTTGGCTGGGTCTGATCCTGCTTGCGTTGGGCTTGGTCTATTGGTGGGTCGGCAGGACGGTCATGGCGCGTACGAAAGATGGCCAGAGCGTCGTGGAGCGGCACTACCACAACGTCTTCCTGCATATGAGCGACACCATTAACAATGTCACGGTCCTTCACGCCTTCAACCGCGTCGAAGTCGAAGCCAACATTTTGCGCGGGTACATCCAGGCACTCCTCGACGCGCAATTTCCTGTGCTTGACTGGTGGGCCATAGCCTCCGTTTTCAATCGGATGGCGGCGACGATTTCGATGACGGCAATCCTGCTCACAGGTGTGAGATTGGTCCATAGCGGCGAACTCTCTGTCGGCGAGATCGTCACGTTCATCGGGTTCGCGACAATGATGATTGCGCGTCTCGATCAAGTCCGGGCCTTCGCGGCCCAAACGTTCGAAGCGAGCGCGAAGCTCGAAGAGTTCATCGGCCTTCAATATGAAGCCGAGACGCTGCGCAGTGCTGACAACGGACCTGCCATCCATCGCGTCAGGGGCCGAGTCGAGTTCCGAGACGTATCGTTCCAATACGAAGACGGTAGCTGGGGAGCCAGAGGCCTCTCTTTTGTGGCCGAACCTGGTCAAACGATTGCGATTGTCGGCCCGACGGGCGCCGGTAAGACAACGGTCGTCAACCTCCTGCAGCGCATATACGACCCTGTCGCGGGCATGATATTGATCGACGGCGTCGATATCGCCACTGTTTCGCGCGCCTCGATCCGCGATCATGTCTCGGTGGTCATGCAGGACGCAGGCCTGCTCAATCGATCAATCGCACAAAACATTCGTTTGGGGCGAGACGACGCATCGCTTGACGATGTACGGGTGGCCGCCGCCGCTGCGGCGGCCGACGACTTCATCCGCCGGCGTCCAGAAGGTTACGACGCCGTCGTAGGAGATCGCGGCGGCAAACTCTCAGGGGGCGAGCGCCAGCGGATCGCGATCGCACGCGCCATCCTCAAGGCGGCGCCAATCCTGGTGCTGGACGAGGCAACGTCGGCGCTCGATGTCGAAACAGAGGCGTTGGTCAAGGACGCGTTGGATCATATGACCAATGACCGAACGACTTTCATCATTGCGCACCGGCTGTCCACTGTGCGCGATGCGGACCTCGTCCTCGTTCTTAACGAGGGCAGGATCGTCGAGTCTGGCAGCTATCAAACTTTGCAACGTTCCAGCGGTCAGTTTTCACGGCTGCTGGAAGCGTCGGGCATCGCCGCCTGAACAAAACCCGCTGCTTCAAGGTAGGTCGTCTTATGTCGAGCACGAAAGCTTCAACCGAAATTTTTCGGGTTGTGCGAGCAGTTCATAGCCCTGCGCTCTATTGGGCCGATGGCGCGGCGGTGGCCAGCACTCTCGGGACTTACTTGCGTAAATTCAATCGAACTTGATATAACGCAAAGACAGCCATCCTTTGGCAAGGGATGATTAGCTATGTCCTTTTTGATCCGGCCGACACCTCGTAACGTGGCGTAGGTATGATGGCGGATGTCATATTCGGGTGGAACTGCGCGTGAACAGACGCCCCCAATAGAAGAAGGAATGCTGGATCGCCACGGTTTGAAGCGCCAGCGATGCGATCTCGAAAATCGACCGGCAAGGTTGATGGCGGAGACTGTGTCAGGCAAGGGCAAGCTTAGAAAAGCATATTCGACAATACTCTTCGGTCGCGACCGCGTGCGCCAGCAGGTAAATCAGCACCTCTGCCCGCGCGTCGGAAGCTTGAGGTTTTTCGACGCATACCCGGTGGCAGATAATCGACTGTTGGACAGTTGTGTCGACAGGGGGAGACTTGATGAAATCAGGCGCGGATAAGTGGGATTTGCATCCAGAAGATCGGAAACGAAAAAGCCTGGCTAGGCCAACCCCAGTTTCATCGATGCAGACCTTTTGGGGGTTGCTGTGCGCCTACTGGCGTTCCGGCAATCGTTGGGAAGCCTGGGGATTGACGGCAGTTATCGTCCTGCTCACCGCCCTGTCGTCGATCGCAAGCGTCTGGTTTGCCGAGGCGTCCGGACAGCTTGTCAGTGCAATTGCCTCTCTTCAAAACCCGGTACATCCGAGCACACCCGCAATTATTCTAGCGACTGCGGCGACGCTCTCGGCAATCGTCGTGACGAAAGAAATCGGGTTCACGTCGCTGCGCCACTTTTTCTCCACAACGCTGCACCGCAAATGGCGTGCATGGCTCGACCGGCGCTTCAACGACGCGCTGCTCGACAGCAATCACACCCATTTGCATTTGCAGCACGGAGCGGCAGACGCCATCACCGCCTCCGCCCAAGCGCCTGATAACATCGACCAGCGCATCCAGGAGTCCATCAAGGGGATGGCCGGAGGCGCCATCGGCCTTGCCATGGGGATTGCAGGCGTCCTGTTGTCGCTTCTCTTCGTCGGCGGCAAAATCATGGAGACATCAACACCGGTCAGCGGACTGGACAGGCTTGGAAATTACGGCAGTGCCTGCCTTACGGTCGCGGCTGTCATTGTCTATGTGCCGATCAGCACCCTTCTTGCCGTCAAGCTCGGTGCGATGCTGCAGACCCTGAATGTCAAGATGCAGTCGGCGGAGGGGAGCTATCGTCGAGCCTTGACGACACTCTTCCATCGCAGTTTCCATGTGGCCGCCACGAACGGAGAGCGCGCGCAGAGAGATATTCACCGACAGCTTTATGTCGACATCGACCGCAACTGGGCCGGCCTTAACGTGCTGAGCGCGAGCTATATGGGCTTCCAACTTGTCTACAGCTTCATGGGCTCACGCATCGTTGCGTATGCGCCGGGTTTCTTGCCCTATGTCCACGGCAGCATCAATTTTCAGGAATATGTCACCGGTGCCGAGCTTGCCAATGCGATCATCAGTGATTTTTCCTGGTTCATCCAGGTCATGCCGGATATTGCTCAATTAAGGGCGAATGCCCTACGCATAACCGGCCTTGCAACCTCAATCGAGGACGTGCAGCAGCCTTGCAACTTCTATTCCCGCAGCGGGCGCTCCGAATTTTGTTATGAAAATCAGGACCCCGGATTCGGCCTGACGATCCGAAACCTGCAGCTGATGCATCCAGGTAATGACGAGGCATTTCTTGAAGCGGGTCACCTGCATGTCGAACGCGGTGAATGGGCACTCCTGGTCGGCGTGTCTGGCAGCGGCAAATCGTCCATGCTCAAGGCAATCAACGGGCTCTGGCCGCATGGCTGCGGAACTGTCGTGCTGCCTCAGGAAGAGCGTGTCTACTACGCGGCGCAGGACGTGAAATTGCCCCCGCTATCGCTGAAGGAACTCGTCTGCCTGCCGGAGCAAGCGTATGGCTATACGGACGCCGAAGTCATTGCAGCTCTGTCAGAAGCAGGTCTCGCTGAATTCGCCATCGATCTTGCAGCCGACGGACGGGCCAATCAGAGCTGGGACCTCCTGCTTTCCGGCGGCCAGAAGCAAAAGCTCGTTCTGGCGCGCATTCTGCTGATGCGGCCAGGGCTGCTGCTGCTGGACGAATCGACCAGTGCCCTCGACAATCAGGCTGTCATCGCTTTTCACGAGGCAGTAAGGAATATTTGCCCGGGCATTACCGTCGTCAGCGTCATGCACGGCACACCCCCCCCGAAATCGCCCAGAAATGGAGAATTCTTCCGCAGCGTGCTTTCCATCGAAGATGGCATAGTCACCAAATCGCCGCTGAGCGATGAGTCGGTGAGGCCGGTCCAGGCCGCCTGAGCAAGCGCGCGAGCGGGCGAGTCGTGGCACGTTTGATTTCGTGCAAGGCCAGGACAATCTCGAATAAATGCCTGATAAGTGCTGCTTAAAAACAAAGATAAAATTCAAATTCCCATCAGCGTCGATTTCTTCCAATCGACAGTTCCACCAAATGCGGTGCGAGCGATAGAGCGACGAAAGGTATGCCCAGCACCTCGCGCCGGCCGTCGGTGTTGACGCCGACCGCGATGATGACGGCGACGGAGACAATGCGCCCGCCGCGCCGGACTTTCAGATAAGTGGGATGAGTAGGCGATGCGYGCCTTACCGCATTGCGGCGGCAGGTCTCGCATCGCCTCTCGCCGAACCGGACGTGCGCCTTTCGTTACGCATCCGGCTCTCCAGAAGACATGGCAAAGTCAGGCACTTCCATCCACGCAAGACGATATCGCTCGACAGGTGTCCAGCAG
>NZ_JBFUFK010000087.1:0-22501 GCF_056403475.1 Rhizobium sp. P2_G9 | reverse complement strand
CATCAAGGTCGGCTATGACATGGTCCGCAACGGTCTGTTCGAGAAAATTCAAGCCGACCTAAAAAAATATCATGCGCTGCGCGTCCCTCCCTCGGATGCGCAGGAGGAAACGGCGGGAATAGTATGATCCGATCAATCGTCCGTGGGGTTGGCGCTTCGCTTCCGAAGCGGCTGCTGACCAACCGTGAAATGGAATCCATTGTCGATACCACGGATGAATGGATCATACAGCGCACCGGCATCCGCCAGCGCTACATCGCTGGTGACGACGAAACCACTGCCTCGCTCGGCGAGGCTGCGGCGCGTGCCGCCCTTGCCAATGCCGGTCTGGCGCCCGATGACGTCGATCTGATCATTGTCGCCACCTCGACGCCGGACAACACCTTTCCCGCCACCGCGGTCAACATCCAGCAGCGTCTCGGCATCCGTCACGGCGCCGCTTTCGACATGCAGGCGGTCTGCAGCGGCTTCGTCTACGCGATGAACACCGCCGATCTCTATATCCGCGGCGGCATGGCCAAGCGCGTGCTGGTGATCGGCGCCGAAACATTCTCGCGAATCCTCGACTGGACCGACCGGACAACTTGCGTGCTCTTCGGCGACGGTGCCGGCGCCGTGGTGCTGGAAGCGGGCGAGGGGACAGGCGCCAATACCGATCGCGGCGTGCTGACGGCCTCGCTTCGGTCCGACGGCACCCACAAGGAAAAGCTCTATGTCGACGGCGGCCCGTCGTCGACCGGCACGGTCGGACATCTTCGAATGGAAGGCCGCGAAGTGTTCAAGCATGCCGTCGGCATGATCACCGACGTCATTGTCGATGCTTTCGACAAGGCGGAACTTTCGGTCGACCAGATCGACTGGCTGGTGCCGCACCAGGCCAATATCCGCATCATCGAAGGCTCCGCTAAAAAACTGTGCATTCCGATGGAAAAAGTCGTGGTCACCGTCGATCAGCACGGTAACACCTCTGCCGCCTCGATTCCGCTCGCTTTGGCCGCTGCAACCGCAGACGGCAGGATCAAGCAAGGGGACCTTGTCCTGCTCGAAGCCATGGGCGGCGGCTTCACCTGGGGATCGGTGCTACTGCGCTGGTAATACACGAAAAAAAAGGTCGCTTCCGGGTGCGCGGCGGTGCTTGACCCGAAGGTGCAACAACAATACTCTTCGCCCGTGTTCACGTCTAAAATAGAATAAGCGGGGGACCATGAGCGGCAAGACTGTGACGAGGGCGGATCTGGCGGAGTCTGTGTTCCGCAAAGTCGGATTGTCGCGAACCGAATCCGCCCAGCTCGTGGAGACGGTGATCGACGAGATTTGCAACGCGATCGTGCGGGGTGAAAGCGTCAAGCTTTCCTCCTTTGCAACCTTCCAGGTGCGCGCCAAGAACGAGCGTATCGGCCGCAACCCAAAGACCGGCGAGGAAGTGCCGATCTCGCCGCGCCGGGTCATGACCTTCAAGGCCTCGAACGTGCTCAAGAGCCGGATTTTGAAGAGCCATCTCTCCCGTAAGGCGAAGGCGAAGGCCTAAAACATAAATTCGGCCTTTTCCGGCTGTTTCAATTGCTTATAATCGAAAGTTCATACTGGTTCGCCCGCCGGACCGGCAGTCTGTCCGTCACGCGGAGCCGCCTCAGCCATGGAAAAAAGCCCGGATGCCTTCCGAACCATCAGCGAAGTGGCTGACGAGCTCGAATTGCCGCAGCATGTGCTGCGCTTCTGGGAGACCCGTTTTCCCCAGATCAAGCCGCTGAAGCGCGGCGGCGGCCGCCGCTACTACCGGCCGGACGACGTCGAATTGCTCAAGGGCATCCGCCATCTGCTCTACGATCACGGCTATACGATCAAGGGTGTGCAAAAGCTTCTGAAAAACAACGGCAACAAATTCGTCGCCGCCGCTGCCAGCGGCGATCTCGCGACTATGGAGGCGCTTGCTGCCGCGAGCGAGGCGGAAGAGCAGGAAGAGGCCGCCCCCGCGCCGCAGCCGAAACCGCAACCCACTTTCGAGGATGACCAGATCGTCGGCCGCGCCAAGCCGCCGACGCATCGTCGATTCTTCGGCCTGATTGGCGGCGGCGACGACGATTTCTCCGCTATCGGCGGCCCGCAGATCGGCAAGGAGGATCGGGCTTTGCTGCAGGAGGCGCTGTTCGATCTCCTGGAATGCAAGCGGCTGTTGGATCAGGTACGGTGAGGGCATGCGGTCGCAACGATCGTCGTAGACAGCTGCTGCGTACTGTTTTCGCGGCTGTGCAATTTCTGTGATTTGTGCCTATTAAATAGGCAAGTGTCGAAACTGCTTGATTTTCGGGCGACGTTCGCGCATTGAACGGCCACGCGAGCTTCGCGAGAGAGTGTCGACCAGAGAGCAGCGCAACAAGCATGGCAATTTTTCCGATAATGATGCCGAGGCCGATTCGGCCTGTCTTCGTGCCCGGCATTGTCGACCGGTGGTAATCCTTGGCAAACCGTCTTTCCAAGCCTGGCGATATTAATGTGCTCGTCATCGACGAGAACAGCATCAGGGCCTCGATCATCGAAATGGGCTTGCGCGAAGCGGGCTATGACAATGTCACGATCATCGATGACATGAACGGCCTTGCCCGCCGCATCATGGACATCAATCCCGATGTCATCGTCATCGATATCGAAAACCCCAATCGTGACATGCTGGAAAGCATTTTTCAGATTTCGCGGGTGGTCAAGCGCCCGATCGCCATGTTTGTCGACAAGTCCGATGAGGCTTCCATCGAGGCCGCGGTGGAGGCGGGGGTTTCCGCCTATATTGTCGACGGCCTCAAGCAGGAACGGGTGCGGCCGATCTTGAAAATGGCCATCAGCCGCTTCAACGCCTATTCGCGCCTGACCCGCGAACTGGAGGAGACGCGTGGCGAACTCGAAAACCGCAAACTGATCGATCGCGCCAAGGGATTGCTGATGCGCTCGCGCGGCCTGTCGGAGGACGAGGCCTATGCTCTGCTCAGGCGAACGGCGATGAACCAGAACAGGAAGATCGTCGAGATCGCGCAGAGCCTGATCACCGCCGCAAGCCTTCTCGACCCGGGAACAAGCGCATGACATCAAAACATCAGATCAATGCCGGCTTCCTGCCGCTTCTCGATAGTGCACTCCTTGTCGTCGCCAGGGAAAAGGGCTTTGCGGCGGAATTGGACATCGATCTAAAGCTTGTGCGCGAACGGTCCTGGGCCACCATCCGGGACCGGCTTGCCGTCAGCCATTTCGACGTCGCCCATATTCTCGCGCCCATGCCGATCGCCTGCAATCTCGGGCTGACCGCGCCGGCACCGCGCATGATCGTGCCGATGGCGATGGGGCTGGGCGGCAATGCCGTCACCGTCTCCGCCGGCCTTTGGCGGGAGATGGGTGACCGTGGCGCTCTGCCTGATCTTGATGCCCGTTCCAGTGGGCAGGCGTTGCGCCAGGTCATCGATCATCGCCAGGGCGAACGGCTCCGCTTCGCCGTCGTCCATCCCTATTCGGGCCATAATTACGAATTGCGCTACTGGCTCGCCGCCAATGGCATCGATCCGGACCGCGACGTCGAGATCGGCATCCTGCCTCCGCCTGACATGGCCGATGCTCTGACCGCCAATCTCATCGACGGCTATTGCGCCGGTGAGCCCTGGAATACGCTCGGTGTTCTCCACAATGATGCGCATCTTGCGACGGTCAAGGCTGCGATCTGGAAATCGAGCCCGGAAAAGGTGCTCGGCGTCAACAGCCGATGGGCTGACGGTCACGCCGAGGCGTTGTCGGCGTTGTTGCAGGCGCTCTACAAAGCCTCGCTCTGGTGCGGTGATAGCGGCAATCGGCACGAATTGGCCGATCTCATGGCGCGGCCTGCTTATGTCGGTCGTCCGGCGGAAAGCCTGCTGCCGGCCCTGACCGGCATGCTTCACACCGGTGGCGGCGAAATTCTTGATGTAAAGGACTTCTTCGTGCCCAATGCCAAGGCTGCGACCTTTCCCTGGAAAAGTCATGCGCTGTGGTTCTACACGCAGATGGTCCGCTGGGGTCAGGTGCGGCACATGGCCGAGCATCAGAGGATTGCCGGGGACAGCTACAGGCCCGATATTTATCGCAGCGCGTTAAAGGCGATGGGCGTCGCCTTGCCGGCGGCGAGCGCCAAGGTAGAGGGCGCGCTCCGCGTCGAAACGCCGGTCGGTTCCAGCGGTGCGCTGACGCTCGGGCCGGATGGATTTTTCGACGGCGGCCTGTTCGATCCGGACGATGTGGACGGCTATATTGCGTCGCAAACGCACGGCTAGCCGCGCGTCTATTTTATGCGCATTGCACAAAATTTAGTGCAGCAGCTGCTTCTCCGATAATGCCGACCTAGCCGCTTGAGTGTGTGAGGCGGGTGGTTTCATTGAAAAATAAGCGCTTTTTCAATCTGGCACGAAGATTGCTTTGATATAGGCAGGCCTTCGGGTCACGAATTCGGCGTCCAATGGCGGGCGCCACCAGCAAAGCCGCTGATCAGGATTTTCGCGCACGCCCCTTTCGTGCAAGCGTTTCTTGAGCAGCGGCTTTTTGTTTTTAACCCCTAAAGATGGATCGGCACGACCTTGTCGGGCCTCGGAGAAGCCATGTCTGTTATCGAGAAAACCCAGCCCATGTCCGCCGGCGAGCCGGCCAAGGCATTGTGGATTTCCACGATTGCCTTCACGCTCTGTTTCGCCGTGTGGACGATCTTTGCGATCATCGGCATCCGCATCAAACAGCAGCTCGGCCTGAACGAAGCCGAGTTCGGATTGCTGATCGGCACGCCCGTGCTGACCGGCTCGCTCGTCCGCATCGTGCTGGGCATCTGGACCGGCCGTTATGGCGGTCGCCTGGTCTATACGCTCACCATGCTGTCTGCCGCAGTTGCGACCTTCCTGCTCTCCTATGCCCATACCTATACCGAGATGCTGATTGCAGGCCTCGGTGTTGGTCTCGCCGGCGGCTCCTTCGCGGTCGGCGTGGCCTATGTCTCGCCCTTCTTTCCGGCGGAAAAGCAGGGAACGGCGCTCGGTATCTTCGGCGCCGGTAATGTCGGCGCCGCCGTGACCAAGTTTGCCGCACCCTTCGTCCTGATGGCCTGGGGCTGGCAGTCCGTCGCCCAGATTTGGGCGGCTGTGCTGGCGGTGATGGCGATCGTCTTCTGGTTCACCACGTCGGATGATCCGGCATTCCGCTTGCGGCGTCAGCAGGGTGTCGCATCCAAGAGCCTTGCCGAGGAGTTTGCGCCTCTGAAGAACATCCAGGTGTGGCGCTTCTCGCTCTACTATTTCTTCGCCTTTGGCGGCTTCGTGGCACTGTCGCTGTGGCTGCCGCGCTACCTCGTCGGTGTCTATGGCTTCAACCTGGAAACCGCAGGCATGGTCGCAGCAGCCTATTCGATCCCAGGCAGCATTTTCCGCGCCTTCGGCGGCATGCTGTCGGACAAGAAGGGCGCCCGCAGCGTCATGTATACGATGTTTGCGGTTGCCGCGGTCGCAACGCTCATCCTGTCCCTGCCGGCAGCGGGCAGCGGCAATGCGCACGGCATTACCCCTCTGGTCTTCATCGTCGTCATCTTCGTGCTCGGCTTCGTCATGAGCCTTGGCAAGGCGGCGGTCTACAAGCACATCCCGGCTTATTATCCCGATAGCGTTGGCGCCGTCGGCGGCATCGTCGGCATGATGGGCGGCCTCGGCGGCTTCATCCTGCCGATCGCCTTCGGTTTTCTCAAGGATATGACCGGCCTCTGGTCGAGCTGCTTCATGCTGCTCTTCGCCGTCGTCGTCATCTCGCTCGTCTGGATGCATCTGTCGGTCATGCAGCTCAACCGCCGCAGCTCCTCGGCGCAAGCCGTTGCCGCCGCCTGAGCCTATGCAATCGAAGGACTTGAACTCATGACTGAAAAACTCGTCATCATCGGCAATGGCATGGCGCCTGGCCGCATGCTGGAACACCTGCTGGAAAAGGCGCCGGATCAGTACCAGGTCACCATCTTCAATGCCGAGCCGCGGGTCAATTACGACCGCATCATGCTCTCGCCGGTCCTATCCGGCGAGAAGGAGTATGAAGAGATCATCATCCACGGCGACGGCTGGTATATCAAGCACGGCATCACCCTCTACAAGGGCCACAAGATCGTGGCGATTGATCGCCTCGCCAAGACGGTCACCTCCGATCACGGCGTCACCGAAAGCTACGACAAACTGGTCATCGCCACCGGCTCGGTGCCATTCATCATCCCGGTGCCCGGCAACAATCTGCGCGGCGTCATCACCTATCGCGATCTCGACGACGTGCAGGCCATGCTGCTCGCCGCCCAGTCGCGTGAGAAGGCCATCGTCATCGGCGGCGGACTGCTTGGCCTCGAAGCCGCGGCCGGTCTCGCCGGACGCGGCATGGATGTCACTGTGCTGCATGTCATGCCGACACTGATGGACCGGCAGCTCGACCCCTCTGCCGGCTATCTCCTTGAGAAGGAACTGGAAGGCCGCGGCATCAAGATCCTCTGCAAGGCCAACACCAAGGCGATCGTCGGCGACGGCAAGGTCGAGGGCGTCGAGCTCGATGACGGCCGCATCATCCCGGCGACGCTCGTCGTCATGGCGGTCGGCATCCGGCCGAGTGTCGGGCTGGCGCGCGACGCCGGCATTGCCGTCAATCGCGGTATCGTCGTCGATGACGGCATGCAGACCTCGGACGGCAATATCCTGGCGCTCGGCGAATGCGCCGAGGTCGGCGGCACAGTCTATGGCCTTGTCGCGCCACTCTATGAGATGGCGCGCGTCGCCGCCTCGCATCTGGCGGGCGATCGCTCCGCCGCCTTCGTTCATTCGGATACGCCGACCAAGCTGAAGGTGACCGGCATCGAGCTCTATTCGCTCGGCGATTTCGCCGACGGCGACGACCGTGAGGAAATCGTCCTGCGCGACGCTTCCGCCGGCGTCTACAAGCGCATCGTGCTGAAGCAGAACAAGATCATCGGCACCGTTCTCTACGGCGAAACAGCCGATGGCGCCTGGTTCAACGACCTGAAGAAGAAACAGACCGATATCAGCGGCATGCGCGAGACGCTGATCTTCGGCCAGGCCTACCAGGGAGGGTCCCCGCTGGACCCTATGGCGGCCGTTGCAGCCTTGCCGGATGATGCGGAAATCTGCGGCTGCAACGGCGTTTGCAAGGGCAAGATCGTCTCGACGATCACGGGAAAGGGCCTGACATCGCTCGGCACGACGCTTGGTCACGACGAGGTCCGCCGGCTGATCAAGGCCAAGGGCCTGAAGAGCATTCCGGCCGTCATGCAGGAGCTCGAATGGAAGACCTCCTGCGGCTGCGCCAAATGCCGGCCAGCGCTCAATTACTATCTCGTCTGCGATTGGCCGGACGAATATGCCGATGACTATCAGTCGCGCTTCATCAATGAACGCGTCCACGCCAATATCCAGAAGGACGGCACCTATTCCGTCGTGCCGCGTATGTGGGGCGGCGTCACCAATTCGAAGGAATTGCGCGCGATCGCCGACGTCGTCGACAAGTTCAATGTGCCGATGGTCAAGGTCACCGGCGGCCAGCGCATCGACATGCTCGGCATCGAAAAGGAAGACCTGCCGGCAGTCTGGGCAGAGCTCGGCAAGGCCGGATTTATCTCCGGGCAGGCCTATGCCAAGGGCTTGCGCACCGTCAAAACCTGCGTCGGTTCGGACTGGTGCCGCTTCGGCACGCAGGATTCCACCGGCCTCGGCATCCGCATCGAGAAATTCATGTGGGGCTCCTGGACGCCGGCCAAGCTGAAGATGGCGGTCTCGGGCTGTCCGCGCAATTGCGCCGAAGCCACCTGCAAGGATATCGGCGTCATCTGCGTCGATTCCGGCTACGAGATCCATTTCGCCGGCGCGGCGGGTCTCGACATCAAGGGCACCGAAGTGCTCGGTCTGGTCAAGACCGAGGACGAGGCGCTCGAACATATCGTCGCGTTGACGCAGATGTATCGCGAGCAGGGCCGATATCTCGAGCGCATCTACAAATGGGCAAAGCGTGTCGGCCTCGACGAGATCCGCAGGCAGATCATGGGCGATGCGGAAAAGCGCAAGGCCTATTACGACCGCTTCGTCTTCAGCCAGAAATTTGCCCAGGTCGATCCCTGGTCGGAACGCGTTTCCGGCAAGGACAAGCATGAATTCAGGCCGATGGCGACGATCGGCTACCAGCAGGCAGCGGAATAGGAGTTGGACATGGATTGGCCAAACAACAACTGGCACCCGATCGGCGACATTTCCGACATCCCGCTGCGCGGTGCGCGCTGTGTGAAGACACCGCAGGGCAAAATCGCCGTCTTCCGCACCGCGGAAAACGAAGTCTTCGCCATCGAGGACCAGTGCCCGCATAAGGGTGGCCCACTCTCGCAAGGCATCGTCCATGCCAAGGCGGTGACGTGCCCGCTGCACAATTGGGTGATTTCGCTCGAAACCGGCAAGGCGCTCGGCGCTGACGAGGGCGCAGTGCGGACCATCCCGCTGCGCAACGAGGACGGCGCGCTGTTCATCGCGCTTGAAAGCCTGATGATGGCAGCGGAATGATGGACGGGGAGGTCAAGACCACCTGTCCCTATTGCGGCGTCGGCTGCGGCGTCATTGCCACCGTGCGCGATGACGGCGCGGTTTCCGTCAAGGGTGATCCGGACCATCCGTCTAACTACGGGCGGCTATGCTCGAAAGGCTCGGCGCTAGCGGAAACCATCGATCTCGACGGACGCATCCTGCACCCCGAGATCGGCGGGCAGCGTGCCGGTTGGGACGAAGCGCTTGATCTGGTCGCAAACCGGTTTTCGGACGCCATAGCCGAACACGGGCCGGACTCGGTCGCCTTCTATGTCTCCGGGCAGTTGCTGACCGAGGATTATTACGTCGCCAACAAGCTGATGAAGGGTTTCGTCGGCTCCGCCAATATCGACACCAATTCTCGCCTCTGCATGTCGTCCTCCGTCGCCGGCCATCGCCGCGCCTTCGGCTCGGATACCGTGCCTGGGACCTATGAAGATATTGAACTCGCCGACCTGGTGATCCTCACCGGCTCCAATCTCGCCTGGTGCCATCCGGTCATCTATCAGCGGCTGGCGGCTGCCAAGGCGCGCCGCCCGGGCATGAAGGTCGTGGTCATCGACCCGCGCCGGACGATGACGGCCGACATTGCCGATCTACATCTGGCAATCCGGCCGGACACGGATGTGGCGCTGTTCGTTGGCCTGTTCTCACATCTGATCAAGAACAACGCGGTCGACCAGAACTACGTCGCCCAATATACCAGCGGTTTCTCCGAGGCCTTCGCCTCCGCCTCCGGCCTGTCCTTTACGGAAGTCCTGGAAATGACCGGTCTGCCGGCCATGCAGTTGCGCGAATTCTACCGCCTGTTCACCACGACCGAAAAGGTCGTGACCTGTTACAGCCAGGGCGTCAACCAGTCCTCAGCCGGCACGGACAAGGTCAACGCCATCATCAATTGCCACCTTGCCACCGGCCGCATCGGTCGCCCCGGCATGGGGCCGTTTTCGCTTACCGGGCAGCCGAATGCTATGGGCGGGCGCGAGGTCGGTGGGCTGGCCAATATGCTCGCTGCCCATATGGCGATCGAAAATCCAGGCGATCGTGACCGCGTGCAGCGCTTCTGGCAGTCGCCGGCGATTGCCGCCAAGCCGGGGCTAAAGGCGGTCGACATGTTCCGGGCGGTTGCCGATGGGCGGATCAAGGCGCTGTGGATCATCGCAACGAACCCGGTCGTCTCCATGCCCGACGCCGACATTGTCGAGGCTGCCATCAAGGCCTGCCCGTTCGTCGTCGTCTCCGACATCCTCAAGGACACCGATACCGCGCGGCACGCCCATGTTCTGCTGCCCTCACTCGGCTGGGGTGAGAAGAGCGGCACGGTCACCAATTCCGAACGCCGCATTTCCCGTCAGCGTGCTTTCCTCGATCGGCCGGCAGAGGCGCGCGCAGATTGGTGGCAGCTAGCGGAGGTGGGGCAGCGGATGGGCTTTTCCCACGCCTTCGCCTTTGAGTCGAATGCTGAGATTTTCACTGAACACGCAGCGCTTTCGGCGTTTGAAAACAATGGCAGCCGTGATTTCGATATCGGCGCCTACGCCACTATCGACCAGCAAAGTTATGACGTGCTCGCGCCTTTCCAATGGCCGCAATCGACGGGGCGGGAGGCGGTCGAAACGCGCTTTTTCACCGAGGGCGGTTTCTATCATGCGGACGGAAAGGCGCGCTTCGTTCCCACTGTGCCGAAACCTTCAGACCGCACCAACGCTGATTATCCCTTCATACTGAACACCGGCCGCATTCGCGATCAGTGGCACACGATGACGCGGACCGGCAAAACGGCACGTCTTTTCTCCCATATCGCCGAGCCCTTCGCCGAACTGCATCCACGCGATGCCATTGAGCTGGGCATAGGCAGCGCAAGCCTGGTGGAGATCCAGAGCCCCCACGGCAGCGTCGTCGTCCGCGCGCTGATTACAGAACGTCAGGCGCGCGGCAGCGTGTTCGTGCCGATGCACTGGAACGACCAGTTTACCGCCAGGGCCCGCATCGACACGCTCGTTCCGCCGGTGACGGACCCGATCTCGGGTCAGCCGGCGTCGAAGAATGTCGCGGTTGCAGCGTGCCGCTTCAAGGCGGCATATTATGGTTTTGCCGTCTCCCAGGCAAAACCCGATCATCTCAACGCCGATTACTGGGCGCTGGCCAAGGCCGATGGCGGCTGGCGTGTGGAACTCGCTTTCCGGCAGCCGGTCGAAGATTGGGTGAGCTTGTGCCGCAGCGCTTTTGCCATTCCCGATACAATCGAGCCGCTCCGCTATGTCGACCGTCAGTCCGGTGATATAAGGCTCGCCTTCTTCGATGGGGATCGCCTGCTCGCCGCTCTGTTCCTGGCGTCCGAACCAGTCGCTGTCGCCCGCAACTGGGCAATCGCGCAACTGACTGCCGAACACGGCAATCTCCGCAAGCGCTTTGCCCTCGTCGCCGGCCGGCCGGGTGCCGACAAACCGGATCCCGGTGCCACCGTCTGTGCCTGCTTCAGCGTCGGCGTCAACCAGATCGTCGCTGCCGCCCGGCAGGGCTGCCGGAGCGTCGAAGCGATCGGCAAGGCGCTCAATGCAGGGACCAATTGCGGTTCCTGCCGCGCCGAGATCCGGGGAATCATCGACGGCTGCGCCGCCGCAGCAGCAGCCGAATGAATCGCTTTCCGCGCATAGTCTGCGAAACTGGGTTCAGGCTCCGGAATAAAGGCATGTGCAGAAACGAGGGCTGAAAGACCGGGAGCAAAGCCTGGAAATTGCGATGCGCCTCAGGTTGCCTTTTGGTTGCTGTGGGCTGTGGCCCTGCAAAGGGCAATCCGGCACATCCGCGAACCCGATGCAGTCGCGGCCGGCACCCCTGATGTAAAAAGGGGTGCACCGATGCTAACGGTCGCCACGCTCTCCCCGCTGCCTTGCTGGTTCGCGCTTCCGATTGCACTTCACAATTGCGTTAGTTTTCCCATGCGATACTTTCGCAGGTGTTAAAGTTCGACAAAGCTAATATGATCCGCCGGCCGATCGGGAGTCGTAGAGATAGCGGCCGGCGGGGAGGGCTTGCGAGATGCTGCCAATTTTTGTCCGTCAAATGGACTATCGGTCATGTGCTGCCGGAACTTATCCGGGTCACAGAACGTTGAATCGCCGCTTAGCGGGGAAACCCATGTCGGACATCGAACATCAAGATAGACAGCTGCCGCTGCCGGATTCTGCGCGGGCACTGCCCGCACATCGCATCCCCACCATTATCGGGCGGCGGTCCGTTTCCGTGTCCGGACGCGGGACTTGGTCGCGCATTTTTGGGCTGATCCATAAGCTAGGGTCGGAGGAAGATGACGGTCCGGTTTCCCGCATCCGATATTAGCTGTATGAATTTGCCCCGAATGTTTCATTAATCACTTCACTCTGTCCTGCCTCAGATCGTGCAGGACGTCCACGCCGGTCAGACCGGTAGAGCTGAGCCGCCACTGGGTGCGGCTTTATCCGAAATCCCAGAAACGGACAATTACCAAAGATTCCGCTATTGCGCGGTGCGATCTTCGAACGCGATTTCGTCACAGATTGCGGCGATCTCCGTATCGAGCTCATCGCGCGATGCATTGTTGAGCGATACGAGATAGGGCAGGTGTGCATCGTCGATGGCGTCGGTGAACAGGAAGCGCGCGTCTTCATCCGGCAATTCACCTTTGAGCGCCCGCGTGCAGGCCAGTATGGCGCGATGGTAGTAAAAGCCTGATTTGACCGGCCATTCGCCCAGCAGGCATTCGGCGGCCTGACGGGTATTTTCGACGCGGACCACCATATGCGTTCTGGTAGCGATTTCGATAGTAATGATGCGATTCCAAGTCCCGGTGCTCATCGCGTAGTGCATTTCCGAACAGTGCTTTCTGACGAGGTCGTAAAATACGATAGGTCGCTTGCGCGAGAATGGTATTTTAGCGCATTGGATTCGGAATTCTGGCCGTTTTCCCGGTTACAGGCCGAGATGCTGTTGCCAGCCTTCACTGCGAGCGACTTGCGCAATCCTGAGAAGAGGGCAACGGCTATTCTGCGTGATCACCGTCAGGCAACAGGAGGACGACAAGCACGAGACCGATCATCGCAATGAAGTCGAAGGCTTTCTGCTGGCCGTTCCAGACTGCGGACTGCCACATGGCAAACCATTCGCCGCCGGCGATGATGAAGCCCACAATGTAGAGCAGAAGTCCAATAGTCAGCCCGGCGACGGCAATACCTTTAGCCCCCTTGAATGCCGGCGTTGCGGCGACGGTCAGCAGACGTGCGGCGCCCAGCCAGAGAAGCGCGGCCGCGATCATTTCCGCCGCGATGATCAGCCAGTAACCCGCCTCCTGCATGGACGGATTGGTGATCGCCCGCCAATGCAGGCTGGAATTCGGGAAGGTCGTATCCATCGAGAGCACATGCTGGACGAACAGCCAATTGCTGCCATAGTCGGCGATGTTTCCGTAAGCGACCAACGAGAAAAACAGCGCGCTCGCCGCCACGAGTGCGATTTTGCAAAGCCTGATGACAACCAAGATGACCTCCCGTTCCCCCTCTGGACGCACAACGTGTCCATCCGATCCGACCGATCGCACCGGGCAGGCGCATGATCGGCAGATTGACTTTAGCTGGCTTCGCCGATATCCAAAATATATGATGACCGTGCCGAACTTCACTGGATTTTATTACGCGCCGCAGAAATAGCGGCAGGGTGCATCATTATGTTCAACCGCTGCCTGGCCAGCGGTTGATGTTGACGGACGCCTCTGGCCCGCGTGGCTTTCGAGAGGACGTCATGTCTAACAATCCAAATGAACTCACGAAGATGCCGATCGGCGTTATAGGCTTCGGCGCATTCGGGCAATTGATGGCCGAGCATCTCTGCTCTCACTTTCCGATCATGGCTTTCGACATTGAAGCCGACGCTGCGAGAGCGGAAGCGCTCAACGTATCGATGGCGCCGTTCGAGGCCGTCGCGGCGTGCCCCGTCGTCATCCTCTCAGTTCCGGTCGGCCAGATGCGCAACGTCGTCGCCCGCCTCGCTCCGCTTTTGCAACCCGGGACGCTCGTCCTCGACGTCGGCAGCGTCAAGGTCGAGCCTGCCGCGATCATGGACGAACTGCTTCCCGGCAATGTCGAGGTCGTCGCGACACATCCGCTTTTCGGCCCGCAGAGCGCGCGTGACGGTATCCGCGGATTACCGATCGCCATATGCCCCATTCGCGGGCGACGCTTCCGGGTGGCGGCTTTTTGCAGGATGCTCGGCCTCGATGTCATCATGACGACACCGGAGGCACACGACCGGGACGTTGCCCAGGTTCAGGGGATCACGCATCTGGTGGCGAGCGTGCTGGTGAAGATGAATCTGCAACCGACACGCATGACCACACGAAGCTTTGAACTGTTGATGTCCGCCGTGGACATGGTCCGGTATGATGCGCCGGAAGTGTTCCAGGCAATCCTGAAGGCCAATCCTTATGCTGGAGATATCCTGAAGCGCTTCAAGTCCACGACTTCAGCCCTGGAGGAGCCGACTTGACGCTTGATATCGGCTGCTCGTCAAGCCTTGGCGATCCGGCTGCCTTCGCGGTTGTCGCGTGTCGTGTTCAGGCGTCGGCCTATATATCACGCTGCAGGCAGACGTCGACGGATGATGCCGGTGTGAAAATTCACGCCGTGGATCAAGCCGGCGTCGTCGAAGTCAAAGTTCGGATTGTGCAGCGGCGCCGACGCCTTGCCATTGCCGAGGAAGACGAAGCAACCCGGCACCCGCGACAGGAATTGGGCGAAATCCTCCGAGCCTGTCATCGGCTTGTCCGCAATCTCGGCATTCTCAGCGCCATAGAGATCAGTCGCCACGGCGAGTGCCTCTTCGGCAAGCCCGGCGTCGTTGAGGAGCGGAACGAACTCCCTCGAATATTGGACGTCGGCCTCGACATTAAAGGCGAGGGCGGTTCCCTCGGCGATCACCCGCATCTGCTGTTCGATACGTTCGCTGACCTCAGGACTGAAGCTCCTGGCGTCGCCGAGGATGCGGGCGGTGCCCGGCAGGGCATTACGCGTACCGTCGGTGATCAGCTCGGTCACCGAGACGACGCCGATATCGGCCGGGTCGATCCGGCGCGCCACGATGGTCTGCAGATTGGTCACCAGCGCGCAGGCGGCGACCAGGACTTCGTTGCCCCAATGCGGCCGCGCGGCATGGCCGCCGACGCCTTTCAGGGTGATTTCGAAATTGTCCTCGGCCGACATGAGCGCACCGGGTCGGGTCTGGAAATAGCCGATCGGAAGACCCGGCATGTTGTGGATGCCATAGATCTCGTCGAAGGCAAACCGCTCGAAAAGACCGTCCGCGATCATTGCCAGCGCGCCCTTGCCCCATTCCTCGGCAGGCTGGAAGATGAAGCGTACCGTGCCGTCAAAGCCGCCATCCTCGGCCAGCAGTTTCGCCGCTCCGAGCAGCATCGTCGTATGACCATCATGGCCGCAGGCATGCATGACGCCCGGATTCCGCGACGTGTAGCCCTTGTCTCCGAGCTCGGTGATGCGCAGCGCATCCATGTCGGCCCTGAGCGCGATCGCTCGATTGCCGCTGCCGCGCCTGATCGTGCCGACCACCCCAGTGCCGCCGACGCCCTCGGCGACCTCGTCCAGACCGAATTCGCGCAGCTTGGCAGCCACGAAGGCGGATGTCGATGTCTCCTCGAAGCCGAATTCCGGATTGGCATGAAGGCGATGACGCCATTCGGTCATTTCCGCCTGAAGCGCTTGCAGATCTGCCATTGTCATTCCTCCGGTCTGGTGAGTTTGCGCACGACGTCGAGCAGAATATTGGCCCCTGCGACCAGATCGGCCTCGGGAGTGAATTCCTTCGGATTGTGGCTGATGCCCGCGACACTCGGCACGAAGATCATCGCGGCGGGTGCGATTCTCGCGATCATCTGGGCGTCATGGCCTGCCCCCGATGTCATGCGCCGCGATTTCAACCCTCGCGCCATTGCCGCCTGTTCGACAAGCGTCACGATGCCGTTGTCGAAGGTTACCGGTTCGAAACGCGCCAGCCGCTCCGTGGTCACCTCGACCTGTTCCTCTTCGGCAATCGTTTCGAGAAATTCGGCAAGTGCCGCCTCTTCGGCCTGAAGGCGCTCCTCGTCAGGGTCACGCAAGTCGACGGTAAAGGTCGCCCGCGACGGGATGACGTTGATCGCGTTGGGCTCAAAAGCCATGCAGCCGACTGTGGCGACCGTCGGCGTGTTCGATGCCTGCGCGCGCGTCCGCAGGAATGTGATGACGCGCGCTGCCGCCAGCCCGGCATCGCGGCGCATCGACATCGGCGTCGTGCCGGCATGGTTGGCGTCGCCCTCGATGGTCACCCGCTGCCAGGAAATACCCTGCAGGTTCTCGACCGCGCCGACCGGAATGCCTTCGCGTGCGAGCACCGGGCCTTGTTCGATATGCAGTTCGATATAGGCATGCGGCTTCAGGAAGCCGGGCTCATGCGGCCCGGCATAGCCGATCCTTGCCAGTTCCTCGCCGAGGACGCTGCCATCGGTGCCGATGGTCGCCAGTGCCTCCTTGATGGCCAGGCCGCCCGCATAGACAAGCGACCCCATCATGTCAGGCGCATAGCGAACGCCTTCCTCATTGGTGAAGGCGGCAACGACGAGCGGGCGAGCCGGAACAAACCCCTCCGCTTTCAGTGTTTCGATGACTTCGAGGCCCGAGAGCACGCCATAGCAGCCGTCGTAAATGCCGGCATTGATCACAGTGTCGATATGCGATCCCAGCATTAGCGGATCACTGGCCGCCGAAGCGGCCTCTGCCGGCTTCCATATGCCGAAAATATTGCCGATGCGATCTATCGCGATTTCGAGGCCGGCGTCCCGCATCCAACCCACGACGCGGTCGCGCCCCAGCTTCTCGGCATCGGAGGCAGAGAGCCTGACGAGACGATCATCGGCGTCGCGCCCGATATCTCCCAGCGCCCGGATATGTCCCAGCAGGCGTCCTGGATCGATCGACGAGCCGGTCATCGCGCTTTCTCCAGATTGCCGGCCATGACCGCGGCCGGCGACATGCCGACGATTTCCTGGTATTTTGCTGGGTCGGTCGCGCCTTCCGTATTGATGACGAAGATGCGGGAGGACGAGCCGAGCCCAAGTTCCGATTTGATCTTGGGATTGGCCATGGCCCTGATCAGTCCGGCAAGCCCGACACCACCGCTTTCGCCCGCGACCACGGCCGGATCGCCGGATATCGGTCGCGCCAACCGCTTCATCACGTCTGTTGCATCATCCTCGTCCACGGTCATGAAGGCGTCTGCCACACGCGACAGGATGCGCCAGGCAACAAGCGATGGCTCGTAACATTCGAGCATGGCCATGACCGTCGGCTCGCCATGCGGGATGGTGACGAGGTGGCCCGCCTTCGCACTTTCGGCGATGCAGGCCGCGCGACCGGGATCGACGACGGTGAAGATCGGGCGTTTATCCCCGAGGACAATGGCGAGATGGCCGGCGACTGCCGCCGCGATGCCGCCGACGCCGGACTGGACGAAAACATGGGTCGGCGGATCGGGCAGCCTGCGCAGCGCTTCGAGGATGATCGCCGTATAGCCCTGCATCACCAAGCCAGGAATGCGTTCATAGCCGGGCCAGGATGTGTCCGAAACGATCGTCCAGCCCCGCTCGGCGGCGATCCTTGCGGCTTGCCTGACGGAATCGTCATAGGTGCCCTCGACGCGGATCATCTCCGCGCCAAAGCGACCGATGGCGGCAACCCGCGCGTCGCTGACGCCGGCATGGACAAAGATCGCCGCACGCGCGCCGACCAGTTGCGCGCCCTGCGCCACCGACCGACCGTGATTGCCGTCTGTTGCGCAGGCGACGGTCATCGTCCCGGCCACCGCGGCAACCTCCGGGCTGTGAAGTTCGCTGACGTCGACCGGTCTCCCTAATCTTCTCCCGGCTTCCTCCAGCACCAGGCGGATGACCGCATAGGAGCCGCCAAGCGCCTTGAAGCTGCCAAGGCCGAGCCGCTGGCCTTCATCTTTCACATGAATGCAGGCAACGCCTATTTCGCGGGCGAGATTGGGCAGCGCGACAAGCGGCGTCTCGGCATTGTTTTTGCGGAACGAAAGGAAGCGCTCGACGTCCTTGGCTGCGACGGCGCCGAGCGTCTCGGCGTCGCGCGGGTCGAGAGCGGATCTGTATGCGGCGTTGGTGTTGGTCAGGAACATCGTCACCTCGCTTGTCCTGGCGAAAACATATTGCATTCGAGGCGAAATTTGCGCTGAATATCGGCCGGGGATTTGCAATTTTGTTTCGTGCGGCAAGAGTTTCATGGACCAGACATCGCCACGCGTGGCGCTCGACGACTTCGATCGGAAGATCCTGAAAATCCTGCAGAAGGACAATCTGACGCCGCAGCGCACGATCGGCGAGGCGATCAACCTCTCGGYGCCCGCCGTCCAGCGCCGCATCAAGAAAATGACCGAGGCCGGTATCATCCAGGCCAATGTCGCCGTGGTCGATCCGGCAGCACTCGGGCATCCGATCACCATCTTCGTCGAGGTCGAGGTGATCAGCGAGACCGCGGAGCAGATCGAAACCGCCAAGCGTGAATTCGCCGCCACGCCGGAAATCCAGCAATGTTTTTACGTCACGGGCGAGGCGGACTTCGTTCTGGTGATCGTGGTGCCCAACATGGCTGCCTATGAAGCGCTGACCAGAAGACTGTTCTTCGGCAACAACAATGTAAAACGCTTCCGGACCTTCGTCGCCATGGACCGGATCAAGGCAGGGCTGGAAGTGCCGGTGGCGTAGGCTGGGTCGGGGATGCGGCTGGTGCGTGTTGTCGCGCCCGCCCGCGATGTCTTCGGCGTCTGGCGCAGAGTGGATACTCAAGGAAATCTCTCCGGCGGCAGCCTGTGAGCAGCCATGCAGGCTTGGTCGCTCCGGAACTGCGGCAGAGTTCAATTTGCTCAACCAGTTCCACGAATGCGTTCCGCGCAACGGCGGCAATAAAACTTTACAGTATTTTACCCCGCCGAAACCCAGGAGCCGCAAGACGCTGGTAGATCGATCATGAGCATCCAAGAAGGGGGCGCATGCGAAATCGATCTGGAAATGAGTACCGGTCCGGCATTGCCATGACGGCGGTCGCACTTTCGGCTTTGGCCCTGATCCTGGCCGGATGCACGCAGACCCCGCGGTCCATTTACAATGTTTCCGAGGCCCGGGCAGCGTCAATCGTCGGGTTCGAGGACATCAGGACCTATCTCGATGCCGATCTGGACAAGGCTCCGACCGATCCGAAAAAATGGGTACCTTCGCCGACGAAGCGCGATGTCAACGTCCTGATGATATCGGGCGGCGGCGCCGGCGGGGCATTCACCGTAGGCATCCTGGCGGCCTGGAGCGAGACCGGAAAACGCCCCATATTCGATGTCGTCACCGCGTCAGTACAGGTGCGCTCATCGCGCCTTACGCTTTTCTGGGACGGCGATATGATCAGAGCCTGACACGGCTCTATACAAGCGCAACGGCCAGGAATTTGGTCGAAGCAAGGTGGATGGGAACCGGATTGCTCGGAAAGAGCCTGCTGAAACCGGAGCCACTCAGGCAGATGGTCGAGCATTGTGTCACGCGCGCGCTCCTCGCCCAGATCGCTGCAGAACATCGCAAGGGGCGGCGGCTATTTGTCCTGACCACCGATCTCGACACCCAACGCGCCGTGGTCTGGAACATGGGTGCGATCGCAGACAGCGGACGGCCGGAAGCACTGAAGCTGTTCCAGGATGTGCTGATTGCTTCGGCGAGCATACCCGGCATCTTTCCTGCTGTCATGATCAAGGCACGTGTGGGACATCACGATATCGAAGAAATGCACTCGGACGGCGGTTCGGCGTCGCAGATTTTGACGCTCCCCGAAAAACTGATCGCCAGCGCAAGACGGATCCCTGGGGCAAGGCGTCAAAATGTGACCATGTATGTCATCGTCAACAATGCGCTGATGCCCGAATTCTCAATCACGTCGGACAAGACGCTTCCCGTGATGGCGCGTGCCTATTCGATCCTGATCAAGTCAACAGACCCGCAGCTCGCTCCTGGCTCTGTACGGTTATACCAGGCGGACCAGCATACATTTCCGTGTTGCTGCAATCGACAAGCAAATTCCCTATTCAGTGTCCGACCCATTCAACACCGAGTACATGAGGTCGGTTTATAACCTGGGCTATTCGGCAATGCTGGAGGGCAAGGTTTGGAAAGATCAGCCGTTCTTTTAAGCTCTTGGCAATAACACCTTGGTCGCTCATGGAGCTTTGTGTTCGACCGTTTTTCGCTCATTGCTGACATTGAGCGGCTTGTCATTGAACGACGGCTTCGCGCCGTCATCTCAGCTGTTCAGCCCGTGGGTGTGCATTCCTAACGCAAACGTCCATCGAGCAATGCTTTGAGGGCACTGATGCGGCAACTTTGAGCCAGTACCTCGCATCGCTGATGCGCCAAACCGAGACGTAGCTTGGACTTTGACCAGTAGCTACAATCTCTGGCAAACGTCGTATTGCGGCCGTAAGAGTTAGACGTCGGTCACCCCGCCTGTGGGCCAATATTCCACGCTGAAACACAGTCGCGCCATCTGTGCGAGTGCGCGCAAACGCCCGTAGCGCTTCTTACCGTGATCGGATCGGCCTCCTTCGGCGCCATATTGCGCCCTGCCGTGATCGTTACTCGGATGATCGCCTTATGATTGAACAGCATGCCTCCCTGAATGTAACGATTGCGGGTCGTCACTGCTCGACGACCGCGCGCCTGCCGCCTTTGATCCCCGATAATTCGCGGCCGCCCGCTTTTAAGCCGGCCGCGCCGCGAATCGACTTGAACCAAGAAGATTCTGCCTAAGTCAAGAAGATTTCGACTTGTGGGCCGGCTATTTTGCTGACATTGTTCCCTGTTCGAGGAGTTGTACTGTGGCAGGTGTTTAAATGGAGGGGTAAGGATGGCAAAGGAATCTTCGAGTACCACTTCTTCCGCAAATAGAGCGGACGAAAATCTGATAGGCAATGCAGAGGCAAACGGACTGAATTTCATGGCGACCCAGGCCCGCGAGGGCGGGCTCTCCGGTGACGCTGTGGGTGTCGACAAGATACGCGATCTGCTGTTCGGCAACCAGATGCAGGACTATGACCGCCGTTTTTCCAAGCTTGAAGACCGGTTCTTGCAGCGCTTCAAGGAAGTCGAATCCGAGGCCAAGCGCAATCTTGAAATGTACGAGTCAAATGCAAAGAAGCAGGTCGAATCGCTCGCGGCGCAATTGCGGAGCGAAAAAGATGCGCGAGCCGAGGCCGACAAGGAGATTGACCGGAATCTTCGCGAGCAAAATCAGGCACTTGAAAAGCAGGTGCGCGCGTTGTCGGATCAATTGAGCGAGCTTGAGCGCGACGTTTCGGACCGGATAAGTCGAAGCGATCATTTGCTGCGTGAGGAAATCAAGCAAAAGAATGAAAGCATTCAGATGCTAATGGAGAAAATGTTTTCCGATCTCAGCAACGTCAAGACTGACAGAAATCTTTTGGCTGGGCTGTTTGTCGAGGTTGCAAAATGCATAAATCAGGATTCCGGCGGCAGCAAGAGCACCTCAGAACGTGGCTGGAAAGCGAGTTGATCGGAACTTGACGTCGAGCGTCGACCCTATCAGGTTTCCTCAAAGAGCCGCCTCGGACGATACCGAGATTGATCGCGCGGCTCTGGCTAATCTTTTGGTCGAAATTGCCCGGAACGTTGATCCCGACCATCATGCGCGTTTCGACGGAGTTCCAACCGCCGATCGCCGCATGGAAACGCTGCGCCAGTTGCTGGTCGGCCGCGAAATTTCGGAGCTTTCACGAGTTACGCATCTTCTGGGCGAACCGGAGCAGCTTGCGGAAGCAGTGGGCGGCATTCTTCCCAGTGCAGCCGCACGGGCGCCTCATATGCAGCTCGGCGAGGCCCTTACGCCAGCCGTCGAGACGGCTGTGCAACGGTCGATCAAGAAGAGCCCGCGCACGCTGACGGATATATTATACCCGGTGTTTCTGCCGGCAATTCGCAAGTCGATCGGGGAAAAGATCGACCAGACCTTTCAGTCGCTGAATGAAACTTTAAGACATATATTTACCTGGCATGGACTCAAGTGGAGATTTGAGTCTTGGAGAACTGGTGCCAGCTTCTCAGAAGTTGTTCTAAAGCATTCTCTTGTCTATCGCGTAGAACATGTCTTTCTTATTGACCGAAATTCCGGACTTTTGATCGCGCATGTAACTGCCGAAAACGCAACGAGCGAAGATCCTCAACTTATTTCTTCGATGCTCAGTGCTATTCAAGACTTTGTTAAAGACTCATTCAACGAGAAAGAACAGAGCGGTCTGGACACTATCCGCTTTGGGGAGCTTCGTCTCTGGTCAGAAGTTGGACAGTTTGCGACCTTGGTTTCGGTGATCCGGGGAAATCCGCCAGAGGAATTACATGAAATAGTTAGCGATGTGTTGCTTCGCATCCATAATGAATACTCACAGGCTTTAGAGCAGTTTGACGGCGACGGTTCTCAGTTGGCCGGCATAGAGACGCAGTTGCAGACCTGCGTTGAACTGAAGCAGGAGGACTCAAATCAGGGATTTCCGTGGCTGGTGGTGGCTGCAGTCCTGCTGGTTTTGATTCCGGCAGGCGGTTGGTTCTTTCTTTCCTGGCAATCGGGACAGCGCTGGCAGGCCTACGTGTCGCGACTGGGGACCCAACCGGGCATCATCGTCGCCCAACAAACGGCGAGGGGTGGACAATTCTACATTTCCGGCCTGAGAGACCCGCTTGGCGCCGACCCGCAGTCGCTGTTGTCTGGAACGCATGTCGATCCCGCCCGCGTTCATTCGCAATGGCAATTCTATCA
>NZ_JBFUFK010000086.1:0-28702 GCF_056403475.1 Rhizobium sp. P2_G9 | reverse complement strand
CCGCCGAGGTTCTTGTCGTCGAACCGACGGGATCGGAAACACACGTCACCGCCCGCCTGGCGGGACATGAGATCACGATCGTCTCCAAGCAGCGCTTGACTACCCAGCCCGGAGAACTGCTGGCCGTGAATTTGAATTCCGAGCGCCGGTATTTGTTCAATGCGAGTGGCCGAAGGGCTTGAATGTGCGGAGGCGCAGGATGACTGGTCCGAACATACGAGCAACACCTATCGATCACGATAGAAGCGCTGCCTGAAGTTCTCGGCGCGAGTTGCAAATCGGCAGTCTTCTCACGACCCCACGCTGAGGTACCCCTGGTGATGTGACAAGCCTTTGCCTGATCAGATCACTGAGAAGCCGCGTGCCCTCGCGCTAGCTCCACCCGGCATGTCTGACTGAATTCGAAAAGAAAGTTCATCGCGCCGGAACGGGCGAGATCAGCGATCTCGTGGAGGGATCGATTGGGCGCAAGGTAGGCTTCGATGATATGCTCCATAGTCCGTTCCGCCGCTGCCACAACCGAAGGGGACGAAATCAGGCGCATCTGAGCGACCAGTGCGTACAGGAGGACGAGATCGGATACGTCGTCCTTCTGATTGCTCAGGGCATCGCCAAAAAGGCGGGTCGCTTCGGCAATGAAATCGGAAAAAAGCTTCTCACGCTTGGCAACGTCAAGCTCACGATGCTTTTCTCTCAATTTGGATTGGTGGGTCAGCCATGTGGCCGCAAACGAGGTCAGGCTGCCTATGGCCACGCCGGCGAACCCCATGAGAGCCGAGATGTGTGCGTTCAAGAAAACCTCCTGCCAGATGAACTGATGCGCCGCAAGCGATGATCGGTGGCGCAAATGATGTCGTCCGCATGTCCTTTTGCCCCTATTGCATGAACCAGCCATGGCTGACGACCAGCGACTGGCCGGTTACGGCATTGGACTTGGCTGCCGCGAAATAGAGAACAGCCTCGGCCACGTCGTCGGTGCTGGTGAATTCGCCATCGACGGTATCCTTGAGCATTACCGTCTTGACCACCTGCTCCTCGCTGATGCCCAGTGCCTTCGCCTGCTCGGGAATCTGTTTGTCGACCAGCGGCGTGCGCACGAAGCCGGGGCAGACCACATTGGCGGTGACATTGTACTCTGCCCCTTCCTTGGCCAGCACCTTTGCGAGCCCAATCAGTCCGTGCTTGGCGGTGACGTAGGGCGCCTTCAGCTTCGACGCTTCCTTGGAATGCACCGAGCCCATATAGATCACCCGGCCGTAATTGGCGGCATACATGTGCTTCAGGCAGGCGCGCGTGGTCAGAAAGGCGCCGTCGAGATGGATTGACAGCAGCTTCTTCCAGTCGTCGAAGGGGAAGTCCACCAGCGGCTTGACGATCTGAATGCCGGCATTGCTGACGAGGACGTCGATTCTGCCGTATCTGGCTATCACCTCGGAGACGCCCCTTTCCACCGCCGCCTCGTCGGCGACATTCATCGCCACGGCGAAGGCGTTGCAGCCCGTACGTTTGATCTCTTCGGCGGTGGCGGTCGCGGCATCGAGATTGAGGTCGGCGATGACCACAATGCTGCCTTCCGCGGCAAAGCGAACGGCGATCTCCTTGCCGATGCCGCTCGCCGCTCCGGTGACGATGGCCACTCTCTCATCAAAACGGGACATGGATAATTCCTTTCAATTCCGGGTTCAGTCGTGCTTGGGATAATCGAATACGACCTCGCCGAGGCCGAGGGTCAGGTCGGCGACGTAGTGGCTGGCCGATGTGACCTCCCGTACGGGCAGCCGCGCGACATCGCACATCACATGCTCGAACAATTGCAGGGCGGCAGGACCGGCCCATGCGCCCTTGAGCGTCACATTCTCGAGATGGTAGCGCACCAGTTCGCAAATCCGAGGCGAGCCGTCGACATGCGGGATGATCTTCAGCATGAAGGCAGGCCTCGCCATCGCCTTTGCCAGCGGCTCCAGGGGGAGTTCGCGATGCTTGTAGCCCATGGTCGCCATCACGCAGAGAACCGAGCCGTAGTGCAGCGTTCCGACCAGTGTCTCCTGCTCGTGCGACAGCTTCGGCGTTGCCAGCTTCTTGGGAAAGCCCCAGATCTCGCGCCCGCCGGCGATCGGCGAGTTGTCGTCGAGATACATGGCATGCACATAGCTGCCTTCCTGCACCTCGCCGGATGGTGTGGTGAAGCGCACCGGAATGACCTGCCCGGTTTCCGTATAGTCTCCGAAACCCGTGGAATCGGGCATGCGAATGAATTCATAGGCGACGGTGTCGCCGATCACCTCCAACGGCTCGGGCACGACGGCGCGCAAGGCCTCGGGATCGGTCCGATAATTGATGACGACGAATTCGCGGTCATAGAAATTGTAGGGTGGCCTGGGATAGGCGGGATTGTTGAGCGGCATTGCAAAGGCGCTTTCGCGCACTGCGGCGATTTTCATGGTCGAGCTCTTTTGTTGAAATCTCATTCGAAGTCGAAGACGGCCACGCCATCGGGCGTGTCGCTTCGCTGCAGCACTTCAGGATGGCGCAGCGTCCGGATGGCATCGTTGTAGCCGGAGGCCCAGTGTTCCTCCATTGTCCGGCGGGAGAACTCGTAATCCTTCGAGCTGCCTTCGTAGTTCTTGGCCCGATATATCAGCTGGACGATGTTGTAGACCTTCTCGTCGGCCTGTTCGACGAGAAGCTTGATCTCGGGACCGGCCTGCAGCAGGGCCTCTTTCGGGACGAGTTCCACCAGATGGCCGAGGGCACGACGCAGACGTTGCTCCTGCTTGAACTGATCGGTTGCGGCGCGCGTGCGGCTCGAAAAACGGATATCCTTCTGCCGCAGGTCGAGACCGGCCAGGTCACGCGGAAACTCGCCGCGCGCGCTCCAGAGGTCGACTTGAAAGGCCAGCGTGTCCTGGCGAGGGGAGCTGTCGAGCACCCATTGCAGGGGCGTGTTGGAGATCAGGCCGCCGTCCCAATAATATTCGCCATCGATCCTTGCAGCCGGGAAACCCGGCGGCAGCGCGCCGCTCGCCATGATATGTTCGGGACGGATGTCATGGGTCGTCGTGTCGAAATACTCGAAATTGCCGGTGCGCACGTTGACGGCCCCGACGCTGAAACGCATCGTTCCGGCGTTGATGCGATCGAAGTCCACCAGCCGCTCCAGCGTCGCCTTTAGCGGTGTGACGTCGTAGAAGCTTTCGGCCTCGATGCTGCCGGCGGCGGCAAAGAACGGTGGCACCGTCCGCGGTGTGAAGAAGCCCGATGCACCGTCCGTGAGTGCGGCAAACGCATGTGCCTGATTGAGCAGGCCATGCGCGAAATCACCCTTGAGTCCCATTGCGCCCAGCGTGGCGGAAAACAGACTGGGAATACCGAGGGCCGGGGCCGTTATCGTCTCCCAGAAGCTGCGAAGCGCCTCCACCCGGCTTTGCGGCGGATTGCCGGCAATCAAGGCACTGTTGATGGCACCGATGGAAATGCCGGCGACCCAGTCCGGATGCAAGTTGGCTTCTGCCATCGCCTGGTAGACACCCGCCTGATACGAACCGAGCGCCCCTCCGCCCTGTAGTAACAGTGCAACGCGCTCGAACGGAGGACGCCCGGTGAGACGGTGGGTCTTGCTTGCGACGGGATGCTTGATAGCCATGAAGTTTATCTTCCTGTTCGGTGTTCTTTGATATTAATGACTATCCAGTTAGTCAATTAAAAAGACTGTTTATAGAGGCCGCGATTTGCATGGCTGCATTGCGCTGAAACAGCGGCTGGCGGCTAATACAGGATGGTCCCGTCCGAAAGATCAGGCACCTTTGTGACAGCCTTCCGTTTCGACGACTCGCGGTCGACGAGCGACAAAGTGGCATCTGCGGCGGCGTCCGCCGCTGAACTGGCAAAGTGGGCAGCCGCGACGCTCATTCTGTCGGTGATCCGCGCTCTTCCCCCGTCAAGTGTCTGGTCGGCGAGACGCTGGCCGAGCAGCCGGATCATCTCCGGGCTGTCGGAGAACGCGCTATGGCCCAGCGGGTCGTGCGGATCAACGGCGCTGGTATCGATCACGGAGACGCCGAGTTGGTCGAGAACCGGCTGGTAGGCCGTGAGATCGGTCCCGCCGACCCGGTCGACGCCGCCGGAGAGCCAGCGCGACACGCCCAGCGCTTTGTCCTTTGTCGACGTGAAGATAGTGAAATGCGGTCGGCGTGGACCCATTTCGATGAACTCACGCCGGAACACATCCATGTCGATATCGGGCGACGCCAGGATGACGTTGCGAACCTTCGGTGAGATGGTCTTGTTTCGCATGGCAACGCCCCGCAATGCTTCCGAAACCAGGTAGGTTCCCATCGAATGCGCAAAGATCGTTACCTCGCTGACATCGGGGCTGTTGGATGCTTCGATGATCAGATCCTCCAACGCCCGCCTGGAGAAATTGGCGCTCTCTTTGTCGTAGAGATAGTCGAACACCCGTCCCCTGGACGGCCAGGTGAAGAGTATGGGTGTCGCATCGATCTTCGCATCGTGGACAATCTGGGCATAGCGGAAGACTGCGTCCGAATAGGTATTGTTGAAACCATGCACGAAGATGAGCACCTGCCGCTTTTGGTCCCGGTTCCGTTTCATCCAGGTGAGCAGCTGTTGTCTCGTTTCCACCCTGCCCACTGAAAGCACCGAGAACTCCTTTTCCGCCTGCGGCGGGCTGTGGCGAGGCCATTGCACTTCGCCAATCCTGCGGTTCTTTTCCGGTGGTATCGAAACAGTGATGCTGTTGAAGGAGATCGCCGTTCCGCGGTCGCCTGTATAAAGCTCGCCGGAATTTGCGGATGGCTTGCGCGTGGTCACGACCAGCATGTTGACCTTTGCCGTGTCAATGGAGGCGGCGACGGGTTGGAGGGCGTCCGGCGTGCGGGTTACGCATCCCGGCAAAAGGCAAAGCAGCGACAAGAGAAACAGGAGCCGCCAGGGCGGTGCGGCTCCTGCTGGCCGCACATGCGCGATCGTGGGGACATGTGCGGATTGGGTCATTGGTCGGTGCATTCTTCAACTTGCTGAACAGGCACTTCGCGAGGGATCCGGAACCAGGCGACGTAAAGCGCCGGCAGGAAAAGCAGCGTCAGCGCCGTTCCGACCACGATGCCGCCCATCATGGCGTAGGCCATGGGTCCCCAGAAGATCTCATGCGAGATCGGGATAAGGGCGAGCGTCGCCGCAGCTGCCGTCAGCATGATTGGCCGCATGCGGTGTTCGGTCGCCTCCAGGACCGCTTGCCAGGCAGATATTCCCGCCGCTCGCAGTTCCTCGATCTGGACGACCAGGATCACGGAATTGCGGATCAGGATCCCGACAAGAGCCAATACGCCCAGGAGTGCGACGAAGCCCAGCGGCGCGCTGCTGAGAAGCAGTGCCGCCACCACGCCGATGACGGCGAGCGGAGCGACCGAGAACACAAGGAACAGCCGGTTGAAGCTCTGCAGCTGGATCATCAGCAGCGTTGCCATGATGAAGAGCATGGCTGGCGCCACCTTTGCGATCGGCCCCTGCGCCTTGGCGCTTTCTTCGACGGCCCCGCCGAGCTCAACCGAATAACCGGCCGGAAGGGTTTTTTCGAACGCCGCCACTTTGCCGGCCAGCGAGGCCACGACCGTGGCCGGTTGGGTCGTATCCTTAATGCCGGCCTTGATGGTGATCGTCGGCATCCTGTCCCGGCGCCAGATCGCAGGTTGTTCGAGCTCATACCGGAAGGTGGCGACGGAGGAGAGCGGAATGGACTGGCCGCTGCTGCTTGGCAGTTGCAGGTCCCGCAGCGTGTCGATCGAACCGCGTTCCTTTGCGGCGGCGCGCCCGATCACGTTGACAAGATAGATGTCATCTCGGACCTGCGTCGCGGTGGCGCCCTCGACGACGCCGTTCAGGGCTGTCGCAATATCCTCGGAGGATACGCCAAGCTGACGGGCCTCATCCTGGAGCACGTCGATCTTCACGACCCGGGCCGGCTCATTCCAGTTGAACGCCAGATTGGTGAGTGACGGATGGGTTCCGACGATGGACGCGAGCTCTTGGGCAAGTTTGCGCACAGTCTGCACGTCCGGACCCGCCACGCGATACTGGACCGGTTTGCCGACCGGGGGGCCGATTTCCAGGAGCTTGATATAGGCGTCCGCACCGGGGAACGTCTTGCGAAGATAGTCTTCCAGCTGGTGCTTGAGTTTGTCGCGAACATCGAGCCCCTTGGTGACGATGACAGTCTGACCAGAGGAGACGTCGGCGGGCTGTACATCGAAGGCCAGGATGAAGCGTGGTGCGCCGCGTCCCACATAGGTCGACCAGTGATCGATCGCGGGATTTCTCGTCAGCATGTCTTTTTCGAACTTGGCCATCATGCGGTTCGTTTCGTGGATCGAACTGTTCTGCGGCAAGCTCCAGTCAATGACGAGTTCTGGCCGATCTGAGTTGGGGAAGAACTGCTGCGGGACCAGCGACAGACCGGCCACGGAGGCGGCAAACAGTGCGACGGTGGCGATGATCGTCAGCCAGCGCCAGCGCATGCACAGCTGCAGCATGCCCATAAACGCCTTGGACACCCAGCCCTTGTGCTCTCCATGCTTCTTCATGGTTTTCGGCAGGATCGTCACTCCGAGGAGAGGAGTGAACAGCACGGCGACGACCCACGAGACGACCAGCGACACGGCAATGACGACGAATAGGGTGAACGTGAACTCACCAGCGCTGCTCTTGTTGAAAGCAACGGGAATGAAGCCGGCAACGGTCACCAGCGTGCCTGTCAGCATCGGAAAGGCCGTCGAGGTGTAGACGTATGTGGCCGCGCTTCTGAGGTTGTTGCCGGCTTCCAGGCGCGCAACCATCATCTCTACGGCGATCATGGCATCGTCGACCAGCAGACCGAGAGCGATGATCAAGGCGCCAAGCGAGATACGTTGCAGCGAGATGCCAAAATAGAGCATGAACATGAAGGTGATCGCCAGGACGAGCGGGATCGCGATGGCGACCACCAGGCCTGCGCGCAAGCCGAGGCTGAGAAAGCTGATGCCCAGCACGATCACGACGGCTTCGAAGAGCGCTTTGGTAAAGCCGGAGACTGCTTCCTCGACAACCAATGGCTGATCGGAAACATGGGCCACGGAAACGCCGACGGGTAGGTCCGCGGTGATACCGGACATAACGTGTTCGAGTGCTGACCCGAAGTCGAGCAGATTGCCGCCCGTCTTCATGCCGATCGCAAGGCCGATTGCCGGCTTGCTGTTGTAGCGGAACAGCGAAGTCGGCGGATCGATATAACCCCGCGTGATCGTCGCGACGTCCGTCAGCGGGAAAAACCGGTTGTTGACCCTGAGATTGATCGCCCGAAGACTGTCTTCCGATGTGAACCGGCCCCCCACCCGAAGTGCAATGCGCTCCGGTCCAGCTTCTATGAAGCCGGATTGTGCGACGGCATTCTGCTGCTGCAGTGTGGCGATGATTGCTGAGCGATCGATGCCGAGTGCGGCGATCCGGCGGGTCGAGAATTCGAGATAGATCGCCTCGTCCTGTGCACCGACAATCTCGATCTTGCCAACATCCGGGATGCCGAGAATCCGGATACGGGCGTCCTCGACGAGGTCGCGCAGCTGTCTCGGGCTCAGGCTGTCGCTGGTGAATGCGAAGATATTGCCATAGACGTCGCCGAACTGATCGTCGAAGAACGGTCCTGCGACACCGGAGGGAAACTCGCGCTGAATGTCGGCAATCATGTTGCGGACACGTGTCCATGTCGGCTTGACGTCGGTTGCCTTTGTATCCTCACGCAGATCAACGAAGACGATCGTCTGACCGGCTGTGGTCAGGCTTCTCGTGTGCTCGAGATTGTCGAGCTCTTGCAGCTTCTTTTCAATACGGTCGGTGACCTGCTTCGTGACCTCTTCGGCGGAGGCGCCGGGCCATCGCGCTTGGATGACCATCGTCTTGATGGTGAAGGAGGGGTCTTCCTCGCGTCCCAGACTGATGTAAGCGAACACGCCGGCAACGGCGAATGCAATCATGAAGTACCAGACAAGCGAGCGGTGCTCGAGTGCCCAGTCGGAAAGATTAAAATTTCTCATGAGCGTGGCTCTTCCTCGAGTTTCACCGTCTGTCCGGCTTTCAATTCGTCGATACCGGCGACGGCAACCGCCTCGCCCTCATGCAGGCCGCTGACGACCTGCACGAACCGGTCATCGGCACTGTCGAGCTGGACCGCTCTCTGGCTGAGTGTGCGGGTCTTGGGATCGACCACCCAGACGCAGTCGCTTTGCCCGCTCCTGAAGATCGCAGAGATCGGCAGCCTCATCGTCGGGCGTGGCTGCGTATCGATGGCGGTCGCGGTCACGACGGAGCCCAGCCGGAAGGTTTCCGGCGCTTCGTCCACGGCGATCTTCAATCGATGCATACGGGTATTGGAGTCGGCCTCCGGGCCGATTTCCCTGAGCGTGCCAAGCGTGTGGATGCTGTTGTCCAGCTGCAGCGCAACGTCGAACCGCGTGCCCAACCGCAACGAACCAAGCTGTGCTTCCGAAACATCCATGGCGACGTCGCGTCGCCCCAAGCGTGCCAGTGTAACAACGGGCTGGCCGGTCGTAACCGTCTGCCCGACCTCGACGTCGGTGGCGGTGACGACGCCGTCGAACTCGGCTCTTATCTCGGCATAACTGAGCTGTTCCCTTGCCTTGATAAAATCGGCTCTCGCCCTGACGACACTGGCCTGGGCCGATTTGAGCCCCTGCTCGGCGAGTTCCAGATCGGCCTCGCTGCCGAGATTCCGGTCCGCAAGGCCACGGCTTCGCTTCTCCGTCGTCACCGCATTTGTCCGCCGGGCCTCCGCGTCGCGCAGGCTCGCCCGCGCCTTTTGCACGGCAAGCTGCAGGGACACCGGGTCAAGCTCGGCGATTATCTCACCCTTCTTGACGAGATCGCTGACCTGCACCGGGCGGAACGTCACCCGGCCGACGAGCCTGAAGGCAAGGGATGTCTGAACCTTTGCCTGCACGGTGCCGGTGAAGCGCGGGCCAATCGACTGTTGCGCCTTGACGGTAATCGATTTGACCGGCCTCGGCAGATTTGCCTCATCTGCGGATTCTCGATTGCAGCCGGACAGGAGAGCCAGCGCAGCCAGCAAATGAACCGAGACGATAAGTGATTGGTGGGCCATTTTACTTTCCCTCCCAATCGACCAGCTGTTTTTCACGCAGAAATTTGCCGCCTTCGGTCACGACAAGCTCCCCGGGAGAAATACCGGAGGCGACGAGGAAGTCGCCGGTCCGATATTGGGAAACCGTAACCCCGCGCAGCGAGACGGCTTTTGTGGCGGGATCGATGACCCACACGGCGGGCTGTCCATCCGCTGAAGTCATCGCGCTCGCCGGCAAGGCGATGCCAGTGCGCGCTCGAGCGTGGAATTCACCAATGATTGAGGTGCCAAGCGGCCACCGCGCCTGTTCCGGCAGGGCCACCTTCACGCGAACGGTGCCGGCAGCGATGTCGATCGTCGGCGAGATCTCGCGAATCCGCGCTTGCGTCTGCTTAGAGGGATCATCGACCAGAGCCACTTTGACATCGGTCTGCGGCTCACCCTCAAGGAAAAAGGCCTTGAACATATTGAAGACGGCGTCACGGTTTCCATCGTGGGCAAGGGCAAATGCCGCCTGGGCCACCGCCACGACCTGGCCGACCTCTATTTTGCGCGCCGTGACGATGCCATCTGTATCCGCCTTGAGGAGCGTATAGGACAGGGCATCCTTGGCCGTCTCCAGGGCGGTCTCTGCAGCGTCCAAATTGGCACGGGCGGACGCAAGGTCTTCCTGGGCCTGGTCGAAGGTCGCCCTCGGAATCGCCCGCGTCTTGAGCAGCGCTTCATATCTTTTGAATGCCAGTGCCTTCTGCCTGACGATGGCCTGGGCCGAGTCGACGCCAGCCTGCGCCGATTGCACATCGGCGCGCTGCTCGGTGTCGTCGATGCGCGCCAGAACGTCACCCGCATGCACGTGGGAACCGACGTCTGCATTCCACTGGACGACTTGTCCTCCCGCACGGAAGGACAGCTCCGTCTGCGTCGTTGCCTTTATCTCGCCGGTTACGGCTGCCGTGGAGGCATATGAAGCCAGAGAGGCGCGAATGGCGTCCACCGGCTGCGGAGTAAGGTGGGTTTCGGCTTTGTTTTCGCACCCGGCCACAAGGGCACAGGTAAGACCTATGAATATCAATCGGCACGGCATCGGCGTCACCATTTGCACTTTTTCGATGGCCGTGCTAATATCAATGACTATCGGGTTAGTCAATGAAAAAGATGAATCGACGCTGCCCGGTTGGTGCAATGCTGGTTTGAGGCTATAGCAAAGCCAAACAGTCAAAGGAGAAGCCGTGAAAAAGACGACGCGTGCAGAACAGAAAGCCAGGCGGCCCCAGGAAATCCTGGAGGCGGCTTTCGAGGAATTCGCGGTCAATGGCTATGCAATGACGCGGGTCGAAGATGTCGCCGCGCGGCTTGGCGTGACCAAGGGTACCGTCTACCTCTATTTTCCGACCAAGGACGCGCTGTTCGAGGCCATGATGAAGCATATCTCGGCACCGTTCGTGGAGATGCGCGCCTCGATCGGGGCCCTGACCGGGTCCTGCGGCCAGCGTCTCCGCGCAATGCTTTTGTTTGCCTATGACAAGATCGCGAACGACCGCAAGATGAGAGAACCCTTGCGCCTTTCTCTCGCCGAAGGGACACGGTTTCCGCATATCGTCGACCAGCACTATGACGAGTTCATCGCTCCACTGGTCGACATCGTTGGCGCCCTGGTGCGCGAAGGCGTCGAAACCGGTGAGTTTCGAGACGCGCCCGCGTCACATACGCCGGAAGTAATCGTCAGCTCTGTCATCCACATCGTTGTCTGGAGACTGATGTTCGAGGACCGGAGGCCGCTCGACGAAAAGGCCTTTGTCGATGCACATATTGATATGGTTTTGAAGGGCTTGGTCAATCGCAGCTGATTTTATTCCGGCGTACCGCCGCCAGCGCATCGCGAAAACGGCACAGCCTTACCGAAGGCCATTTAATGCGCGTCGCATTTCTTACGATCAGGCGACGCGGCCTTCGCAGCAATTGCCGCTCCGCCGACTTGGTGACAAAGGCATGCACGGTGACCCGGTTCGGCAGATCGTCGACGCCCTTCAGTTCTCCTCGCCGCCGGCAGGATTGTCGACGGCTGTGGTGTCGCCACAGCAGTGACGCTTGGCGCTGCCGACCTGTGGTTCGTGTCCTGCCGTCCTTCGAGGTCGAGTCCGATAATCCCAACGACCGACAGGCGATCGTGGCTATCAAGGATCTTGAGGCAAGAGAATACGCGACGAGCCGGATGCGCAAGATCGCCAGGGAAGTCTTGCCGGGCCAGACTGGCGCAATCATAACGGGTATAACTGGAATTCACTGGAGCGGAGAGTTGATGAACCGAAGGGAGCTGCCGCGCCTGTCCTCTGTTTCGTCGTATGTTCTTGTCGGAAAACCGTGGGACACATTTTAGATCTGCATAGTCGGTCAATGGCGACATCACCGCCTCGGCAGCAAGCCGTTGAGCAGCAGATCCTTCGCCGCCGCGATGCGGGCCTTGGCTTCGGCGTCCTGGCGGTCGGCGAGGAGCAGGACGAAGATGTTCAGGACCAGGGGCGGCGCCAGCAGAAGATCGGGAAAATCGATCACGGGCGACTGTCTGATCGTGCGTTCCTTCGCCGCCTGAACCAGTCTCTGCTGCAGATGATCGCAGATCGGGTCGAGGAACTCGGATGTATGCTCGTCGACAAGGTCCGGAAAGCGGCTTGCTTCGGCGATCAGCAGGCGCAGGATTTCCCGCGCATAGCGATCCTTCAACACAAGGTCATGGCTGAAATCGACGAAGTCGTTCAGAAAGGCCACGATGTCGGGCGTTTGCCGGCTCAGAAATTCCTGCATTGCCAGCAGCGTCGGCTTTGACAGTTCGCGCACCATCTGCACGAACACGTTCTCCTTGCTCTCGAAGTGGAAATAGATCGTGCCCTTGGTGACGCCTGCGCGTGCGGCGACGTCTTCGAGACGGGTCGCGGCATAGCCGTGAAGAACGAACTCCTCGAAGGCGGCGGCCAGGATCTCGCCGGGTCGCTCGGGCTTGCGCCGTATTTTTTTCGGGCTGGACGGGTCCGTCGGATCGATGGTCTTTGCGCCTTTCATATTCCTCCATTATCCTCCCTTGACAGAAGCAGGGCTCTTTTACTACTTAACTGACGCGTTAGTCAATTAGCGATGACGCTTGCGCCAACAAGGAGCGTATCCATGACCAAGGCCGTAATCCGGGCGTGCCGCTCAGCCGGAGCGCTCACCATGCTGATGGCGCTTCTGCCGGTGCTCTCCGCCTGCGGTCAGAAGCAGGCCGCGCCCTCCAATCCGCCCTTGTCGGTCCTGGTCGAGAAGGTCGCGTTTTCGGACTATGCGCCGGCCACGCGCCTGACCGGGGAGATACAGCCGAGGGTGCAGAGCGACCTGTCATTTCAGATCGCCGGGCGCATCGCCGAACGCGGCGTCAGCGTCGGCGACCATGTGGTGCCGGGCCAGGTGCTGGCCAAGCTCGACCCGGTCGAGAAGGAGGCGGATGTCCGCTCGGCGGTGGCGAGCGTCAGCGCCTCGGAAGCCGTGCTCAGGCAGGCGCAGTCGACCTTCGACCGGCAGCAGGCGCTGCTCGACCAGCGCATCGCCATCCGCAAGGATTATGATGCCGCGCAGGAATCCCTGCGCACCGCGCAGGCAGCACTCGATGTCGCCAAGACCCAGCTGGAAACGGCACGCGAGCAGCTGTCCTATACGGTACTGCGCGCCGAAAAACCCGGCGTGATCACCGCGCTCGACGTGGAAGTCGGGCAGGTCGTGCAGGCCGCGGAAACGGTCTATTCGGTCGCCGAAGACGGCCCGCGCGATGCCGTTTTCGATATCGACGAGGCGCTGCTCGCTTCGGATGACGCCGCTCCCGACATCACGATCAGCCTGGTTTCCGATCCATCCGTCAGGACCAAGGGCACGGTGCGGCAGATTTCGCCGACGGTCGACGAGACCAATGGCACGGTGCGGGTGAAAGTCGATGTCGAAAAACCGCCCGCGGCGATGACGCTCGGTGCCGCCGTGGTCGGCGAAGCCAGTCCGCGACCGGTCAAGGCGATCACGATTCCGACCGCGTCGCTGTTCTCGGACGACGGCAAGCCGGCCGTCTGGCTGGTCGATGCCAAGAGCAAAAAGGTCTCGCTCAAGCCGATCGCCGTCCGGTCCTACGAATCCGACCGCATCGTCGTGGAAAGCGGATTGAGCCCGGATGAGCTGATCGTCAGCCGCGGTGCGCAACTGCTGCATCCCGACCAGATTGTCGACGTCACCGAGGAGGCGGGCAAATGAACAAGGCGTTTTCAACTGCGGCAATGGTTGCGGCACTCGCCGTGCTTGCCGCGTGCCAGAAGAATGAAGATGCGGAAAAGGCGTCGCCGCGGCCGGTTCTCTTCATGGTCCTGTCGCCGGTCAGCGCCGACGCCACCCGCTTCACCGGCACGATCCAGTCGCGATACATTTCCGAACTGGGCTTCCAGGTGGTTGGACGGCTGGTTCATCGCGACGTCAATGTCGGCGACACCGTGCTGTCGGGCCAGAAGCTCGCCGAGCTCGATCCGCTGGCCTATCAACTGCAGCTGCGCATTGCCGGCGCCGAGCTGCAGAGCGCCCAGGCGCAGCAGCAGAACGCCATCACCAACGAGAATCGCGAAAAGAAGCTGTTCGACCAGAACATCTCGTCCAAGGCGAGCTTCGAAGCCGTGCATCAGGCACGCGAATCCGCCGATGCCAATGTCGACAGCGCCAGGGCCAAGGTGGCCAAGGCGAAGGAGCAATTGGACAATACCAAGATCATCTCGACCTTCGTCGGCGTGGTGACGGAGGCCAAGGCGGAACCCGGCCAGATCGTGCAGCCCGGCCAGACGGTGGTGACGCTCGCCAGGCCGGATGTGCGCGAAGCCGTTGTCGACGTGCCGGAACGCATCGGCCGGACGCTCAAGCCCGGTGCCAAATTCGGTGTGGTTTCGCAGGCGCGGCCATCGCTGGCGACGACAGGCTATGTCAGGGAGATCGCACCCCTGGCCGATGCAACGACGCGGACGCTGCGCGTGCGCATCTCGCTCGACCAGCCGCCATCCAGCTTCCGGCTGGGGACGATCATCACCGCCACCATTTCCGCACCGGCAGAGGAGACGCTGCTGCTGCCGCCGTCTGCGGTGTTCGATCGGGATGGGAAATCGCGTGCGTGGATCGTCAGCGACAAGGGCATTGTTTCCAGCCGCGAGGTCGAGGTGGCGGAGCAAGGTCCAGCGTTGCGCGTGGTCAAGGGCCTGTCTTCGGGTGACCGCGTCGTCACCGCAGGCGTGCATAGTCTGGCCGAGGGCCAGCAGGTCAGGATGGACAACGAGGCTGCCCAATGAACAAGTTCAATCTTTCCGACTGGGCGCTCGAGCACAGGTCGTTCATCTGGTACTTCATGATCATCTTCGCGGCGCTGGGAGCGATGTCCTACGTCAATCTCGGCCGCGAGGAGGACCCCAGCTTCTCGATCAAGACCATGCTGGTGATCACCAAATGGCCGGGCGCCACCGCCAATGAAATGGCCACCCAGGTCACCGACCGGATCGAGAAGAAGCTCGAAGAGCTGGATTCGCTTGACTACACCAAGAGCCAGACGACGGCGGGATCGAGCATCATCTATGTCAATCTGAAGGACACGACCAAGGCGCGCGACGTGCCAATGACCTGGCTCAAGGTCCGCAACATGATCAACGACATCAAGGGAGATTTCCCCGATGGTGTCCAGGGGCCGAGCTTCAACGACGATTTCGGCGACGTGTTCGGCAATATCTATGCCTTCACGGCCGATGGCCTGACGCAAAGGCAGCTGCGCGACTATGTCGAAGACGTGCGGGCAAAGGTGCTGACCGTTCCGAATGCCGGCAAGGTCGACATCATCGGCGCCCAGGACGAGGCGATCTATCTGGAATTCTCCACCCGCGAGGTTGCTGCACTCGGCATCAGCCGGCAGGATGTGGTGCAGACATTGCAGGCCCAGAACGCCATCACGCCATCAGGCATTGTCGAGACCGGCCCTGACCGTGTCAGCATCCGCGTCACCGGCCAGTTCGCCTCCGAGCACAATCTGCAGGACCTCAATCTCAGGATCAATAACCGGTTCTTCCGCCTGAGCGACGTGGCCAGGATCAGCCGCGGCTATGTCGATCCGCCGCAGACGCTGTTCCGCTTCCAGGGCAAGCCGGCGCTCGGCCTGGCGATCGGCATGAAGCAGGGCGCGAACCTGATCAATTTCGGCGAGGCGCTCGACAAGGAGATGCGCATCGCCATCAACGAACTGCCCATCGGCGTCGATGTCCATCTCGTCTCCGACCAGCCGCAGGTGGTGGAGGAAGCTGTCGGCGGCTTCACCAAGGCACTGTTCGAAGCCGTCGCCATCGTGCTGGTCGTCTCCTTCGTCAGCCTGGGGCTCAGGGCCGGCCTGGTCGTGGCGCTCACGATTCCGCTGGTGCTGGCGATGACCTTCGTGGTCATGGAATATCTCGGCATTTCGCTGCAGCGCATCTCGCTCGGCGCGCTGATCATCGCGCTCGGCCTCCTGGTCGACGATGCGATGATCGCCGTTGAAATGATGGTGGCGCGGCTCGAGGCGGGCGATACGCTCAGGAAGGCGGCGACGGCGGTCTATACGTCCACGGCATTCCCGATGCTGACGGGAACGCTGGTCACGGTCGCCAGCTTCATGCCTGTCGGCCTCAACAACAGTGCGGCGGGCGAATATACGTTCACCCTGTTCGTCGTCATCGGCGTTTCGCTGGTGCTGTCGTGGATCGTGGCCGTGTTGTTCACGCCGCTTCTCGGCGTCACGCTGCTGCCGAAGTCGATGAAGAAGCACAGCGACAAGCCCAGCCGGCTCGGCTCGGTACTATCAGGCATCCTGCTGGCGACCATGCGCTGGCGCTGGCTGACGATCGGCGCCACCCTGCTCGTCTTCGGCTTCTCGCTCTATTCGATGAAATTCGTCGAGCAGCAGTTCTTCCCGTCGTCGGACCGTCCCGAACTGATCGTCGACGTCACGCTGCCGCAGAGCGCCTCGATCGCGGAGACGCGCAAGCAGATGGATCTGCTTGAAACCAGGCTCACCGGTGATGCCGATATCGTGCGCTGGTCGTCCTATGTCGGCAGCGGCGCCGTCCGTTTCCTGCTTTCCTTCGATGTCCAGCCCAACAATCCGAACTATGGGCAGTTCATCGTCGTCACCAAGGACCTGGAAGCACGCGAGCGCGTGGCCGGCAGGCTGCGCAAGATCGCCAAGCAGGATTTCGCCGGGCTTGACGTCTATGTCAACCTCCTGCCGCTCGGGCCGCCCTCGGGCCGCCCGGTGCAGTATCGGCTCAGTGGTCCCGACATCCAAAAACTCAGGAAATATGCGCAGGACCTGTCGACGATCGTCGGCAAGCATCCGCTGCTCGCCAATATGAACTATGACTGGAACGAGCCGGCGCGGTCGATCAAGGTCGACGTGCTGCAGGACAAGGCGCGCCAGCTGGGCGTCACCTCGGAAGATATCGCGACCTCCCTGAATGGCATTGTCGCCGGCTCGACCATCACCCAGGTGCGAGACGGCATCTACCTCATCGACGTCATCGGCCGCGCCACCGCCGCCGAGCGCGCCTCGATCGACACGCTCGAAAACCTGCAACTGGCGACCAAGGACGGCAAGGCGGTGCCCTTGAGCGCGGTGGCGCGCTTTGCCTATCAGCTCGAACAGCCGGTCATCTGGCGCCGCGGCCGGGTGCCGACCATCACCATCAAGGCGGCGATCGTCGATGCCACCCAGCCGGCCACCGTCGTCCAGCAGCTCGCGCCTGCGGTCAAGGCCTTCACCGACACGTTGCCGCCGGCCTATAAGGTCGTGGTCGGCGGCCCGGTCGAGGACAGCGCCAAGTCGCAGGGACCGATCATCGCCGTGGCGCCGCTGATGCTGTTTGCGATCGCGACGCTGCTGATGATCCAGCTGCAAAGTTTTTCGCGGCTGTTCCTGGTGGTGGCAGTGGCGCCGCTCGGCCTGATCGGCGTGGTCGCGGCGCTCATCCCCAGCCACGCCCCACTCGGCTTCGTCGCCATTCTCGGTGTCCTGGCCCTGATCGGCATCCTGATCCGCAATTCGGTGATCCTTGTCGTCCAGATCGAGGAACTGCGATCAGCGGGGCATGATGCGTGGGATTCGGTGGTGGAGGCGACCAAGCATCGCACGCGGCCGATTTTGCTGACGGCGGCGGCGGCCAGTCTGGCGCTGATCCCGATCTCTCGCGAAGTGTTCTGGGGGCCGATGGCCTATGCGATGATGGGTGGGATTATTGTAGGGACGGTGTTGACGCTGGTGTTTTTGCCGAGTCTGTATGTTGCCTGGTTTAGGATTAGGGAGAAAAAGCAGGAGCCGGTGGACGGCGGCGATGACATGCCGGCCGATGACCACGCGCCTGAGGCGCATTCTACGTCTGGGACCCCAAGCGGCTATCAAATCACAAAGTCTGCCGCTACCAGATCGCTTTTGGCGACACCGGTCAGCACCAGATCGTCCATGGTTCCATGATCTGAGGCTAGGTGGAGAACCGTTGTTCCCCCCGATTCCGTCGCTGCTGCAAGCACGGACGCGACATTCGGAATGACATAAGCCGAGAGATCGAGGACATCGTGACCGGCACCAGTGCCGGCACTGAAATCGGTGATCGTCGTCTGGTCGCTGCCGGGCTTCAGCACGAACACATCGCTGCCGCCATTGCCGGCCATCAGGTTATAGACATGGCTGGCGCCGTCTGCGGCAACCCCTGCAACGAAAGTATCGTTACCGGAGCCGCCGAAGACGAAATTCTGCAATGTCGCTCCGCCGGACGCATTGCCGCCCCAGACATGGTTGGCGCCATCACCCATCTGCATCAGATTATAGACGAAGGCGCCCGACCCGGTTGCGTTGCCGCCATAGGCCATATCGTTGCCTTGGCCGGCAGAGATCAAGTTCTGCACCGTCGCCAGGCTGCCGGCATTGCCGCCATGGAAAATATTGTCTCCTTCGTAGTCGTTGAGCATGTTGCCGGTGAAATGCGAACTGCTCGTACTGTTGCCGCCCAGCAGATTGTCGTTGCCGGCGCCGCCATTGGCAAAGCCGCCGCCGGATGCAAGCCTGATCGTGTCGTAGCCATCAAGTCCGTTCAGCGTCTGCATGTGGTCGGCACTGGTGCCGATCACGGTGTCGTCGCCGGCCGTTCCGGTGAGAACAGGATCATTGCCCATCACGGCCGAGGAAATCGTCAGGACGAAAATGTCGGAAATGTGAGCCCCCGACGTGTCGGTTGCCGTTACCCTGATGTCGAGCGCGCCGGCATCGGCGGTTCCCGGTGTGCCTGAAAAGGTTCGGGTTGCCGGATCGAATCTCAACCATCCAGGAAGCGACGACCCATCGGAGAGGGCGGCAGCATAGCTCAGGCTATCGCCGGCATCGACATCGGCAAAAGCTGTCGTCCCGAATTGATAGCTGAAGGAAGCGTTGGCGGACGCCGATGTATCGGCAATTGGGTTGGCCACGATCGGCGCGTCATTGACGGCTGCCAGGCTGAACGACTGGCTGGCCGCAATTGACCCGCCATGACCATCGGTCACGGAGTAGCTCAGGGTCACGCTGCCATGGTAGTTGGCTTCGGGCGTGAATGTCCAGGTGCCGTTGTGGTAGACCAGGCTGCCATGGTTGGCCGTGAGGCCAGACACCGACAGCGTGTCGCCATCGACATCCGAAAAGCCCTGCAGCAATTGAGCCGCGGAGATGATGTAGGCGGTGTCCTCCGAGCCGCCAGCAAGGCTCGCCTGCATTCCCGTGAGCGCCGGCGCATGGTTCGCATTGGGCTCGATTGGCGGAAAGAAATTGTCGCTGGTGAACTGCGATACGTTCGTATGCTGGAAGGTGAGGAGGTTGATCCAGTTGTTGCCGCCACCATCGGCATCGAGCTGAAGAACAACATCGTGGCCCACCTGGGTGAGCTTCAGGAAGCCTGCGGAGCCGAAAGGATTGGACGCTCCATCCCAGCCAGTAGCGGCGATCGAATCGAGGACGGTGGTGAGATCTATGACATCGCCATTGGCGCCCGCAGCAAAGTCGGTGATCCTGGTCAGATTGTTGCCGATTGTGTCGAAGTCGGTAAGCTTGAGCCTGTCCTGACCGGTTCCCGTGGTGATCACCGTGGCATAAATGGAATTCAGGTAGTTGATCGTGTCATTGCCTGCCCCGAGGTCGATGGTATCTGCGCCAGCCCGGCCGGCATAGGCGAGATCATCATCGCCGGCACCGGCATCGATCTTGTTGGAACCTGCTGAATCTTCGATGTAATCATTGCCGTCACCGCCATTGATCGTATCGCTGCCGCTGGAATCCCGGATAACGTCATTGCCATCACCGCCATTGAGGCTGTCGTCGCCGCCAAGATCCTGGATAACGTCATTGCCACTTCCGGCGTCGATCGTATCTCCACCGGTTTCATAGACGGTAATTTCGTCGTCACCCGCGCCTGTATCTATGTGATCGCCAAGTCCATCGTCATCGCGGATCGTTACGCTGTCATTGCCGTTGCCGCCGGTTATCGTATTGCTGCCCAACGTATCGCCAAAACCATTGCCATCGTCACCGCCGATAAGCACGTCATCGCCGGCGCCGCCACTGAGGACATTGTAACCTGAATCGCCAATGACCGTGTCGTTGCCGTCACCGCCAAAGAGCAGATCGTTGTGGGCACCGCCATTGAGCGTATCGTTGCCGCTGTCGCCGTTGAGCGTGTCACTGCCGTCGCCGCCATTGAGCACGTCATTGCCGAAGCTCCCTGACAGATGGTCATTGCCTGCAAAGCCGTTGATGGTGTCACCACCCATACCACCAGTGAGCGTGTCATCGCCCGGGGTGCCGTCAAGCGTCTGCCCCGGAATCGCGCTCCCATCGAGCTGGATCGGCGGATAGAAGTTGTCGCTGGTGAACTGCGACACGTCCTTATGCTCGAAGGTGAGGAGATTGATCCAATCGTTGCCGCCGCCGTCGGCATCGAGCTGGAGAACAACATCGTCGCCAACCTGGGTGAGCTTGAGGAAGCTCGCGGCACCGAAGGGATTGGATGCGCCATCCCAGCCGGTGGTGACGATCGAATTGAGGGCAGAGGTGAGATCGACGACATCGCCATTGGCGCCGGTGGCGAAATCGGTGATCCTGGTCAGATTGTCGGCGGATGTGTCGAATTGCGAGAGGTTAAGCTTGTCCTGGCCGCTTCCCGTGGTGATCACCGTGGCATGCATGGAATTCAGGTTGTTGATCGTATCATTGCCTGTGCCGAGGTCGATGGCATCGGCGCCACCCCAACCGGCATAGGCGACCATGTCATTGCCGGCACCGGCATCGATCTTGTTGGAACCTTTGGTATCTTCGATGTAGTCATCGCCGTCGCCGCCGATGAGCGTATCGTTGACCTCACCGACCCAATTGCCGTCGACAAAAGAAGGAGAGTCGTCAGTGCTAATGATGACGTCGTTGCCATCACCGCCATTGATGCTGTCGCTGCCGCCAAAATCATGGATGACGTCATTGCCGCTTCCGGCATCGATCGTATCTCTGCCGCCTTCGTAGACAATGATTTCGTCGTCACCCGCACCTGTATTTATCTGATTGCCAATTCCTTCCTCGTTGCGGACCGTTACACTGTCAACGCCATTGCCGCCGGTTATCGTATTGCCGCCCGAAGTATCGCCAAAACCATTGCCATCGTCCCCGCCGATGAGCACATCATGGCCGTCGCCGCCGTTGAAGACGTTGTAACCTGAACCGCCAATCAGCGTGTCATTGCCGTCGCCGCCATTGAGTATGTCGTTGTGCGCACCGCCGTTGAGCGTATCGTTACCGCTGTCGCCGTTGAGCGTGTCGCTGCCATCGCCACCATTGAGCACGTCGTTGCCGAAGCTCCCCGATAGCTGGTCATTGCCTGCAAGGCCGTTGATGGTGTCGTCGCCTATTCCGCCAGTGAGCGTGTCATTGCCGGGTGTACCGTCGATGATGGTCATCATGCCTCTCCTGTGCTTGTTCAGCTTCTGCCTGCAAACAGGAAGTCAAGCGCGTAGCATGGGAAACGAGCGCGAAAACCGCAGCTGGCTGCCGCCGTTTAAAACAGCAAGCCCTCTCGGATCCCTTGCCGTCAACTCCCCCAAGCGAGGCATTCACCGCTGGCGTCTCGCAGCGATCCTCGCCACTAGACTGCTAGTGGATACTTCAGCCAAAGTGGTGCGGTCAAGCGACCATTAATCAATGATTGAAATGGCATTAGTCAAATCGGAGTGCGTGGCTGCCTGCCAGAAAACGGCGCCTCATCGGCGGGGCGCCGAAAACGATAATGAAACAGAGACCTTTTGGTGGAGCTAAGGAGGATCGAACTCCTGGCCTCTACATTGCGAACGTAGCGCTCTCCCAGCTGAGCTATAGCCCCACACCGTTTGCCGCCCGAAGCGGCAATGCGCCCTAAATAGCATTTATCCGGAAAAGTTCAACGCCCCTCGCGCGGCAAAAAAAGGCGAGGTGGCGGAATTTAGCTTGATTGCCGGCTTCGTGTTGAAAACGCCCCAATTTCCGTTATGGCTCAGAGAGAGAAACCTAAGGAGATTGCGCGTGGCGGCAGCATTTGGAACTTCGGGGCTTCGTGGTCCCGCCGTGGATTTTACCGAGAGCCTGTGCACAGCCTATATCGGCGCCTTTCTTGAACGCTTCGAGGCCAGTGCCGCCGGCCGCATCGCCTATGTCGGCGCCGATCTGCGCGATTCGAGCCCGCGGATTGCCGGCCAGTGCCTCGCCGCGGTCAAGGCCGCCGGCTGGACGCCGGTCTGGGCCGGCACGGTGCCGACGCCGGCGCTTGCGGCTTATGCCATGGCGCGACAGGCGCCGGCGATCATGGTCACCGGCAGCCATATTCCGGAAACCTATAACGGCATAAAATTCTATCGGCCGGATGGCGAGTTTTTGAAGGACGATGAAGCGCCGGTCCGCGTCCGCGCCGAGGCGATCATCGGCGAAGGCCGCATCGCGGCCGCCATCGCGCCGGGTGAGCCGCTCGCCGCGGTCGCCGAGGACTATGTGTCGCGCTATGTCAGCGCCTTCGGCGCTGCGGCGCTGGCGGGATTGAAGATCGGCATCGACCTGCATTCCGCCGTCGGCCGCGATCTGCTTGTGCGGATCTTTGAGGGATTGGGGGCCGATATTCTTCCCTTCCGTCGTGTCGAGCGCTTTGTCGCGGTCGATACCGAGGCACTGGATCCCGAGGACATTGCCCGCGCCCGGGCGCTGATCGTCGAGCAGCACCTCGATGCGGTGATCTCGACCGATGGCGATGGCGACCGGCCGCTGGTGATCGACGAGACCGGCCGCCAGATCAATGGCGATGTGCTCGGCGTGCTCACCGCCCGGGTGATCGGCACCAAGACCGTCGTCACCCCGCTCTCCTCCACCAGCGCGGTGGAAGAATCGGGCTGGTTCGGCACGGTCGAACGCACGCGTATCGGCTCGCCCTATGTCGTGGCGGCGATGGCAACCGCGAAAGAGCATCCGGCCGCCGGTTTCGAAGCCAATGGCGGCTTCCTGCTGCAGGACGATATTTCGCTGGCGAATGGTTCGCTTCCGCGCCTGCCGACCCGCGATGCCGTGCTGCCCGCCATCGCCTGCCTTGTGCTTGCCAAGCAGGAGCGGCTGACGCTGTCGGCGCTGGCCGGCACCTTGCCGCCGCGCTTCATGAAGGCCGATCGCGTCAAGGACGTGCCGGGCGACAAGGCGAAAGTGTTTCTCGGCGAGATCGAGGCTTCGGCCGATTTCCGCACCGCCTTCGATCCGCGCATTGCGGCGCCGGTCGCGGTGTCCACGCTCGATGGCGTGCGCATGGCCTTTGCCAATGGCGACACGGTGCATTTCCGCCAGTCCGGCAACGCGCCGGAAATGCGCATCTATGTCGAAACAGGCGAAGCGGCGGCAACCGACCAACTGCTGGGCGAATTGATCGAGAAACTGAAGCAACGCTTCTGAGGAGCCGTCATGGCCGTCGAAATCCGCAATGCCGGGGCGAGCGACCTCGATCAGTGGCAGGTGCTGTGGCAGGGCTACCTGACCTTCTACAAGGTGACGATCGCGCCTGACATCACCATGGCGACATGGGCGCGCATCCTTGATCCGATGAACCCGCTCACCTGCCGCGTCGCCACGCTGGACGGCGCGCTCGTCGGCTTCGCCCATCATCATACGCACCTGACCACCTGGGACACGCGGCCGACCTCCTATCTCGAAGACCTGTTCGTCAGTCCGACCGTACGCGGCCACGGCGTCGGCCGGACACTGCTCGATGATCTCGTGGCGCTGGGCAAGGCGGCGGACTGGGCTTCGATCTATTGGATCACGGCCGAGGGCAATGTGACGGCGCAGAAACTGTACGACAGCTACAACAAGCGGGACGAGTTTTTCCGCTATTCGATCGCATTGTAAGCCGGCGAACTATGTCTCTAAGTCGACCCGTCTGCTGCAGGCTCAATTTCTGTTTTTAGTTACCGCCGCAGCATTTCTTGTATTTCTTGCCGGAGCCGCAAGGGCATGGATCGTTGCGACCGACTTTCATATTTTGCATCGGCGCAGACGCGGGCGGCATTGATAGCGCAGACCGGGGGACGCGAGCGGCGTTGAGGGTTTCGATCCAGCCGGCGATGAGGTCCGGCGCGGCGGACTGGAGTTCGTCAATATTCTTCTTTTTGAGCTTGCTTTTGCCGGTGGCGATATCGGAGAGGGCAACCAGTCCGGCCATGGCGGCCGCTATGTTTTCACCCATGCCGAGATAGACCCTCCAGCTCTTCGGCCGCAGGCGCATGGCGGTCTCGAAGCCGTCGATCCATATTTCCCACAGGACATCGTCATTGCGGGTATCGACGTCGAAGACAGGTGCAAATCTGCCCGCGCCGATATCGGCGGTGATGGCGTTGTAGTGCTCCATGACCAGGCTCGTCAATTTTTCAGCCTGCTTGGCACTCTGAAAGACGGGGCCGTCACCCTGGCCTTCCGCGTCCCAGATGAGCGGTAGCCATTCGCTCGGCATGATCAGATCGGGGCAGACGACGATGCCCGCGAGATAGCCTTCGAGTTGGCTGGCCGACATCGGATCGCAGTCTTCGGCCAGTTCGTCGAGCTTTTTTTCAAGCAGCGTCAGCCTTCGCGAAATATCCTGCATCTCGGTTCCCAATGCCATGGCAACGGTTCAATGATGCGTGTGATCGGTTGATCTGCGATCCGACTCAAGCCGTCGCGCGGATACGGCTTCGGGATCGTCGTGCTCGTTTGAGGGCCGCCGTTTTTCCACTACTGGACGAAGGCCTGCTCACTCCGGTTATGCTTCCGGGTTGAAAATGTCAGGCCAACCTCTACGTCCGGTGCCAGTCGGTGCAGGATGCGCACCAGCCGATCAAGAGTGAACTTGGCCAGATCGGCGTTTCTCACCCGGGATATATCAGCAGCGGCCACGCCCGTTATTTCCTCGGCTGCGCGCACAGTCAACTTGCGCTTGTCGAGCACGGCAATGATTTCCGCCGCGAGCTTGGCCTTCATCAGCTTGGTTTCGGCATCGGGATCGCCGAAGTCGGCAAAGATATTGTCGCTTCCCCGAACGATTTCAAAGTCGTCGTCACTCATGGCATCATTTCCTTTATTCGCTTCAATCGCGCCTTGATCAGATCCACCTCCTTTTGAGGCGTCGCGATTCCTTTGGTTGATTTCTTCTGGAAGGCGTGAACCACCCAGATAGCATCGCCAAATTGAAGCGCGTAGACGGCTCGATATGCGTCTGTGCGATAGGGCAGGGCGATTTCCATGATGCCCGATCCCAAACCGCTCATGGGCTTTGCGATATCCGCCTTGCCGCCTTCCGCGGCGATGACCAGTGCGGATTGCATGATGTCGCGTGCGCCTGTGGGGAATGTTTCGAATTCCTTACGCGCTGCTTTCACCCACAGGATTTCTCTCATGCACCCATGTTGTCATATTTCACAACAACGGGCAACCAAATCCAGAAAATCGTCCCGCTCGAGATTCGGTTCCTGAGCGCTATTCCGGAGCGTTCCGGAACAAATCGCAACCGCGATCATTGTTTCTGTAATCCGCCTTCCTCCAGCGCCCAAACCAACATTGCTGCACCGCAGCGACGATTTCCGCTTGACAGTTTTCTCTAATAAACGAATAAATGCTCACGGGCATAGCATTTGCTCATTTCTTCTGTGGGAGGAAGATCATGAACTTGAGAACGGTTTTGCTGGGCGCAAGCACGGCTCTGGCCATGTACGGCATGGCTTATGCGGACACGACGCTGACGATCGCAACGGTCAACAACGGCGACATGGTTCGCATGCAGAAATTGACGGATGACTTCACCAAGAAGAATCCGGACATCAAGCTGCAATGGGTGACTTTGGAAGAAAACGTCCTGCGTCAGCGCGTCACCACCGACATCGCCACCAAGGGCGGTCAGTATGACGTTATGACGATCGGCACCTATGAAGTTCCGATCTGGGCCAAGCAGAACTGGCTCGTGCCGCTCGACAAGCTCGGCGACAGCTACGACGTCAACGACCTGCTGCCGGCCATTCGCGGTGGCCTTACCGTCGACGGCAAGCTTTTTGCTGCGCCTTTCTACGGCGAAAGCTCGATGGTCATGTACCGCAAGGACCTGATGGACAAGGCCGGGCTGAAAATGCCTGACGCGCCGACCTGGGACTTTATCGGCCAGGCAGCCCGCAAGATGACCGACCGCGCCAATGGCGTCAACGGCGTCTGCCTGCGCGGCAAGGCTGGCTGGGGCGAAAACATGGCCTTCCTGACCGCCATGTCCAATTCCTTTGGCGCCCGCTGGTTCGATGAGAACTGGAAGCCGCAGTTCGATCAGCCGGAATGGAAGAAGACGCTCGAAACCTACGTCCAGCTGATGAAGGACGCCGGCCCGGAAGGCGCTTCGTCCAACGGCTTCAACGAAAACCTGGCGCTGTTCCAGCAGGGCAAGTGCGGCATGTGGATCGATGCCACGGTGGCTGCTTCCTTCGTCTCCGACCCCAAGGCTTCGACGGTGGCCGACAAGGTCGGTTATGCGCTGGCGCCGGACAATGGTCTCGGCAAGCGCGGCAACTGGCTCTGGGCCTGGTCGCTGGCGATCCCCGCTGGTTCGCAGAAGGTCGATGCTGCCGAAAAGTTCGTCGCCTGGGCAACCTCGAAGGACTATCTGAAGATCGTCGCCGACAAGGAAGGCTGGGCCAACGTTCCCCCGGGCACGCGCACCTCGCTCTATAGCAACCCCGACTACCAGAAAGCGGCACCCTTCGCCAAGATGACGCTCGACAGCATCAACTCCGCCGACCCGACCAAGCCCACGGTCAAGGCGGTTCCCTATGTCGGCGTGCAGTTCGTCGCCATTCCGGAATTCCAGGGTCTCGGCACCACCGTTGGCCAGCTCTTCTCCGCCGCTCTTGCCGGCCAGATGAGCGTCGACGACGCCCTGAAGCAGGCCCAGGATGCTGCCACCGCCACCATGACTGAAGGCGGCTACATCAAGTAATCCATAAAAGTTACGTCTCCCAAGGACGAACTGGCTGTCCGGTCTCCTCCGGTCGGGCAGCCCCTTTAGACCCAGCCTGCCAAACGTGAAAACCGATTTTCGGGATCAAAACAGGCAAAAAATAGTAGCGAACTGCAGTTGCCGTCATTTTCGCGCGCTCCGCGGCGGCACTGAAAACAATCAAGACATAAGCGGCATCGTCCCCTCTTCTGGGGGATCAAGATAGCCGAAGCCTGGGAGGAGCATTGGAATGGCCACGCAACAAACCCGGACGCTTGCCCGCACAATGCTGGCGCCGTCGGTGATCCTACTCTTCGTCTGGATGGCGATACCGCTGGCGCTGACGCTGTGGTTCTCGTTCCAGCAGTATAACCCGCTCAATCCGATCCGCGACGGTTTCGTCGGATTTTCCAATTACCTGCTGTTCCTGCACAATCCGGCTTTCCTGTGGGCCATCCTCAACACGTTGCAGATCGTCGTCGGCGTACTTCTGATCACCATTATCGGCGGTGTCGCGCTCGCATTGCTGCTTGACCAGCCGATCTGGGGCCAGGGCATTGTCCGCATCCTGGTGATCTCGCCCTTCTTCGTCATGCCGCCGGTCGCGGCGCTGGTGTGGAAGAACATGATCATGCATGCCCAATATGGCGTGTTCGCCGATCTCGCCCGTGCGCTCGGCCTCCATCCGATCGACTGGTTCGGGCAATATCCGCTGCTGTCGGTCATCATCATCGTCGCCTGGCAATGGCTGCCCTTCGCGACGCTGATCCTGCTCACCGCACTGCAATCGCTCGATGGCGAGCAGAAGGAAGCGGCGGAGATGGACGGCGCCAACTTCTTCAACCGCTTCATCTACCTCGTCGTCCCGCATCTGGCGCGTGCGACCACGGTCGTCGTKCTCATCCAGACGATCTTCCTGCTCAGCGTCTACGCGGAAATCCTGGTCACCACCAATGGCGGCCCCGGCTATGCCTCGACCAACCTGCCGTTCCTCGTCTACCAGAAGGCGCTGCTCGAATTCAAAATCGGCCARGCSTCYGCRGGCGGCATCATCGCAGTCATCCTTGCCAACATCGTCGCCTTCTTCGCCATGCGGGCGGTCGGCAAGAACCTGGACCGATAGGAGGGCATCATGGCCAGAGCTGTTTCCACCAGACGCACCGCAGTCGTCACCATCGTTGCCTGGATCATCGCACTGCTGATCTTCTTTCCGATCCTTTATACGATCATCACCAGTTTCAAGTCGGAGCAGGAAGCGATCCAGGGCTTCAACCTGATCCCGTCCGGCACGCTGGAAAGCTACTATGACGTCGAGAGCCAGAAGGACTATTTCACGCCCTTCCTCAATTCGGTGTTCCTCTCCGTCGGCTCGACGATCCTGGCGCTGATCRTYGCCGTGCCGGCKGCCTGGTCGATGGCCTTTGCGCCKGCCAAGCGCACCAAGGACATCYTGATGTGGATGCTSTCSACCAAGATGATGCCGGCGGTGGCGGTGCTGTTTCCGATCTACCTGCTGTTTCGCAATCTCGGCCTGCTCGACAGCCGTGCCGCRCTCTGCGTCATGCTGATGCTGATCAACCTGCCGATCGTCGTCTGGATGCTCTACACCTATTTCCGCGAAATCCCRGGCGAAATCCTCGAGGCGGCGCGGATGGATGGCGCCACGCTTTGGGGCGAGATCGTCTATGTGCTGACCCCGATGGCGGTGCCCGGCATTGCGTCGACCATGCTGCTCAACATCATCCTTGCCTGGAACGAATCCTTCTGGACGATCCAGCTGACGACTACCAATGCCGCGCCGCTGACTGCCTTCATCGCCTCGTTCTCCAGCCCGCAGGGTCTGTTCTGGGCGAAGCTGTCGGCAGCGTCGACCTTGGCCATCGCGCCGATCCTGATCATGGGCTGGTTCTCGCAGAAGCAGCTGGTGCGCGGGCTGACATTCGGCGCGGTCAAATAACAATCCGGGAGGGAACGAAAA